>CALFMN010000079.1 GCA_937879875.1 uncultured Chloroflexota bacterium | reverse complement strand
CCCTGTTCCCTGTTCCCTGTTCCCTGTTCCCTGTTCCCTGTTCCCTGTTCCCTGTTCCCTATGAGGCCCAGTAGTTCGGCGCCTCTTTGGTGACGATGATGTCGTGCGGGTGCGACTCAAGCTGGCCGGCGCCCGTGATGCGGATGAAGCGCGCCTCCCGCTGGAATGTCGGGATATCCGGCGCGCCGAGATAGCCCATCGCCGCGCGCAGGCCGCCGATCAGGTGGAAGAGCAAGTCCGCGAGCTGGCCCTTGTAGGGCACACGGCCTTCGACGCCCTCGGCCACGAGCTTGCTTGGCCCCTGCACGTCGTGCTGGAAGTAGCGATCCTTGCTGTAACCGCGCTCCTGCATGGCGCCCATCGAGCCCATGCCGCGGTAGTCCTTGTAGCGTTCGCCCTGGTACAGCATCACCTCGCCGGGCGACTCGTCCACGCCGGCGAGCAGCCCGCCCAGCATCACCGTGCTGGCGCCGACGGCGAGCGCCTTCGCCAGATCGCCGGAAAAGCGCACGCCGCCATCCGCGATGATCGGCACATCGTGCGGCGCAGCGGCGGCTACGCAGTCGGCGATCGCGGTTACCTGGGGCACACCGACGCCGGCGACGATGCGCGTGGTGCAGATCGAGCCCGGACCGATGCCGACCTTGACCGCGTCGGCGCCCGCTTCGATCAACTCAAGGGTGGCATCACTGGTCGCCACGTTGCCGGCAACGAGATCGATCTGCGGGAACGCGTCCTTCAGCCGCCGCACCATCTCGCCGACGCTGCGCGCGTGGCCGTGCGCGGTATCGACGACCAGCAGATCCACGCCGGCGTCGATCAGGGCGCCCGCGCGCTCCCATGCATCCGGCCCGACGCCGACGGCGCCGCCGACGAGCAACCGATCCTGCGCGTCGCGCGAGGCGTTCGGGTGCTGCAGCTTCTTCTGAATGTCCTTAACCGTAATCAGCCCTTTGAGCTTGCCGGCGCTGTCTACCACGGGCAGCTTTTCGATCTTGTGCCGCCGCAGGATCGCACGCGCCTCGTCCAGCGTGGTGCCGACCGGTACCGTGATCAGATTCTCACGCGTCATCACGTCGCCGATGCGCTGGGTCAAGTCCTCTTGAAAGCGGATGTCGCGGTTGGTGAGGATGCCGACCAGGGTGTTCTCTTCGTCGGTTATGGGCACGCCGGAGATGTGATAACGGTCCATCACCGCCAACGCGTCGGCGAGCAACTGCCAGGCTTTGAGCGACACCGGCTCGACGATCATGCCGCTCTGACTGCGCTTGACCTTGTCGACTTCATCGGCCTGGGCACGCACGGGCAGGTTGCGGTGCAGCACGCCGACGCCGCCCTCGCGCGCGAGGGCGATCGCCATGCGCGCTTCGGTGACGGTATCCATCGCGGCCGAGATCACGGGAACGGCGAGGCGCAGGTTGCGGCTGAGGCGCGAGGCGGTGGAAACCTGCGAGGGGAGAACATCGGAGCGGGCGGGAAGCAAAAGCACGTCGTCGAAGGTAAGCCCTTCGCGATCGAACCGGTCCCAGCGCGGCAAGAGGCCGCTCGGGACCGGTTGGGAGGCCGGTTTGGTCAGTATCTCTTCCACCATCGCTCGCGTCCCTCCCCCGGGCGCCGTGATCGCTCCTGCCGCCGCCGTGTTCTCCCGATCGTACGTGGCGCGGCCTACGCGGTCAACGGCGCAGACATCCGGGAAACTGCGTAAATGCTCGATCGCATTGGTTGATGTTCACCGGTCATAGCCGACCATGAACATGCTACGCTGAGCCTCGCCGCGCGGCAGCGAGAAGCGGCGTGAAGTACTGCCTGGACGAGAACCTCTCTCAGGTCTCGGCACGTCTGGCGCGAGATGACGGCGTTGATGCCATCAGCTCGCACGAAATTGGCATGGATGGGCGCAGCGACATTGAGCAGGTGCGATTCGCGACGCGTGAGGAGCGCGTACTGATGACGCGCGACTACGGAGACATGGGCCGGGCGCTGGATGAACTCGTGTCGCAGGGCGAAGCGTACGCGGGCGTGCTCTTCGTATCGGGTCGATTCGACTCGACGATTTTTGCCGACGTCGCCCTCGCCCTCGCTGACTGGGAGCAGGCGCATCCTGAGGGCGTGCCGCCGGGCTTCGTCGGATAGCTGCGCAATCCGCGGCTCAGCCGATGAAGCGGTCGCCGAAGAGCTCGCGGAGATACCCTGGTGTGTACCGGTCTTCCAGCGCCAGCCGCGCCTCGATCTCAGCAGGAAAGAGGCCGTAATAATCAAGAGCCGCACGCAATTGGGCGGACGATAGCCAGTCGTATTCACGGGCGAGCAGATGCTCGTCGTGGTCACAGCGCTCGATATACCCCTGAATCACTTCCCAGACGCCGAGGCCGGTGCCCGGCACCTTGGCACAGCGGCCCGCGGGCTCGTCCATGAAGTGAATGCCCGGCACCAGACGCCCCTTGTCCGCTTCGCTCAGCGTGTGTGTCGTCATCTCCACCGCTCCACGATGCCCCGGTGCTCGCCTCCAGTATGGCATGGCCGGGCGAGGGTCCGTGATAGCCTGACAAGGTCGCGCCTGCGATGGAGCGAGGAGCGTGCCGTATTTCCTTGACGAGAATCTTTCTCAGGTTTCGGCTCAGATCGCGCGCGATGCTGGAGTCGACGCGATCAGTTCACATGAAGCCAATATGGACGGATGCAGCGACGTCGAGCAACTTCGATTCGCTGCGGCGCAACGGCGAATCTTGGTTACGCGCGATCGCGGAGATATGGGCAGGGCACTGGACGAGCTTGCCGCCCTGGGTGAACCGCACGCGGGCGTACTCTTCGTCCCTCGGTCGATTCGGCTCGACGATCTCGCGGGTGTGGCTCTGGCCTTGATCCAGTGGGATCGAGAGCATGCTGATGGCGTGCCGGCAGACTTTGTCGGCTATCTGCGTAACCCACGGCTCAGCCAATAAACTTGTCGCCGAAACGCTGACGCAAGCACTCGGGCGTAATGCTGTCCTCCAGCGCCAGACGACTCTCGATCTCGTCAGGAAACAGCCGCGCATATGCCAGTGCGACATCGATCTGTTGACGAGTCAGCCAGTGAAAGCCTCTGCGCAGCGCGGCTTCGTCTCCATCCACGCTGCGCAGGCCGTCCATGACTTCCCAGACGCCGAGGCCAGTGCCCGGCACCTTCGCGACGCGGCCAGCCGGCTCATCCATAAAGTAAATGCCCGGCACCAGCCGCGCCTTCTCCACTTCGCTGACCATGCCAGCCGTCATCGCCACCGCTCCACGATGCCCCTGTCTTCGCCTCCAGTATACCGCGACGTTCGCTGCGCCTCGCTCTCCACATCGAGCAGCCGATTAAGCGGCGTTGCACTCGATCGACACCAACGCTGCCCATCATGTGCCTTACACGCCGGTGCCTGTGAGCGCAGGCCGCTTGAGGTGCCATTCCGTCGCCTGCTCGTAGGCGTGGCCGGCGCGCAGGACGGTGGCCTCGTCGAAGGGCCGGCCGACGAGCTGCAGGCCGATCGGCAGGCCGCCGGCGGTAAAGCCGCAAGGCAGCGAGAGCGCCGGCAGGCCGGAGGCGTTGAACGGACCGGTACAGCGCACGAAGGCGACGATTGCCGGGTCTTCGGCGCCGCCGTAGTGCACCGTCTCCTGACCGATCGGGATCGCGGGCAGCGGCGTGGTCGGCGTGAGCAGCAGATCGACGGCTTCGAGCTCGCGGCGCATGGTCACGGTGAGCGCGTCTTTGGCGCGCAGCGAAGCGGCGACGGCGGCGGTCGGCGGCGTGGGCTGCGAGAGGATGGCGCCCACGTCTGGGCCGAAGTCGCCGGGGCGCGTGCTCAGCGGCTCGGCATGGATCGCCTGTGCCTCCACCAGCACGATGCCGAACAGCGAGGCGATCACTTCTTGAATGTCGGGAATCTCAACCTCGCGCACCTCAACTCCAAGGCTGCGCAGCGTCTCGATCGCGGCTTCCACGCTCGCACGTACCTCGTTGTCGAGCCGGTCGAAGAAGTAGGAGCGCAGCACACCCACACGCAGCCCCTGCACGCCGCCGCGCAGTTTCGCCGTGTAGTCTTCGACGGGGATGCGCACCGTCGTCGCGTCTTCCGGGTCGTAGCCGGCGATCACGTTGAGCACGATCGCGGCGTCTTCCACGGTCTGCACGATCGGGCCTGGATGGTCGAGCAGGTAGGAGAGCGGCAGCACGCCCGCCTTGCTGGCACGGCCATACGTCGGCTTGAGGCCGACACAGCCGCACAGTGAAGCGGGAATGCGGATGCTGCCGCCGGTGTCCGTGCCCAGCGTCGCCACCGCCATACCGGCGGCGATCGCGGCGCCGGAGCCACCGCTGGAGCCGCCGGGAATATGGTCGAGTTTCCAGGGATTGTGCGTGGCGCCGAAGTGCGGATTGTTGGTGGTGACGCCGTAGGCCAGCTCGTGCGTGTTGAGCTTGCCGAGCAGCACGGAGCCCGCCTCGCGCAGCTTGCGCGCCGGGGTGCTGTCGCGCTGCGGCACACGGCCGCGCAGGAACTTCGCACCGCCGGCCGTCTCGATGCCGGCGGTATCGTACAGATCCTTGAGCGCGATCGGCACGCCGTGCAGCGGGCCGCGATAGTTGCCCGCGGCGATCTCGTCGGCGGCGCGGCGGGCGTCGGCGCGGGCGCGCTCGGCGGTGACGGTGACGTAGGCGTTGATCGACGGGTTCAGCCGCTCGATGCGGGCGAGATACTCGGCGGTCAGCTCGACCGGCGAAACCGCGCGCGAGCGGATCAGCTCCGCTGCGCGGGCGATCGTGAGCCCTGAGAGATCAGTGGCCTGCATGGCGACGCCTCCTCTGCTGTCGGGTCATTATAGAGCGCCACGTCGCCCTCTGGTTCGTGTTCCCTGTTCCCTGTTACGTTCAGCGCATGAGCATGACCACACCTGCCGTCAGCCACGCGCAGGCCGCAGACTATGCCGAGTTCGTGCTGCCGCTCACCAGCCAGTTCTTCGGCCCCTTCTTCAAGCTGGCGGCGGTGCAGCCGGGCGAGCGCGTGCTCGACCTCGCCTGCGGTCCAGGCGAGACGACGATCGAGGCCGCGCTGCGCGCCGGGCCGGCGGGCGAAGTTGTCGGCGTCGACGTTTCCGCCGAGTTCACCGCGCTGGCGCAACGACGCGCGACGGAAGCGGGTGTACGCACCGTCCGCTTCGAGACGCTGGATGCCTGCGATCTCAGCGCGCTGGCGCCGTCGTACTGGGATGTTGTGCTCTGTCATCTGGGCATCGCCGAGTTCGGGGATCCGCGTGCCGCGCTGGCCGGAATGTTGCGCGTGTTGCGGCCGGTGGGCCGCGTCGCCTTCTCGACCTGGGGCGAAGCGAGCCGCAGCCCCTGGCTGGCGATACCCTTTGACGCCGCGCACGCTGTGGTTCCAACGCGGCCGGCGGCGGTGAACGCGCGGCCGTTCCGCTACGGCGAGGCTGGCGTGCTCTCGCGACTGCTGTCTGAGGCCGAGTATCAGGATGTGACCCCGGATCGCGTTTCCGCCGCGCTGGAATACGACAGTGCGATGGAGTACTGGCAGGCGGTGGCGCGTGGTCTTGCCTATGCCGGCTCATCGCTCGCCGAGCTGAGCGAGGAGCAGCTCACGTCGGTACGTGAGGCGGGAGCGCCGGTGCTGCGACGCTGGCAGCACCCGCGCAGCGGGCGCTTGCGCCTGCCCGCGCAGGCCTTTGTCTGCGTGGCGGTCAAGTAGCATCGGCGCCGGCCAACGGTCCCCTGCAGCAAGGGCCGCGCCGTTCAGGATTCACTGGCCTGGACGCGAGAATGACGGGGAGGCGGGCGAGCCGTCTAGCGGACGGGTTCGCGGCGGCCGTGCGGCACCAGCACTTCGAGCAGATCGTGCAACGGCAGATCGTCCACCTCAGGCGCACGAATGCCTGCCTGCTCGTTCACGACATAACGGTTCTGACGGCCCCGGCGTTCGCGGTGCAGCATGCCCGACAGCTCAAGGTCGCGCAGCACGCCCATAATGCGCCGTTCAGAGAAGTTCAGCGCCGCCGCGAGGCCGCGCACGGTCACGTCCGGGTGCGCCGTGACGTACACCAGCACCTGACCGTGGCTTGACAGCAGACCCCATTGCCGGCGTTCGCCGTGCCGTTCCGCCACCGCGAGCGTCCCTCAAAACCGTTTTGTATACGCTGTATACGAGCCTAGCACAGCCTCACATACACAACCTATGCCATCACGGGCGAATAGCGGCACTACAGTTCCACTACAGACTGATGACGGCGACGCGATCCCGACCGGCGAGATCGGTCTCGATCCTGACCGTCGCGCCGATGTTCGCCGCAAGGGCCACCACCGCCTCTGCCTGCTCCGGGTCGATCTCCAGCACGGCGCCGCTGTCCGGTCGCAGATGCCGGGTTAGTTGCCCAATCAGGCGGCGAATCTGGTCCAGACCGTCCAGCCCGCCGTCGAGCGCGCCACGCGGCTCGCAGTCGCGGACTTCGGGCGCCAACGTCTCCCAAACGGCAGCAGGGACATAGGGCAGGTTGGCCGCAACCAGATCGACCTGTCCCGGAACGGGGTCGAGCAGATCGCCGTGCAAGAACTTCACGCGGCCGGCCAGCCGCAGCCGACGCGCATTGTAGGCCGCCACGGAGAGCGCCGCCGGCGAGCAGTCGGTTGCGAAGACCTCAACCTGCGGCAGGTGCTTTGCGACGGAAAGCGCGATGGCGCCGCTGCCTGTGCCCACGTCCACGAGGGTCACGTGCCGGCCGGCGCGGCTCAGCGCTCGCGCGAGTTCGAGCGAGCGCTCGACCACCAGCTCGGTTTCCGGCCGGGGGATGAGGACGCCCGGTGCGACGTGCAGATCGAGGTCATAAAATTCGCGGTGGCCGGTGATGTAGGCCAGCGGCCGTCGCTTCAGACGCTGGTCCAGCAGATCGAGGATGCGATCGTTCTGTTCGGCCGTCAGCGCCTCGGGCAAGCGCAGATAAAAGCAGGTTTTGTCCTGACCGAGCGCGTGGCGCAGCAACAGCTCGGCTTCGAGCTGCGCCTCCTCGATACCGGCGGCGCGTAGGCGCACGATCGCGCGCTGCATGGCGCCAGCAGCGGTCGGTACGGTGTTCGAAGCGCGCGGGGGCATCAGTCGGCCGCCGCGATACCGTCGCCGAACCGCCGCTGCTGATCCCAGAGCGTCACGGCGTCGATAATCTCGTCGATCTGGCCGTCGAGGATCGCCGGCAGGTTGTGCACCGTGAGCGGGATGCGGTGGTCGGTGAGCCGGTCCTGCGGGAAGTTGTAGGTGCGGATCTTGTCCGAGCGCTCACCGGATCCAAGCTGCGAGCGCCGTGCGTCGGTCAGCTCCTGCTCCTGCTTGCGCACTTCGAGATCGAGCAGGCGCGAGCGCAGCAGGTTCCACGCCTTGACGCGGTTCTGGAGCTGCGAACGCTCGTCCTGGCAGGTAACGACGATGCCGGAAGGAAAGTGCGTGAGCCGGATCGCCGTGGCGACCTTGTTCACGTTCTGGCCGCCGGCGCCGCCGCTGTGATAGACGTCCTCGCGCACATCTTTGAGGTCGATGTGCAGGTCGACCTCTTCTGCTTCCGGCAGCACCGCGACGGTGGCGAGCGATGTGTGGATGCGGCCCTTCGCCTCGGTCACGGGCACGCGCTGTACGCGGTGGCCGCCGCTCTCATACTTCAGCCTGGAGTAGGCGCCCTTGCCGCGGATCTCGCAGATGACCTCTTTGAAGCCGCCGATGTCGCTGGGCGTACTGGAGAGCAATTCGCTCTTCCAGCCGTGGCGCTCGGCGTAGCGTGTATACATGCGGAACAGCTCGGCGGCAAACAGCGCGGCTTCCTCGCCGCCCTCGGCGCCGCGCACCTCGAGGATGACGTTCTTCTCGTCGCGCGGGTCATTGGGCAGCAGGGCGATGCGCAGTTGCTGCGTCAACGCTTCGACCTCAGGCTCGAGCGAGCCGATCTCCTCGCGCGCCAGCTCCCGCAGCTCCTCGTCCTCACTGTCGAACGCGGCGCGGGCGTCGACCAGGCCCGTTGCAAGCTTCTGATAGCGGCGGTAGAGCGCGACCGTACCCGCGAGCGGCGATTGCTCTTTCGCCAGCTCTTGATAGCGCACGTAGTCCGCCGCAACCTCCGGCCGCGCCATCTCGGCCGTGAGCTGCTCGTAGCGCCGTACCAACTCTTCGAGTCGTTCCCACATGTCGAAGCGAACCGCCATCCAGTGTGGGCGCACGGCCTGCGCCCTGCCGCGTGCAAGCAGGCGCGCGGGCAACGTCCGGCAGCGCCTGTCGCTGTCCCGCAATAGAGTGTACTACGCGGCCGAGCCCCGGCTATTCCGCGCGCTGCGGCAGGCGATCGATCAGGTCGTCCGGCTCGACGGCCTCCTGCGAGCTAGCGGGGAGATCGCGCAGCCAACTCTCGCCCGGACCGCTGCCCACGATGTAGGCAAAGCGTGCCGCGGCGCGGCCGGCGTGCCGCATCTGCGCCTTCAGGCTGCGCCCGCCGGTGGCACCGAGCGCCCCGATCCCCGCGTGCCGCAGCCGCGCTGTCAGCAGCACCGCCTGATCGCGCTGCTCCTCGGTGGGATAGGCGACGTAGACCTCGGGCACAGGCAGCGGCGGCGGCTCGATGCCGGCCTTTTTCAGATTGAGCACGATGCGCTCGATGCCCGTGGCGAAGCCGATGCCCGGCGTCGGGTCGCCGCCCAGCACCTCCATCAGCCCGTCGTAGCGGCCGCCGGCGCCGATCGTGCCCTGGCTGCCGGCGTCTGCCGGCACAAACTCGAAGACCGTGCGCGTGTAGTAGTCCAAGCCGCGCACCAGCCGCGGCTGCACGACGAAGCGGATGTCGAGCGCGGCAAGGTAGTGTTGCACGCGGGCGAAGTGGTCGGCGCATGGCTCGCACAGATGCTCGGCGATCGTCGGCGCGCCGGCGATGATCGGCTGGCAGGACGACACCTTGCAATCGAGCAGCCGCAGCGGGTTCTTCTCAAAACGGGCGCGGTCGTCCTTGCAGGCCAGATCGAGCTTGTCGGCGTAGTAAGAGCGCAGGAGCTGCACATACTGCGGCCGGCAGTTTTGGTCGCCGATGCTGTTCAACAACACGGTCAGGCCGCGCAAGCCGAGCCCGGTGTAGAACTGCCAGAGGAAGTCGATCAACTCGAAGTCGATCGCCGGATCGGCCTCGCCGATCGCTTCCAAATCGAGCTGATAGAACTGACGCCAGCGTCCGGCCTGCGGCCGCTCGTGGCGGAACGCCGGTCCGACCGTCCAGAGCTTCACCGGCTGCGGCAGATTGAAGAGGCCATGTTCGAGGTAGGCCCGCATCACGTTGGGCGTGAACTCCGGCCGCAGCGCGTAGGTGTGGCCGCCGTCGCGGTCTTCGAACAGGTACATCTCGCGCTGCACAATGTCGCTCGACTCGCCGGTGCCGTGAATGAAGACCCCGGCATCCTCAAACGTTGGCGTATCGATCCGCTGATAGCCGTAGCGGGCGCAAAGCCGCTCGGCCGTGCGGATGACATGCTGCCAATACGGCTGATCGGCTGGCAGGACATCGGCCGTGCCGCGCGGAGCCTGGTACATCGATCGCTCCTGTTCAAATGCCGCGGGCGCTGTCGACGCGCCGGAAAAGACGTGACCTTCGCCGGGTATGACCGGCACGGCAAAGCCGTTATGCTAGAATAAAGGGTCCGGCTCAAGCATTGAGCGTCCCCGCCAAACGGGTGCCCATGGACATTGCAGAACTGCTTGATCGGGTAGCGGAGTACTTGCCGGAAGACAAGGTCTCCGTGGTTGCCCGCGCCTACGCCTTCGCCGAACAGGCGCACGATGGCGCCTTCCGGCTCTCCGGCGAGCCGTACATCCAGCATCCTCTGGAAGCAGCATACACCGTCGCCGACCTCCGGCTCGACGCGTCGGCCGTCGCCGCGGCGCTGATGCACGACACGATGGAGGACTGCGGCGTCACGCCTGCGCAACTCGAAAAGGCGTTCGGACCGGAGATCGCGCGGCTGGTGGAGGGCACCACCAAGCTGAGCAAGATGCACTGGCGCCCGCCCGAGGGCCAGCCCGCGGACGGCTCGCAGGCCGAGAATTTGCGCAAGATGTTCCTCGCCATGGCCGAGGACGTGCGCGTCGTGATCATCAAGCTTGCCGATCGCCTGCACAACATGCGCACACTGGACGCCAAAGAGCCGGAGAAGCGCCGGCGCATTGCTGCCGAGACGATGGAGATCTACGCGCCGCTGGCGAATCGGCTCGGTATCTGGCAGATCAAGTGGGAGCTTGAGGATCTGTCGTTCCGCCACCTGAGTCCCGAGCGCTACCGCGAGATCGCGCAGCTTGTGCAGTCCAAACGCACGATGCGCGAGCAGTACATCAAGCAGGTGGAGCGCATCCTGACGGAAGAGCTGGACAAGCACGGCGTCAAGGCCGAGGTGAAGGGCCGCGCCAAGCACATCTACAGCATTTACCAGAAGATCGCCCGCTACGAGGCGCAGGGCAAGAGCTTCAACGAGATCTACGACCTGCTCGCCCTGCGCGTGCTGGTCGAATCCAACGCCGACTGCTACAACGCGCTCGGCCTCGTACATAACCTCTGGCGGCCGATCCCCGGTCAGTTCGACGACTATATCGCCAGCCCTAAAGACAGCATGTATCAATCGCTGCACACGACTGTCATGTGTCTGGGTGCGCGGCCGATCGAGGTGCAGATTCGCACGCAGGAGATGCATCAGATCGCCGAGTACGGCGTAGCGGCGCACTGGCGCTACAAAGAAGGCGGCAAGCGCGATCTGCGCTTCGAGGAGCGCCTGGCCTGGCTGCGGCAACTGCTGGACTGGCAGCGCGAGCTGAAGACGGCCGACGATTTTGTCGATTCTGTCAAAACCGACATCTTTGGCGACCAAGTCTTCGTCTACACGCCGAAGGGCGAGATTAAGGACATGCCCGCCGGCTCTACGCCGCTCGACTTCGCCTACCGCATTCATACAGACCTCGGCCATAACTGTGTCGGCACCAAGGTGAATGGCCGGCTGCTGCCGCTCAACCACACGCTGCACAACGGCGATGTGGTCGAGATCATGTCGAGCAAAAGCTCGCGTGGGCCATCGCGCGATTGGCTCAACGCCGATCTCGGCTATCTCAAGACCAACCACGCCAAGGAGAAGGTTCGCGCCTGGTTCAAGAAGCGCGAGCGCGTCGAGAACATCGAGCGCGGACGCGAGTTGCTGGAGAAGGAGCTGCGCCGGCTCGGGGTCAGTCTGGCCGAAAAGCATGGTGAGCTGCTCAAGCTCTATCACCTCGACTCGACCGACGACCTCTTTCAGAAGGTCGGCTGCGGCGATCTGAGCCTGCATCAGATCACGTCGCGGCTGGCGGCGGCGATGGAGGCGCAGCAGGAGCCGATCCTGCCGCCGGCGGTTGCGAGTCCGCGCCGCGTGGTGCCATCGAACATCCGTGTGCTCGGCCAGGACGATCTGCTGACCTCGATCGCGCGCTGCTGCACACCCGTGCCCGGCGATGAGATCGTCGGCTACATCACGCGCAGCCGCGGCGTAACGATTCATCGCTGCGATTGCCCGAACATCGCGGCCGGCGGCGAGGACGAGCGCATTGTGCCGGTGCAGTGGGGCCGGGCGGAAGACTTTTATCCGGTGGCTCTGCACATCACCGCGATGGACCGCGTCGGCCTGCTGCGCGACATCACCACGCTGATCAGCGACGAAAAGGTCAACATGAACGGCGTGCGTACCCAGCGCCGCAACGACCACGAGACCTCGATTCAGCTCACGGTCGAGATCAAGGGCATCGAACAGCTCAGCCGCCTGCTGAACAAGATCGAGGGCGTGCGCGGCGTGATCTCCGTCGGCCGCGCCCGCGAGGGCATACGCGCCGAGGTGTGACTGACCGCGAAACCCGCGGGTTGCTGGCATAACGCGGCGACTCCTTCAGCCTTCCGGCGTGGCTTCGATATTCCTGGCGAGCACCGCTGCGCCGGTCCCCAGGCGTGCGGGCGGGAGGCTGACATGGTTGGCGGAATCGGCAGCTCGTTGCCGCAGGTGAACTACAACCCGACAGATATCACCAGCGCGCCCGGAGATGTAGTCCAGGCCAAGATCCAGATCGCGGTACTGAAGATGGAGCAGGACGCGATGAAGCTGGAGGGTCAGCAGGTCGCGCAGATGATCGAGCCGAACAAGGGCCAGAATCTCGACGCGTACGCCTGAGCCTCGCGCGGAGCGGGACGTTATACTGAAGCCGGAGCACACGCTGCGCCCCGGCTGTTCGGTGTGCCGGTGAAGCTGCGGCTGAGCACGGCGGTTCACGGGTGAAGGAGCGAAGGCAGAATGGAGGCACTGCTCACGCGCCGCCGCTTCACAGTCGCTGAGTACGAGAAGATGACCGAGGCCGGCATTCTCTGCCGCGAGGATCACGTGGAACTGCTGGCCGGAGAGATCGTGCAGATGGCGGCGCAGGGGGTTCGGCACGTCGGCTGCGTTGTGCGAGCGAACCGCTGGTTCTCCACCCACGCGGCGGATCGTGTCGTCGTCCTGGTCCAGTCTCCCGTCCGCTTGTCGGAGCACTCGTTGCCGGAGCCGGACATCGCGCTGCTTCGGCTCGAACCCGGCCTGTACTCAACCGTCCGTCCCGGCCCGAACGATGTCTATCTGCTGATCGAGGTTTTGGACACCAGTATCGGCCGGGATCGCGGCGCGAAATTGGCGCTCTACACCGCAGCGGCGATCCGCGAGGTCTGGATCGCGGATCTTGCCGGCGAGGCGATCGAAGTCTATCGCGACCCGTCGGCTGCGGGGTATCGCGAGATGCAGCGAATCGGACGGGGCGCCACGATCACGCTGAGCGCGCTGCCGGATCTCGTGGTTCCCGTGGATGAGATCCTGCCATAGCGTCTGCGTCGCCGTTGCGCGTCTCGGCGCTTCCCCGCACATGCGTTCGTTGCTACGATGGCGCCGCCCCGCCGCAGCGTCACCGCGCGCGGGCCGTGGAGGCGCGTGTTGCCCCTCGCCAAAGTTCTCGCCTGCACCGTGGTCGGGTTGCAAGGACGGCTGGTCGAGGTCGAGGTCGACCTCGGTGGCGCCGGCGTGCCCTCGCTCACGATCGTTGGTCTGCCGGACGCGGCCGTGCGCGAATCGGCCGAGCGCGTCCGTTCCGCGATGAAGAACTCGGGCTTCGCGCTGCCGGCGCGGCGCATCGTCGTCAACCTTGCGCCGGCCGACGTGCGCAAGGAAGGCCCCGCGTTCGACCTGCCGATCGCGATCGGGCTGCTGATTGCGACCGGCCGCGTCGTGGCCGACGTCAGCGACAGCGTGTTTCTTGGCGAGCTTTCGCTCGACGGCACGCTGCGGCACACGCACGGCGTGCTGCCGATGGTGGGATTCGCACGTGAGCTGGGGCTGAAGCGGGCGTTCGTGCCCGCCGAGGACGCCGCCGAGGCGGCGCTGGTAGAGGGCATGCGTGTCGTGCCCGCGGCCTCGCTCGGTGAGTTGGCCGAGCATCTGGCCGGTCTACGCGCGATCGAGCCGGTAGAAGGCCGCCTGCCCGAGGACGCAGACGGTTTCGAGTGGCGCGGCACGGATCTGGCCGAAGTGCGCGGCCAGGAGCACGTGAAGCGGGCGCTCGAAGTCGCCGCGGCCGGCGGCCACAACGTGCTGATGTCCGGGCCGCCGGGCTCGGGCAAGACCTTGCTGGCGCGGGCGATTCCCGGCATCCTGCCGCGTATGGGCGGCGAAGAGCGGCTGGAGGTCACGCGCATCTACAGCGTCTCCGGCATGTTGCCGCCCGGCACGCCGCTGATCGCAGAACGGCCCTTCCGCTCGCCGCACCACACGATTTCCCACGCCGGCCTGGTCGGCGGCGGCAGCCGGCCGCGGCCGGGCGAGATCTCGCTCAGCCATCGCGGTGTGCTGTTTCTCGACGAGCTGCCCGAGTTCGGCCAAACCGTGCTCGAAGTGCTGCGCCAGCCGATGGAAGACCGCGTGGTCACGATCTCGCGGGCGCAGGGCACGGTCACGTTCCCGGCGAACTTCGTGCTGGTCGCGGCCATGAATCCCTGCCCCTGCGGCTACTACGGCGATCCGGCGAAGCCCTGCACCTGCTCGGCCAGCGCCGTGGCGCGCTACCAGCGGCGCATCTCCGGCCCATTGCTCGACCGCATCGACATTCACATCGAGGTGCCGCGCGTCGAGTTCGAGAAGTTGGCCGGCACGGCATCGGCCGAACCAACCAGCGCCGTGCGCGGGCGCGTCGAGACGGCGCGCACGCGGCAGGGCGAGCGCTTCGCCGGCACGCGCGTGCACACCAACGCGGAGATGACGCCCGCGGAGGTGCGCCGCCATTGCCAGTCCCTGCTCGACGACGGCGCCCGCGCACTGCTGCGTCTGGCGATGGAACAGCTCGGCCTCTCAGCGCGGGCCTTCCATCGCACACTCAAGCTGGCGCGTACGATCGCCGACCTCGCCGGCTCGGAGGGCATCGAGTCGGCGCACGTCGCCGAGGCGGTGCAGTACCGCCATCGCGCGGCGGGCTGAGCGTGTCGCAGCCGGGCGAACCCGTGGCGGTCACTTCTTCTCGTCTCGCTCTTGCTGAGCAGCCTCGATACATTGCCAGGAGAGGCCAGGGCTGTGAGCGATGCAAAGGTGCAGCGACGTGACTCTGCGCGTGAAGCTGAGCAGCAGGAATCAGATTGTGGTTCCGGCAGAGGTCCGGCGCCGACTCGGCATTCAGAGCGGCGACACGTTGCTCGTGGATGTTCGCGCCGGCACCATCGTCCTGCTGCCGGAGCCGTTTGACTATGCGGCCGCGCTGAAGGGTCTCGGCGCCGAGGTCTGGCAGGACGAAGATGCGCAGGAATACCTGAACCGTGAGCGGGCCGCGTGGGGCGAGTAGAGGAACTCCTCGCCTTTCAGCGCATTTCCCATTTTGCCCGTATCCCAGTTCGATGACCTCGAAGAATCCGGCTCACTGTGAGCGCCGCAACTACGGTGACGACGGCGTTGGCGAGGCGGGCGGCGGTGGCGCGGGGATCGGCATCGAGAGCGACGACGCATCGCTGACGCAGACGGTAATCGTGTCGCCCTTGCTGACTGTCTTGAGCGTGTTGTCGGCGTCCTGACCGTCGGGAAACCAGCTCTGCCAGTCTTTGGCCGCATGTTTCCAGATCGCCTGCAGGTTCTCGGCCGGCTGAACCAGTGAGACGAGATCGGCAATCGTCGTGTTGTTCGAGAGGGTCACCTTGATGCCATCGGTGCAACCCGGCTGCAGATCCGTGCTGTTCAGGCGGGGCGCCGAAAGGTCGAGGTCCTGAAAGGCGCCCGCCTGCCACTGGCCGGTCTCATTCGCCCAGTAGTCGCCGATCGCAATCTTCACATCCGCGTTGTCGGTGCCGCAGCCTGGCCGGTCCTGGTCCGAGAGCACGTTCATGGCGTAGGTGCCTTTGAGCGTCCCCGTACCGCACAGCGTGGCGCCGACGTAGGCGCGAATCGAAGCTCCCGGCGTGGGTATCCTGCCGAACACGGCGACTCCGCCGGAGAAGTGCGCCGGCGCCGGCCGCCCGGCTACGCGGCCATTCGCCGCGATGGCGAGCGCGCCGGCGAGGGCGAGACTGAGCCCGGCGATCGCGGCAGACACGCGGAGCAAGCGACGCGACATGATCGTCCCCCAGCCGCGGAAGCGCGGCTGGAGCAAGTCTCGAAGGCGTGGGCGCAAAGTTTAGGCCGGGCGTGCGGCGCTCCCGACGAACGGTTCGGCGCTCGTTCAGGTGCCCGTGGCGTGCAAGCCATGCGTCAGCCCCGCAAAGGGCCGCAGCTCCTCGTAGTTCACGCGGCGCACGACCTGATCGCGCGCGGCATCGCTCAGCGAGGTGAACTGGATCGCCAGATGCCAGTGTTTGCCGACCGGTTCGGTTCTCACCACGCGGCCGGGCAGATCCTGCGCTGGAAACACGTCTGCCGCTGGAAGATGGAGACGCACGGCGTCGCCCAGGCGCAGCTCCCGCGGCGACCAGATCAAGGCGCCGCCGCCGCTCAGATCGATCATACGAATCACGAAGCGGCTGGCGCGGCCGTCGCAGATGCCCGTCAGGCGTGCCTCGGCCATCCGCAACGAAACCCGGTAGAACGCCCTGCGGTTGGAGTCCATCGTCGCAACCAGCGTTGCCGGCGCCCGTGCGCCGTTTTCTTGAGTATCGGAACCTGATGGAGTTCCTGCAGTTCGAAGCGCTGCCGGATACACCCGGTGTGTCGTGCCGCGGCCGGATGTTCGGTACTCGACGTACGTGCGCGGAAGCGTCAGGATCGGTTTCGCGGCGCATCGGGGGATATGCCTCAGGCCGCGGTAATCCACCCACGAGAGGCGACCGATGTCAGCGCTGCGCCTGGTCGTGTTCGATCTGACCGGCACGCTGGTGGACGACGGCGGCGCGGTGCTCGACGCCTATCGCCGCGCGCTCACGGCAGAGCGGCTGCCGTTCGAGGAAGGCGATCTGCAGGCCGCGCGTGGCGGCAGCAAGCAGGCGATCTTCCGCGCCTTCGCCGAACGAGCCTTTGGCCCGGGAGAAGCGGCTCGCCGTGCGGCAAGCGGCGCCTTTGAACGCTTCGACGCGGAGCTGGCCGCTGCCTATCGCGATGGACCGCTGACCGAAATCGCCGGGGCCGGCGCCTGCCTGGCCACGCTCAAGCAGCGCGGCCTCAGACTCGCGACCAACACGGGTTTCGGGCGGGCGACCGCCACGATCATGCTCGAACGCCTGGGCTGGCTGGGGGCGCCGTTCGATGCACACGTGGCCTCGGATGAGGTGCCGGAAGGCCGCCCGGCGCCGTATATGATCCAGCTCGCGATGCAGCGCACCGGTGTACTGGATACGCGCGAACTGCTGGTCGTCGGCGACACGCCGCGCGACCTGGAGGCCGGCACCAATGCCGGAGCCTGCGGCGTTGTCGGCGTGCTCAGCGGCTCGCACGGTATCGATAGCCTCGGCCGGGTACGCCACACGCACCTGCTGCGCAGCGTCAAGGAATTGCCGGATCTGATCGCGGATCAGTTCGGCGCGTAGCCTATTCCCGCCGTTCCCGCCCGACTCAGGACGAATCGATCGACGCCGGCGCTACGCTTTCGGGTGGGCGAGACGCTCTTCGCGGGCTACAGACGCGGACGAGCGTCCCGCGTACGGTGAGTTGGGCGCCGCGCTCGATTTTGTGCGAGCGCGCCCCCGCGGGCGAGATTCTGGAACGGAACGCACGGCGATGACGGCACGCACGGGGGTCGAACGCACGGCCGTTGACGCGGGCAACCGGGTGCCCGTGCCGTTTACCGGCACGAGCCGAATCGGTCTCGGCCGCTTGATACGTCAGGCATTGCAGCGCGCCGAGCAAAATAGCCTGCCTGTGCGCGCCGGCAACGTCGCTTTTCATGCCGTTTTTGCGTTGTTTCCCGCCGCAGTCTCCGCTCTCTGGCTGCTGACCGCCCTGCATCAAACACGCTTCGTCGGCGCAATGGTGGACGTCGCCGGCGCGGCGCTGCCGAAGACGTCCGGCGCGGCGTTCAAGCAGCAGATCGCCGGCGCCTCCGGTACGCAGGTGCATGGTGCCTTGACGTTTGGCGCCGTGCTGGCTTTCGCCGGAGCGGTCTGGGCGATTGCGACTACGTTTCTGGCCGCGATGGAGGCGCTGAACAAAATCTACGGCGTCAAAGAGCACCGGCCGCTCTGGAGACGATGGGGTACCGCGCTCTTGCTCTCGCTGAGTGTGGCCGTGCTGCTGACGGCCGTGGTGGTGGTGGTCGTGTTCGGAACTCATCTCGCCGACAAGCTGTCGCAGGCGCTGGGCGCCGGGCAGGCCTTCGCTGTCCTGTGGGCCGCCGTGACCTGGCCGCTGCTGGTCTGCTGTGTGGTGATCGCCTTCGCGCTCGTCTACTACGTCGCGCCGGATGTCGAGCAAGAGTACCGCTGGATTCGCGCCGGATCGCTGCTGGCAGCCGTGCTCTGGCTGCTGTTCACCGCCGGATTCTCGATCTACATCAATAACTTCGCCACGCCGACGGAAGCCTACGGCGCACTGGCGGGCGTCGCCGTGATCATGATCTACGGGTACATCACGGCGTACATCTTTCTGCTCGGCGCCCAGATGAATCAGGTGATCGAAGCGGACGCGCCGGTGGGGAAGGATGCCGGCGACCGCACCGCGCCCGACGCCGTGCCCAGCGGCAGGTGAAACGCGATCGATTGAATTTCGGTCGGCGAGCGAAGGCAGGAGCACCGCGGACGCCGCACGGCCGGCGTGGTACCCCCAAGGGGATTCGAACCCCTGATCTCCGCCTTGAAAGGGCGGCGTCCTGGGCCACTAGACGATGGGGGCGTCTGTATAACGAGTGTAACATGGCCGCGCGGCGTCAGGGACGGCGCTTCACTCCGCTGCCGCGCGTTTCCGGCTCCGCGCGGTCAAGCTCCTGTACTGCTTCGACCAGCCGCGGCAGCAGTTCCCCGGAAGGGCCGTTCAGCACGGCGGCGCAGTAGGGCGTGAGCGCGGTTTCGTCGACGTTCACCTCGATCAAGGCGCCGCCCGCGCGCCAGACCGTCACCGGGATATCCGCCGCGGGTGTAACCAGCGCCGAGGTGCCGGCGACGATGCAGAGATCGGCGCGCTCGGCGGCCTCGAAGCAGCGCTCCAGCACCGAGCGGGGAATCGGCTCGCCGAACATCACCGTATCCGACTTGATGATGCCGCCGCAGCGGTCGCAGCGCGGCGGCAGCTCGTCGGTCGGAACCTGATCCAGCCGGTAACGCGCCTCGCAGCCGATGCAGCGCAGCATCGTGCGGTTGCCGTGGATCTCCAGCAGCTGGTCCGAGCCGGCGGCGCGGTGCAGGTTGTCGATGTTCTGGGTAACAACGGCACGCAGGTAGCCCAGCCGCTCGAGTTCGGCGAAGGCGATGTGGCCGGGGTTCGGCCGCGCCCGCTCGATCGCGTCGCCCAGCTCGTTTGTCGACGTCCCCGGGTCGATGCGCCGGCGCCAGTGCTCAGCCGGATCGCGCAGGAAGAGCTGATAGCCGTTCATCGGCGGCTCACCGTCGCGCGTCCACAGCCCGCCCTCCCCGCGGAAGGTGGGGATGCCGCTCTCCTTCGAAAGCCCGGCGCCGGTCAGGGCGATCGCAAAGCGGGCGCGGTGCAGCAACTGCGCCGCTCGCTCGATCTGCTCGTTCAGCGCCGCTTCCTGCCGCCCGGTGGCCGATGCATCCATGACTATCTCCACAGCAGCCGCGGCCGTCGCGCCGAGCGGCCAACGGCGGCCCGCTTATGGCGGCGCGGGCAGACCGATACCCGGCGGATAGTAGGTGCAGGCGAAGTCGAGCCAGCGGGCGAAGTATTCCGGCTCGTGCCCGTCGCGATCGCGTCCCTCGCTCAGACGCAGCCGCGCGAAGGCGTCGATCGCGTCGCCGATCCCCTCGACCATCTCCGGCTTAAGGCCCGATTTGCTCCAGCCGATCTTGTTCAACTCCTGCTCGACGACCGCCAGCATCTCGGGTGTCAGCGCCGCGAAAGCTGCCAGCCAGCCCTCGCGGCCGCGCGGCATCTGCCGGCCGCAAATGCCGCAGTAGCGCTCGGCGTCGAAGACGTAATCCTCGTCGTAGGAGCCGCAGTGCATGCACCACGCGCAGATCATGCCCCGTCCCTTGTCTCGTCCGGCTCGTCCGCTTCTCGCTCCCGTGGCGACCAGAAGGCGATTGCGCCCGCAGCGACCGAACGTGACTTCCCGTCGCGCAGATCTTGCAAGTAAATGGTCGGCCCCAGCAGCTCAGGCGGCGTGCCGTTGAGCTGCATCCGGCCGCAGGCGAGCAGCCGGGTGCCGTCGGCCGACCAGAACCGGTGTGAAAGAGCGTACTGATCGAAGAAGGCGATCGCCATACTGAACTCCGGCGATGGCTCAAAGGCGGGGAAACGCTTCGCCGGCTCTCCATCGCGGTCCAGCACCAGCCACGAGGCGTGGCCGTCGCGCGGCGTGGGCAGCAGCACGGCCAGATGCTCGCCGGAGGGCGACCAGACAAAGGCGAGGCACTCTCCGCAACGCGCCCGGCGCTCTCCAGAGCCGTCGGCGCCGATCAGACGCAGATCGGAGTAGCGCGGCGGCTCGGAGTGCAACAGTCTGGCCAGCGCGATCAGTCCGCCATCGGGCGACCAGGCGAAGGCAGCGGTACTCGCCGACCCGGCCAGCGCCTCCTGCCGCTTGCCGGCGCGATCGCAGCGTTGCAGCGAGAAGCGCGGCCCGTCCGCCGCACAGACCGCGAACGACTCGCCATCGGCAGACCAGGCAGGCACGCGGTAGCCGGTGTGATTGGTGGCAAACGTTTGCGTGGCGGGCGCCGTCGCCAGTTCCAGCAGGGACAACTCGCCGCCGGCGTGCAGCAACAGCGCATCCGACCGCGGCGACCAGGCGCTGAACAATGGTGCGCCGCGGGCGACGCCTTGCGCCGGACCACGCCCCGCGGCATCGAGGAACAGCAGCGTCAGCCCGACCATCGGCGTCGGCGTCAGCAGGGCGACATGTTGGGCGTCGGGCGACGGATTGACATAATACGGCATGCCCGGGCCGAGCAGGCCGCCGCCCTCAGGGCTGCGAAACAGCGACGCCACGGACTCGCCGCGTGTTGCGACGCGCAGCAACTGGGCGGGGGGCTGTCCGCTCGCCCCGGTTTCGATGGTCGAGACAAGCAGCGAAGTCCCATCGGCCGTCCAGGTCGGCCAGGCGTACGCGAAGGGCGGGCGAGTCAGCGGGGCAGGGGCCGGCCGCTCCGGATGCAGGAGCGTAACGGCATCACCCGCGTCAGGCAGCAGGAACAGTTCCCCGACTGGGCCAATCGCCGCCAGCGAGCACAAGGTCAGTGAGTGCCGGCAGCGGCGCGCGCGATGGCGCGGCCCAGGCGAGCCACGGCTTCGCCGATCTCGTTCTGTTTCACGGCGCTGAAGGCGAGGCGGATGTAGCCGTGGCAGTCGTCGTCCAGATAAAACGCGCTGCCGGGGAAGTAGCTCACCCCTTCGTCCCAGGCGAGCGGCTGCAAGGCGAGGTCGCTGACGCCGTCCGGCAGCTTGACCCAGATGAAGAAGCCGCCGTCGGGGTCGGTCCAGGAGCACAGGCGGCTGAGATGCTCGCCCAGCGCGGCATCCATCGCCTCAAATTTGCGCTTGTAGACGTCGCGGACGATGGCGACGTGCGGCCGGAAGTGGCCGGCCTCGACGTAGGTGCGCACGATGCGTTGCGCGAAGGGGCTGGTGCCGTTGTCGAAGCGCATGCGCACGAGGCCGTCGATCAGCGGCTTCGGTCCCTTGATCCAGCCGACGCGCAGGCCCGGGGCGATCGTCTTGCTGACGGTGCCGCAGCGCAGCACGCCGTCGCCGCCGGAGAGCGAGAGTAACGAGGGCACGGGCTCGCCGCGGTAGCGCAGTTCGCCGTACGCATCGTCTTCCACGATCAGCACGCGGTGGCGCGAGGCGACCTCGATGAGCTGGCGGCGCCGCTCCAGCGGCATCGTCAGGCCGGCCGGATTGTGAAAGACCGGGATGCTGTAGATGAGCTTGGCAGGCGTGCCCTCGTGTTCCAACCGCTCCAGCGTATCGTCCAGCAAATCGGCGCGCATGCCCTGCTCGTCCATCGGCACGGTTGCGAAGAGGGCGCCTGAACCCTTGGCCGTACGGATCGCACCGGCGTAGGTCGGCGCCTCGATCACGCAGTAGTCGCCGGGGTCGAGGAAGGTCTGGCAGACGCAGGCGAAGGCATGGGCGCTGCCGCTGGTAATCACCACGTTCTCGGCGGACAAGGCGAGGCCGGGCTCGGGCTCCATCTCCTCCACGACCAGTTGCCGCAGTTCGGGTACGCCCTGTGGCGTGCCGAGCAGATACTCGAGCGCGGGCGCGGGTTCTCGTTTGAGCACCGTCTGCATGGCCTCGCCGATCTCGGCCACCGGGAAGGTGGGCGCGTCGGGCACGCCGGCGTACAGCGAGATCACCGGTTTGCCCGGTGGTGGTCCAGGCACCCAGCCCTGCGCCACGCGCGCCGGCGCCGCCAGCAGGCGCGTGATCTCTGCCTCACTCCAGGACTGCCCGGTGCCGCTCTTCTCCGCGGCGCGTGTGCCGACCATGCGCTCTCTCCCAGCGTATCTTGACGCATGGTAGCGTCTCCGCGCGCCACGGGCTACGGGAGAGCGAGAACCACTCGCCGGATGTTGTTGTCCGCGCGTTTGACAGGTCTCGCCGCGGCTCTCTACACTTGGTTTAATCCTACATGGCCGCTGCACGGCCATCTTGAACGGATATATTCGGCGACGACGGAGACGAGTAGGCGGGGCCGGCCGGCCCAGCGAGTCCGGTTTGGTGCAAGCGGACGCCGCGCCCCCTGCTGAAGATCCCTCCCGAGCTTCCGGCCGAAAGCACGTACCAGCGTGCCGGTAGACCCGGACGGAGCGCCCACCGTTACCAGGGGCAGGAGCATTCGCCGGCGCAGTCCGGCACGTGCTCCGGCAGAGCGGCCGCGCCTCGGCGCGGCAAGCAGGGTGGTACCGCGGGTTGCCATGTTCGGCCCGTCCCTCAATCAGGAGGGGCGGGCCTTTTGTTTTGGGCAGCAGCCAGCAGGCAAGAGTACAGGGCGATGGGTGTAGGTCAAAGGTCGGTAGGGGCGGTTCGTGAACCGCCCGTTGCGGCGCAGCCGCAACCAACAGCGCGCCGCCGTTTCACCGGCCCGGCGCTCATCGCTCCATGTGCTGCTGCCCTCACCGGAGGTGACCAATGACCACGACCAAACCGGCCTTTCAGCCAGTGTCCAGCAAGGTCGATTTCCCCGAGCTTGAGGCGCGCATCCTCGCGTTTTGGAAGGCGAACGAGATCTTCCGCAAGAGCGTCGAGCAGCGGCCGGAGAAGGACCTGTTCGTCTTCTACGAAGGCCCGCCGACGGCCAATGGCAAGCCGGGCATCCATCATGTGCTGGCGCGGGCATTCAAAGACGCGATCCCGCGTTATCAGACGATGCGCGGCAGGCGCGTGCCGCGCAAAGGCGGCTGGGACACGCACGGCCTGCCCGTCGAGCTTGAGGTCGAGCGCGCCCTCGGTCTGCGCTCCAAGCCGGACATCGAGGCCTACGGCGTCGAGGCGTTCAACAAGCAGTGCAAAGAATCCGTGTTCGCCTACATCCAGGACTGGGAGCGGATGACCGAGCGCATCGGCTTCTGGGTCGATATGTCCGATGCCTACGTGACCTACGCCGACTCCTACATCGAGAGCGGCTGGTGGATCATGAAGTCGCTGTGGGACGGCGGCCTCGTCTTCCAGGACTACCGTTCGGCGCCCTACTGCCCGCGCTGCGGCACCGGCCTCTCCTCGCACGAGCTGTCGCAGGGCTATCAGGACGACGTGCCCGACCCGAGCGTCTACATCAAGTTCCGTTTGAATGCGCAAAAGGACGCGCCGGCGGCGCTGCGCCTGAACGAGGGCGTGCCGACGTTCGTGCTCGCCTGGACGACAACGCCGTGGACGCTGCCCGGCAACACGGCACTCGCCGTCGATCCGAACGCGGCCTACGTGCTGGCGGAAGTCGCCGGTCCAGCCAGCTCCGTCTCGGACGCCGCGGGCGCGCCCGCCGATCGCGAGCGGCTGGTGCTGGCGCAGCCGCTGCTTGAGCACGCGCTCGGCCCGGACGCCGTGGTCCTGGAGACCTTCGCGGGCGGCGCCCTCGTCGGCCTCGCCTACGAGCCGCTGTACGAGCCGCGCGACTGGGGCGTACCGGCGATGACCTTTGACGACGAAGGCCACGTCGTGCCGATCCAGGCGGGCGAGCCCGGCCCGCTGCGCCGCGTGCAGGCCGTCGATTTCGTCTTAATGGAGGAGGGCACCGGCGTGGTGCACATCGCGCCGGCGTTCGGCGCAGACGACCTCGAAACGGGCAAACGCCGCAAGCTGCTGTTCGTCCAGCCGGTGGACGGGCGCGGCGAGATGATCTCGCCTGGGCAGCCGTGGCACGGCCTGTTTGTCAAGGCAGCCGATCCGGTGATCACGCACGACCTGCAGGAGCGCGGCCTGCTCTGGAAGAGCGGGACCATCCGCCACACCTACCCGTTTTGCTGGCGCTGCGACACACCGCTGCTTTACTACGCCCGTACCTCGTGGTACATCCGCACGACGCGCTGGAAGGAGAGCCTGCTCGCCAATAACGAGCGCATCAACTGGTATCCCGACTACATCAAGCGCGGCCGCTTCGGCGACTGGCTGGCGAACAACATCGACTGGTCGGTCTCGCGCGAGCGCTACTGGGGCACGCCGGTGCCGATCTGGCGCTGCGAGGGCTGCGACGCGGCCGTCTGCGTCGGCTCCGTGGCCGAACTGCGCGAGCGCGCCGTCGATCCGGCGGTCGTGGACGCCTTGCCGGAGCTGCACCGGCCCTACGTGGACAACGTGCTGCTGCGCTGCGACGCCTGCGGCGGCCAGATGCGGCGCGTCCCGGAAGTGCTCGACGCCTGGTACGACTCCGGCGCCATGCCCTACGCGCAGTGGCACTATCCCTTCGAGAACCAGGAGATCTTCAAGCAGCGCTACCCCGCCGACTTCATCTGCGAGGCGATCGACCAGACGCGCGGCTGGTTCTACACGCTGCACGCCGAGGCGACGCTGCTCAACGCGGTCGAAGCCGTGCCCGAAGGCATCTCCTACCGCAATGTGATCTGCCTGGGGCACATCCTCGACGCGCGCGGCGAGAAGATGAGCAAGTCGCGCGGCAACGTCGTCGATCCCTGGGAGCCGCTCGACCGCTACGGCGCCGACGCGACGCGCTGGTATCTCTACACGGCGTCGCCGATGGGCCAGCCACGCCGCTTCAGCACGGAGCAGGTGGGCGAGAGCGTGCGCCGCTTCCTGCTCACGCTTTGGAACACCTACAGCTTCTTCGTGACCTACGCGAACCTCGACGGCTGGACGCCCGGCGACGCTGAGGGTGAGCTTGCGGAATTGGATCGCTGGGTGCTGTCCGAGCTGAACCTGCTGGTCGAGCGCGTGACGAAGGAGTTCGACCTCTACAACCCGACCGAGGCCGGCCGCGCCATCCAGGAGTTCGTGGAAGGTCTCTCGAACTGGTACGTGCGCCGCAGCCGCAGGCGCTTCTGGAAGAGCGAGTCGGATCAGGACAAGCTGGCCGCCTACAGCACGCTCCACACCTGTCTGGTGACGGTCGCGCAGTTGATGGCGCCGCTCGCGCCGTTCGTCGCGGACGCGCTCTGGCAGAACCTCGTGCGAGGCGCGGATGCCGGCGCGCCGGAAAGCGTGCATCTCTCCGACTGGCCCGCCGTGCGGCGCGATTTGATCGATGAGACGCTGAGCCGCGAGGTGCGACTGGTGATGCGTCTCGCCAGCCTCGGCAGGGCGGCGCGGGCGAAGGCGCAGATCAAGGTGCGGCAGCCGCTGGCCGAGCTGGCCATGCAGACGCGCCTGGCCGGCGAAGCCGAGGCGCTGGAGCGGCTGGCGCCGGCGCTGCTGGAGGAGCTGAACGTGCGCGCGTTGCGCGTGCTCAGCCCGCGCGACGGCCTGCTGATGTATCGGCTGCAGCCGAATCTGCCGAAGCTGGGGCCGAAGTACGGCAAGCAGATCGGCGCCATCCGCAAGGCTCTGCAAGAGGCGGTTTCGGCCGAGGTCGCAGCAGCCGTAGCCGGCGGCGAGCCGATCATGCTCGACGGCTTCACGCTTGAGCCGGATGAGGTGCTGGTCACGGTCTCGGAGCCGCCAGGCTACACCGTCGCGCAGGAGGCCGGCTACACCGCCGCGCTGGACACGACGATCACGCCCGACCTCGCGGACGAAGGGCTGGCGCGCGAGCTGGTGCACCGCCTGCAGTCGATGCGCCGCGACGCGGGCTTCGAGATCGCCGACCGCATCACGGTCACCTATCAAGGCGACGCCGAGGTGCGCCGCATCATGGAACGCTACGCCGAATACGCGAAGGCCGAGCTGCTGGCGCTCGATCTGCGCGAGGCCGCGCCGGAGCCCAGCGCGTACAGCGAGACGCAGCGTGTGGATGGCCGCGACGTGGCGCTGGGCGTGCAGAAGATCGCGGGGGGGGAGCGGCCCGCATAACCCTCGTCCAATGCGCCGTCGCCGTGCCGCCCAAGGATCTCACGATCACCGCCATCGTCCGGCCGTAGCCGCGCGGATTGGAGATGGCGGGAGAATTCACTCGCCCGTGGCGTTGTCGCGCTATACTGCCGGCGTCAGGCCAGAATTAAACGGAGGCGTGAGGATGGTCAGCACCGCGACGAAGCCCGCGCAGACGCTGCTGCCGGAGGCCGAGCCCGCTGCGCTCGGCATCGACCCGGAGCGGCTGGAGCGGCTGTACGGCCTGATCGAGCAGCAGATCGCCGAGGGCCGTTATCCCGGCGCGCAGATCGCGCTGGCGCGGTACGGCAAGCTGGCGGCCTGCCGCAGCTTCGGCCGAGCGCGGCTGGAGCCGAACGCCGAGCCGGCGAACGCGAGCACCACCTGGCTGTTGATGTCGCAGACCAAGGTCATCACCGCGGCGACGATCTGGGTCCTGGTCGAGCGTGGACTGCTGCGCTTCGCTGACCGCATCGCCGAGCACGTGCCGGAGTTCTCCCGCAACGGCAAGGGCGAGATCACGCTGTTTCAGCTGCTCACGCACCAGGCCGGCTTCCCCGGCGCGGTCGTTTCCGAAGACGCCTGGACGGACCACGAGCTGCTGCGCCGCAGCGTCTGCGACTTCACCCTCGAATGGACGCCCGGCGCCAAAATTCAGTATCATGGCGCCTCGGCGCACTGGACGGCGGCCGTGCTGATCGAGGCGATCACCGGCCGCGACTTCCGCGAGGTAATCCGCTCAGAACTGCTCGACCCGCTGGGATTGGCCGACATCTTCGTCGGCGTGCCCGAGGCCGAGCAGGCCCGCTGCGCCGACTTCCACGCGGTGCAGGATGGACGCATGGCGCCCGCGCCGGGCCGCAACACGGCGGCGTTCCGCGCGGCGGGCGTGCCGGGCGGCGGCGGCTTCGCCACGGCGGCGGCCTACGCGGCCTTCTACCAGATGATGCTGGCCGGCGGCACATTAAACGGCGTGCGCGTGCTCAGCCCGCGCATGATCGAATTCGTCACGCGCAACCACACCGGCGACCGCCTCGACGAGAACATGGGCATGCCGATGCATCGCGGCCTCGGTCCCCATGTGCGTGGCTTCACGCCGACGATCCGCGGCCTCGGCGCGATCGCCTCACCCAGCACCTACGGCCACGGCGGCGCCGGCAGCTCCTACTCCTGGGCCGACCCGGAATCGGGTGTCTCCTTCACGTATCTGAGCAACGCGATGTGCGAAGAGCCCTGGCACACGCAGCGCCTCGACAGGATCAGCACCATCGCCCACAGCACGATCGTTGACCAGGGCGTAGGGCGCCGGACGTAGGGCGTAGATATGAACACTACAAGGCGTGGCAGGCGACCGACGGCGAGATGGCGCGCACGTGCCGGGCGGTGTATCGCTCGATGCGACGCCCTCGTGCCGCCAAAACCGGATCGCCCCTCTCGCCCGTTTCCACGTTCCTTCACACGTTCCTTCAAATGAGCGAGATGGGAGAGAGGGGTAAGGGGGAGTGAGGGCACGCCTGATCGAGCCATCGCAATTGCATACAATGCTCGCCGGGGCCACGCCGCCCGCGCTGCTCGACGTGCGCGAGGCCGGTGAGTACAACACGGCCCACATTCCCGGCGCCAGCAGTCTGCCGCGCCGGCTGCTCGAGTCCCGGCTTGGCCGGCTCGTGCCCTGTCGCGCGGCGAACATCGCCCTCTGCGACAGCGGTGGCCGGCGGGCGATGCTGGCCGCTCGAACACTTGAGGGCATGGGCTATGCGAGTGTCGTGGTGCTCGCCGGCGGCGTAAACCGCTGGGCCAGCGAGGATTTGCCCACCGAGTGGGGCAGCAACGTGCCCAGCAAGGACTTTGGCGAGGCGGTCGAGGTACGCCATCACGTGCCGACGATTGCGGCGCACGAGCTGCACCGGCGCATACAGGCCGGCGAGAAGCTGCTGATCCTCGACACCCGCACGCCGGAGGAGTACCGCCGCGCCTGCATCCCCGGTGGCCGCAGCCTGCCCGGCGGCGAGCTGGCCCTGCACGTCACCGATATCATGCGCGAGCAGCCGGATGCCGCGGTCGTAGTGAACTGCGCCGGGCGCACGCGCAGCATCATCGGCGCCCGCGTCTTGCAGCGCATGGGCGTGCCGGTCGTGAGCCTGAAGAACGGCACGTCCGGCTGGGTGCTCGCCGGTCTGGAGCTGGAACGCGGCGCAAACCGCACGGCACTGCCGCCGCTTTCGCCGGAGGGCCGCGGGGCGGCGCAGGCCTTCGCCGCGCGCGTGGCAGCCGAAGACGGCGTGCGCCTCGTCGGCCCGCCGGAGCTGCAGGCGCTGCTTACCGAAGCTGGAGCTGGCGAACGCTGCGTCTATCCGATCGACGTGCGCACCGCGGAAGAGTTCGCCGCCGGCCACATTCCCGGCTTCTGGTGGTTTCCCGGCGGACAGGCGGTGCAGCGCAGCGATGATGTCATCGCCGTCCGCGACGGCACGATCCTCTTCGCCTGCGACGATGGCACCCGCTCCGCGATCGTCGCCTCGTGGTTTCGGCAGATGGGCTTTCCCAACGTCTGCGCGCTCGCCGGCGGCATCGATGCCTGGCGCGCCGCCGGGTTGTCACAGGCGGCCGGACCGGACGATCCCGAGGTCTTCGGCCTGCGCGAGGCGGAGGCTGCACTGCCGTCGCTCGCGCCGCACGAGCTGAAAGCGCGCCTGAGCGCCGACCCGCATGCGATGGTGCTGTTCGTCGACCCAAGCGACGCCTTCGCCCGTGGCCATGTGCCGGGTTCGGTCTGGCTGCCGCGGGGTTGGCTGGAGCTGCGCATCGCTGAGCTGGCGCCCCGACCCGCTACACCCCTGATTGTCAGCGATGTGGACGGCGGGCAGGCGCCGCTTGCCGCGCAAACGCTGCGCGAACTGGGCTACGGGGATGTCGCGGTGTTGCATGGCGGCATGCGCGCCTGGCACGCGGCCGAACTGCCGCTGGAGCGCGGGTTGACCGGTCTCCTCTCCGCACCGGAGGACGTGGTTCCCGCCGGTCCCGACCGCACGCAGGCCGACATGATCCACTACTTGCGTTGGGAAGAGGCGCTGGGCCGCAAATACGCCTGAGCTACGGCAGCGGTGAGTGAGAGCCAGACCCTCAGACATCTGTGTGCGCCGTCGCGCGTGGCGATGCGCGGATCATCGCGCGCTTGACGCCTCAGAATATGTGTTCTATTATTGCGTAACAAGCTGATCGCCCGGCGATCGAGGCGGCGGTGCCTGGGATCGGCAGGGACAGGAAGGGAACCGCGTTGGAAACGCAGCTCAGCCATATCCAGGTGAACGTTCAACAGGCGAATCTGCCGTTCTATCGCGATATCATGGCGTTTCTGGACTGGCAAGTCGTTTACGGCGATGACAGCATGCTCGGAGTTGCCGACAAGAACGGCAGCAGCCTCTGGTTCGTCGGGCAGATCAAAGACGTCGGCAACGACTATGACGGGCCGGGCGTGAACCATCTCGCGATCGCGCCGCGGGCGCAGGCCGACGTCGATACCGTCGCAGCTTACCTGAAAGAACGCGGCGTCGAGCTGCTGTTCGACACGCCGAGGCACCGGCCGGAGTTCGCCAGCAGCGAGGATCAGACCTACTATCAGGTGATGTTCGAGTCGCCGGACCGGTTGCTGTTGGAAGTCGTATATACCGGCCCGAAATCTGCCTGAGTTCGGATCTCTTCTGCCCGCTCCGCATCCGCTTGTGTGCCGGCGATTACCTGACAGGTAACGGACGGGCGGCGGGCGTTGCGCTACGATACGATCGATGAACGCGGTGATATCCCCGGCCGGCGGCGTGGGCGAGTTGCTGCGAGACTGGCGGCAACGTCGCCGGTTGAGCCAGCTCGATCTCTCAGTCGAAGCTGAGGTCTCGACCCGGCACCTGAGCTTCGTGGAGACGGGTCGCTCGCGGCCCAGCCGGGAGCTCGTGCTGCACCTGGCCGAGCAACTCGACGTGCCGTTACGAGAGCGCAACGCGCTGCTGCTCGCCGCCGGCTACGCGCCCGTCTACCGCCAATCCCCGCTCGACACCGAAGAGATGGCGCCGGTGCGCGAGGCGATCGACAAGATCCTCGCCGGCCACGAGCCCTTCCCTGCCGTCGTCGTCGACCGCCAGTGGGATCTGGTCTCGGCGAACCGGCCGGCGCTGGCGATCATCAGCTCCGGCGTGGCGCCAGCGCTGCTGGCGCCGCCGGTCAATGCCCTGCGGCTGACGCTCCATCCGGACGGTCTCGCACCGCGCATCGTCAACCTTGCCGAATATCGCGCCCACCTGCTCGCTCGCCTGCACCGCCAGGTGCTGCTCACCGCGACCGTGGAGCTGGCCGCGCTCGAGCGCGAGCTGCGCGGCTATCCCGGCGGCAACGCCGAGTCGGCGCCGCACGCGGATGCCGTGTCCGCGCTGTTCGTACCGCTGGTCCTGCGGGCCTCGGCCACGCTGGAGCTGACCTTCTTCAGCACCGTCGCGACCTTCGGCACCGCCGTCGACATCACGCCCGCCGAGCTGATGATCGAGTCATTCTTTCCCGCCGACGAGGCGACGGCGAGCGCCCTGCGCGCCGCCCAGAGCGCGTAGCGGCCCGCGTTCCGTTGCGGCTCACCTGATAATGGTCTTTGCGGTTCGGTCCACCTCTGCGTGCCGCGGCCGCGGCAAAATCACCGCTCCAGCCGGCGACGTACTTGCGGAATCCGCGCCCAAACCGTACCGTTCAAGCCGGACCCGCCGACCATCGGGCGGCGAGGCCACGTCGAAGGACCGGCAAAAACGACACGGGGGCATCCATGACCGAGCCCGGCATCAAGGACAAGACTGCTATCGTCGGCATCGGCGAAACGCGCTACTACAAGCGCGGCGCCGCGCCAACACCCGAGTTCCAGCTTGCACTCGAAGCGATCCTGCTCGCCGTCGAGGATGCCGGCCTCACGGTCGAGCAGATCGACGGTTTCGCCAGCTACAGCAACGACCGCAACGATCCGACCCGTCTCGCCGCCGCGCTGGGTCTGCCCCAGATCGGCTTCTCCAACATGTTCTGGGGCGGTGGCGGCGGTGGTGGCTCGGGCGCCGTCGGCAACGCGGCCGCGGCGGTGGCTGCCGGCTACGCGAAGTATGTCGTCGCCTACCGCTCGCTGGCGCAGGGTCAGTTCGGCCGCTTCGGGCAAGGGTCGCAGGCGAAAGCCTCGACCTACCCGATGTCCTACACGCAGCCATACGGTCTGCTCTCGCCGGCGCAGACCTTCGCCATGCGTGTGCGTCGCTTCATGTACGACCACAACATCGGTCACGATGCGCTGGCGGCGATCTCGCTCGCCTCGTATCACCACGCGCAGTTCAACCCGCGGGCGATCATGTACGGCCGGCCGCTCTCGCGCGAGGACTACGACAATGCCCGCTGGATCGTCGAGCCGTTCCGCCTGTTCGACTGCTGCCAGGAGAACGACGGCGCCGCGGCGGTGATCGTGACCACGCCCGAGCGGGCGCGCGACCTCAGGCAGAAGCCGGCGATCATCATGGCCGCGGCGCAGGGCTCGTTCTACCGCCAGGGTGCGCCCGCGCACAACGCGCCCGACTACGGCACCTCGAACTTTAAGGGCGTGGCGCCGCTGCTCTACGAGCTGGCCGGCATCGCGCCCAAAGACGTGCAGGTGGCGCAGGTCTACGAGAACTTCACCGGCGGCGTGCTGATGAGCCTGGTCGAGCACGGCTTCTGCTCGCCCGACGAAGCAAACGAGTTCTGTACCGTGGAGAACCTGACCTGGCCGCAGGGCAAGCTGCCGATCAATACCAGCGGCGGCAACCTGGCCGAGTGCTACATGCACGGGCTGGAGCTGATCACCGAGGCGGTGCGGCAGATCCGCGGCACGTCCACCTGCCAGGTGCAGGACTGCAAGATCTCGCTGGTCGCTTCGGGTCCAATGGTTTCGCCGGTCAGCAGTCTGATCCTGCGAGCATGAGCGGCGCGGCCCTCATCCTCACCCCCTCCCCTCTCCTTCCCCCAATAATGCGGGGAAGGAGAGGGGCGATCCGGTTTGCAGCAATCCGGAGGGTCTCGGGTTAGCGATTGACGGTAGGGACGCACGGCGTGCGCCCTCGGGGTTGGCGCCGGGAGACGGTTGAACAAGGAAAGTGTTGATGACCACGAAGACGATGCGCGACTCGTACTTGCCGCCCGGTTTGCCGGCGCCGCGGCCTTCGCCGGACGGGCTCGACGCGCCGTTCTGGGCGGCGGCGAAGCGCCACGAGTTGCTGGTGCAGCGCTGCAACGCCTGCAACGGCTCTCAGTGGGGGCCAGAGTTCATCTGCTTCCGTTGCCGGTCGTTTGACCTGCGCTGGGAGCGCGTCGCCGGGCGCGGCCGCATCTTTAGCTGGGAGCGGATCTGGCATCCGGTCCACCCGGCGCTCAAGGACGCCTGCCCGTACCTGGTCGTGCTGGTTGAGCTGCCGGATGCGGACAACGTACGCATGGTCGGCAACTTGCTCGGCGACGCTATGCAGCAGGTCGAGATCGGCGGCGCGGTCGAGGCCGTCTTCGAAGACCATCCGGACGAGGACTTCACCCTCGTGCAGTGGCGTGTTGTCGAATGAGTGAGCGCACGGTGCTGCCCCTCGCGCTGATCCGCGCTGACGGCGGCGCTGCGCCTCCCGACCTGGTGAACGAGCGATGAGTGAAGCGCCTGCCGCGCTCGCGCCGTACCGGGTGCTTGACCTCACCGGGGCGCTGGGCGCGCTGGCCGGGCGTGTGCTCGCCGGCCTCGGCGCCGATGTGATCAAGGTCGAACGGCCCGGCGGCGACCCGGCGCGGGCGCAAGGACCATTCTTCCAGCATGAGCCGCATCCGCACCGCAGCCTGTCGTGGATCTTCGCCAACGCGGGCAAACGCGGCGTGACGCTCGATCCGGCGCAGCCGCGCGGGCGCGCTCTGCTGTTCCGGCTCGCCGCTACCTCCGACTTCCTCCTTGAGTCATCGCCGCCCGGCCGGCTCGCCGCACTCGGGCTGTCGGACGAGCAGCTTCTGGCCGCCAATCCCGCGCTGGTGGTAGTGCACATCAGCCCCTTCGGTCAGAGCGGGCCGTATCGCGATTTCCAGGCCACCGATCTGGTCGCCTGGGCGCTCGGCGGCCAGCTCTATTTGGATGGCGACGACGACCGCGCGCCCACGCGACCGAGCGCCCCGCAGACGGAACTGCTCGCCGGTGTGCACGCGGCGGCGGGCGCGGTGACCGCGCACTATCTGCGCACGCGCACGGGCCGCGGGCAGTCGGTGGACATCGCCGCGCAGGAGTGCGTGACCTGGACACTGATGATCGCCGCGCAAGTCTGGGATGTCTCGCACATCAACTCCCGCCGCGGCGGCGCGGTGCGTACGGCCCAGCGGCTCGACGGCAGCACGCTCGTGCATCGCGTGCTCTGGCCGTGCAAGGATGGCTTCGTGCTGTGGTCGCTGAGCGGCGGGCAAGCGGCCGGCACGCTGGCTTCCACGCGGGCGCTGGTGCGTTGGATGGCCGAGGAAGGCATGGCGGATGCGCCAACAGAAGTCGATTGGTCGCAGCTCAGCGCCGCGGTGATGGACCAGGCGACGTACGATCGGCTCAGCGCGCCCTTCCTCGCCTTCTTCGCAAGCAAAAGTAAGCGCGAACTGTTCGAGGGTTCGCTGGCCCGATCGATCCAGCTCGCGGCGGTGAATGAGATTGCGGACGTGGCCGCCAGCCCCCAGCTCGCCGAGCGCGAGTATTGGTCGGATGTGGCGCATGCGTATCTGGGCGCGACACTGCGCTTTCCCGGCGCACCGGTGCGGCTCTCGCGTACGCCCTGGCGCACGCCCCGGCCGGCGCCGCTGCCCGGCGAACATAACCGCGAGATCTACGGTGACCTGCTCGGCCTGAGCATGGATGAGCTGCGCGATCTCTGCGCTGCCGGTGTGGTCTGACGGGCCGCTTGCGGGGATAGAGCGTGATGGATCACCGTTCGTTGTTCGCACCCCCCGAAGGCATGCCCTTCGCGGGCATCAAGGTAGTCGATTTCGCCTGGGTGGGCGTGGGGCCGATCGTGGCACGACACCTGGCCGATTTCGGCGCCACCGTCCTGCGCGTCGAGTCGAGCACGCGGCCGGACACGCTGCGGCTGGCGCCGCCCTTCCGCGACGGTCAGCCCGGCCTCGACCGCAGCGCCTTCGGCGCGGTCTACAACACGAACAAGCTGGGGCTGGCGCTGAACCTGCGCCTGCCGCGAGCGCGCGAGCTGGCGATCCGGCTCGTGCGCTGGGCGGACATCGTCACCGACAGTATGACGCCGGGCTCGCTGGCGAAGCTGGGTCTGGGCTACGAGGATCTGCGCCGCGTCAAGCCGGAGATCCTGATGTACAGCACGACGCAGATGGGCCAAACGGGGCCGTACCGCGACTTCGGCGGCTACGGCCAGCACGGCGCCTCCACGGCCGGCTTCCATGCGCTCACCGGCTGGCCCGACCGCGCGCCGGCCGGCATCTTCGGCGCCTACACGGATTTTGTCGCGCCGTGGTTCCTCTACACCGCTCTGGTAGCGGCCCTGGACTACCGCGACCGCACCGGCGAGGGGCAGTATCTCGACGAATCGCAGGTTGAGGCGGCGCTGCAGATTTTGGGGCCGGCGCTGCTGGACTACGCCGCGAGCGGCCAGGCGCTCCAGCGCAGCGGCAACGACGATGCGGAGATGACCCCGCACGGCGTCTTCCCCTGTGCCAGCGACGGGGGGTCGGACGACCGCTGGCTGGCGATCGCCGTGCGCGACGCGGCCGACTGGGCGGCGCTCGCAGCGGTCATCGGCCGGACGGAGTGGGTGCAGGACGAGACGTTGCGCGACACCGCGGCAAGACGCGCCCGGAGTGAAGAGCTTGCCGGTGCGATCACCGCCTGGACGCGCCAGCGCACGCCGCACGAGGCGATGGTGGTGCTGCAGGCGGCGGGCGTGCCGGCGGGCGCGGTGCAAACCTGCGAAGAGCTGTTCGCCGATCCGCAGCTCTTGCACCGCGGGCACTGGTGGACGCTCGATCACGCGGTGATGGGGCCGCACGCATACGATGCGCCGGCGTGGAAGCTATCAGAGTCGCCGGCACAGCCGCGCCGCGCCGGCCCCACCCTCGGCCAGCATACCCACGCCATCTGCCACGAAATCCTCGGCCTCGGCGACGAAGCGATCGCTGAGTTGACCGCCGAGGGTGTGTTTGAATAGCGCGTAGTATTGCAGTGACCGGTTTTCCGCCGCGGGCGGCGCTGCGGCACTTGCTTTAACCTGCGCTGGTGCCGGCTTGATGACGCCTGTGCCATCGGATCAAAGCGATGACTGCGGCCATGCGATGCCAGCAGCAGGCCGTGCTGCAACGGGCCGTTTTTGAGAATGGCCCTTCGCAGCACAGCCCGCAAATTGTAGCGCGCCGGACATCAGGGGGTCCGAAGGTGGTTCTGAGGCGCAAAGCGCTCGCGTACATCACCTGCGGCGTGCGGCTGCTCGTGTTTGAGCACGTCGATTTCCCGGAGGCCGGCATCCAGGTGCCGGCGGGCACGATCGAGCCCGGCGAGGAGCCGGCGGCTGCGGCGCTACGCGAGGCATTCGAAGAGACCGGGCTCGCGAGGTTGCAGCTCGTGGACTTTCTCGGCGCACGACGGCGCGATATGAGTGACGTCGGTTTGCCAGAGATCCACGAACGGCACTTCTTTCACCTGCAATACGATGGCGCCGCGCCCGCGTCATGGCAGCACGACGAGTGCCACGCGAGCGATGCCAGCGGTCCGATTCGTTTTCGTCTCTATTGGACGCCGCTGCCCGACGGTGTGCCGGAGCTGATCGCCGGCCACGGCGACTTGCTGCCGATGCTGATCGACCGCCTCACGCGTGTCGGCCAAAAGATCTGGTAAGGGCGCAAGCCGGTCTTTCCGAGGTCGGCCTTACTGGCAGGGCGCTTCGGCTCGCTCTGTGCGGCGCAACCGGTGCCCAGGAGCCTTTCGAGATCAGATGCAGAAAACGGAGCCCTGATGCTTCTGACCATTGCGACCACACACGCGCCGGCAACGGACCTCGGCTTCCTGCTGCACAAGCACCCCGACCGTTGCCAGCGCTTTGAGCTGGCGTTCGGCGCGGCGTACGTCTTCTATCCCCAGGCGTCGGCTGAACGCTGTACCGCGGCGCTGTTGCTCGACGTGGACCCGGTCGGCCTGGTGCGCGGGCGCAAGGGACCCGGCGAGACGCCGCTTGCCGCCTACGTCAGCGACCGGCCCTACGTCGCCAGCTCGTTCCTGAGTGTCGCGATCGCCAGCGTGTTTCGCAGCGCGATAGCCGGCCGCTGCGAGGCCAGGCCGGAGCTGGCCGCAACGCCGCTTCCGCTCGAAGCGCGGATCTCGGCCGTGCCCTGCCGCGGCGGCGAGGCGCTGCTGCGCCGGCTGTTCGAGCCGCTGGGCTATGCCGTGAGCTGCGAGGGCCACGCGTTGGACGAGCGGTTCCCCGAGTGGGGCGCCAGCCGCTATTTCACCGTCACGCTCGGCGCCACCTGCCGGCTGGCCGATCTGCTCGGCCATCTCTACGTGCTGATTCCGGTGCTCGACCAGGAGAAGCACTACTACGTCGGCGCCGACGAGGTCGAAAAGCTGCTGCGCCACGGCGCCGGTTGGCTCGCGGCGCACCCCGAGCGCGAGCTGATCGTGCGGCGCTACCTGCTGCGCAAGCGCGACCTCGCCCGCGCCGCCCTCGACCGCCTGCTCGCGGAAGAAGGCGAGGCAGAATCAGAAGAAGTGGCCCTGTCCGACACCGATGCGATCGCGGCAGCCGACTCAGCCGCAATACCCTCCTCAGACGATCCTCCCTCTCCCATCGCCATGGGGGAGGGCCGGGGAGGGGGCGGCCGCACGCCGCTGAACGAGCAACGCCTCAACGCCGTGCTCGCGGCGCTGCGGGCCAGCGGCGCAAAGCGTGTGCTCGACCTCGGCTGCGGCGAGGGCCGGCTGCTGAAGGCGCTGCTGGACGACCACAGCTTCGGCGAGATCGTGGGCATGGATGTTTCGCACCGGGCGCTGGAGAAGGCCGCCGGCCGCGTGCGGCTGGAGCGGCTGCCGGAGCGGCAGCGCGCCCGCATCAAGCTGATTCAGGGCTCGCTCGTCTACCGGGATGCGCGCCTTGCCGGCTTCGATGCCGCCGCCGTGGTGGAAGTGATCGAGCATCTGGACCCGCCGCGGCTCGCCGCTTTCGAACAGGCGCTGTTCGCGCATGCGCGGCCGGGCACGATCGTGCTGACCACGCCCAACGCCGAGTACAACGTGCGCTACGGTGAGCTGCACGCCGGCGCCGTGCGCCATGAAGACCATCGCTTCGAGTGGACGCGGCAACAGTTCCGCGAGTGGGCCGGGGGCGTGGCCGCGCGGCACGGCTACGGCGTGCGCTTCTTGCCCGTCGGCCCGGACGAGCCGGAGGCCGGCTCGCCGACGCAGATGGGGGTATTTGGCGTCGCCTCACCCCCTGGCCCCCTCTCCAGCGTTTTTCCATCGCGCGAAGCGCGATCTTAAAATGCCGAGGGGGAACTGAGGAAGTTGTTTGATGGCTGCGGTTCAGATTCCGGCGCTGTCGCTGGTGGTGCTGGTGGGAGCATCGAGTTCGGGGAAGTCGAGCTTCGCCCGGCGGCACTTTCTGCCGACCGAGATCGTGACCTCCGACTTCTGCCGCGGGCTCGTGGCCGACGACGAGAACGACCTGTCCGCCACGGCCGACGCGTTCGCCGTGCTGCACTTCATCGCGAGCAAGCGGCTGGAGCGCGGCCGTTTGACCGTCGTCGACGCGACGAGTCTGAAGCCGGAGGACCGCAAGCCGCTGGTCACGCTGGCACGCCAGCACCACGTCGTGCCTGTCGCGATCGTGTTCAACCTGCCCGAGCCGCTGCTGCGCGAGCGCCACGTCGGGCGCACGGACCGCGACTTTCCGCCGCACGTCATTCGCCGGCAGGTAGACCAGCTACGCCGCTCGCTCGGCTCGTTGCAACGCGAGGGCTTCCGCAACGTCTGCATCTTCCGCTCGCAGGATGAAGTTGATGCGGCGACGATTGAGCGCACGCGCCTCTGGACCGACCGCCGCGACGAGCACGGGCCGTTCGACCTGATCGGCGACGTTCACGGCTGCCGCGCCGAGCTGGAGGCGCTGCTGGTGCAGCTTGGCTATGTCGCGGGCGAAGACGGCGTGCCGCGCCATCCTGCCGGCCGCAAAGCCGTCTTGCTCGGCGATCTGGTGGACCGCGGGCCGGACACGCCCGGCGTGCTGCGCCTGGCGATGCGCATGGAGCGGGCCGACGCGGCGCTCTGCGTGCCCGGCAACCACGACGATAAGCTGAAGCGCGCCCTCGTCGGCCGTAAGGTGCAGATCACGCACGGGCTGGGCGAGTCGCTGGCGCAGCTCGCGCTGGAGCCGGCCGAGTTCCGCGCAGAGGTCGAGAAGTGGATCGACGGCCTGATCAGCCACTTCGTGCTGGACGATGGCCGGCTCGTCGTGGCGCACGCGGGCATGAAGCAGGCGATGCAGGGCCGCGCCTCGCGCGCCGTGCGCGCCTTCGCCCTCTACGGCGAGACGACGGGTGAGACGGACGAGTACGGCCTGCCGGTGCGCTACCCTTGGGCCAGTGAGTACCGCGGCCCGGCGATCGTCGTCTACGGTCACACGCCGACGCCGGAGCCGGAGTGGCTGAACGGCACGATCTGCATCGACACCGGCTGCGTTTTCGGCGGCCGGCTCACGGCGCTGCGCTACCCGGAGCGTGAGCTGGTTTCCGTGCCCGCGGCGCGGACCTATTACGAGCCGTCGCGGCCGTTCCCCCTCCCCGGCCCTCCCCCAATGCGTTGGGGGAGGGAGAACGAGACAACTGCACCGCGTTCGGGGAGTGACAACGAGACGACTCCATCTCTCCCCCATCGCGATGGGGGAGAGATGGAGTCGTCTCGTTGTCACTCCCCGAACGCGGTGCAGTTGTCTCGTTCTCCCTCCCCCAACGCATTGGGGGAGGGCCGGGGAGGGGGAACGGCCGCGACGGCTCGTAATAGGTCCGCGCCGCGGGCACGGAAACCAGCTCACGCTCCGGGTAGCGCAGCGCCGTGAGCCGGCCGCCGAAAACGCAGCCGGTGTCGATGCAGATCGTGCCGTTCAGCCACTCCGGCTCCGGCGTCGGCGTGTGACCGTAGACGACGATCGCCGGGCCGCGGTACTCACTGGCCCAAGGGTAGCGCACCGGCAGGCCGTACTCGTCCGTCTCACCCGTCGTCTCGCCGTAGAGGGCGAAGGCGCGCACGGCGCGCGAGGCGCGGCCCTGCATCGCCTGCTTCATGCCCGCGTGCGCCACGACGAGCCGGCCATCGTCCAGCACGAAGTGGCTGATCAGGCCGTCGATCCACTTCTCGACCTCTGCGCGGAACTCGGCCGGCTCCAGCGCGAGCTGCGCCAGCGACTCGCCCAGCCCGTGCGTGATCTGCACCTTACGGCCGACGAGGGCGCGCTTCAGCTTATCGTCGTGGTTGCCGGGCACGCAGAGCGCCGCGTCGGCCCGCTCCATGCGCATCGCCAGGCGCAGCACGCCGGGCGTGTCCGGCCCGCGGTCCACCAGATCGCCGAGCAAGACGGCTTTGCGGCCGGCAGGATGGCGCGGCACGCCGTCTTCGCCCGCGACATAGCCAAGCTGCACCAGCAGCGCCTCCAGCTCGGCGCGGCAGCCGTGAACGTCGCCGATCAGGTCGAACGGCCCGTGCTCGTCGCGGCGGTCGGTCCAGAGGCGCGTGCGCTCAATCGTCGCCGCATCAACTTCATCCTGCGAGCGGAAGATGCAGACGTTGCGGAAGCCCTCGCGTTGCAACGAGCCGAGCGAGCGGCGTAGCTGGTCTACCTGCCGGCGAATGACGTGCGGCGGAAAGTCGCGGTCCGTGCGCCCGACGTGGCGCTCGCGCAGCAGCGGCTCGGGCAGGTTGAACACGATCGCGACAGGCACGACGTGGTGCTGGCGTGCCAGCGTGACCAGCGGCTTGCGGTCCTCCGGCTTCAGACTCGTCGCGTCGACGACGGTCAAACGGCCGCGCTCCAGCCGCTTGCTCGCGATGAAGTGCAGCACGGCGAACGCGTCGGCCGTGGCGGACAGGTCGTTCTCGTCGTCGGCCACGAGCCCGCGGCAGAAGTCGGAGGTCACGATCTCGGTCGGCAGAAAGTGCCGCCGGGCGAAGCTCGACTTCCCCGAACTCGATGCTCCCACCAGCACCACCAGCGACAGCGCCGGAATCTGAACCGCAGCCATCAAACAACTTCCTCAGTTCCCCCTCGGCATTTTAAGATCGCGCTTCGCGCGATGGAAAAACGCTGGAGAGGGGGCCAGGGGGTGAGGCGACGCCAAATACCCCCATCTGCGTCGGCGAGCCGGCCTCCGGCTCGTCCGGGCCGACGGGCAAGAAGCGCACGCCGTAGCCGTGCCGCGCGGCCACGCCCCCGGCCCACTCGCGGAACTGTTGCCGCGTCCACTCGAAGCGATGGTCTTCATGGCGCACGGCGCCGGCGTGCAGCTCACCGTAGCGCACGTTGTACTCGGCGTTGGGCGTGGTCAGCACGATCGTGCCCGGCCGCGCATGCGCGAACAGCGCCTGTTCGAAAGCGGCGAGCCGCGGCGGGTCCAGATGCTCGATCACTTCCACCACGGCGGCGGCATCGAAGCCGGCAAGGCGCGCATCCCGGTAGACGAGCGAGCCCTGAATCAGCTTGATGCGGGCGCGCTGCCGCTCCGGCAGCCGCTCCAGCCGCACGCGGCCGGCGGCCTTCTCCAGCGCCCGGTGCGAAACATCCATGCCCACGATCTCGCCGAAGCTGTGGTCGTCCAGCAGCGCCTTCAGCAGCCGGCCCTCGCCGCAGCCGAGGTCGAGCACACGCTTTGCGCCGCTGGCCCGCAGCGCCGCGAGCACGGCGTTGAGGCGTTGCTCGTTCAGCGGCGTGCGGCCGCCCCCTCCCCGGCCCTCCCCCATGGCGATGGGAGAGGGAGGATCGTCTGAGGAGGGTATTGCGGCTGAGTCGGCTGCCGCGATCGCATCGGTGTCGGACAGGGCCACTTCTTCTGATTCTGCCTCGCCTTCTTCCGCGAGCAGGCGGTCGAGGGCGGCGCGGGCGAGGTCGCGCTTGCGCAGCAGGTAGCGCCGCACGATCAGCTCGCGCTCGGGGTGCGCCGCGAGCCAACCGGCGCCGTGGCGCAGCAGCTTTTCGACCTCGTCGGCGCCGACGTAGTAGTGCTTCTCCTGGTCGAGCACCGGAATCAGCACGTAGAGATGGCCGAGCAGATCGGCCAGCCGGCAGGTGGCGCCGAGCGTGACGGTGAAATAGCGGCTGGCGCCCCACTCGGGGAACCGCTCGTCCAACGCGTGGCCCTCGCAGCTCACGGCATAGCCCAGCGGCTCGAACAGCCGGCGCAGCAGCGCCTCGCCGCCGCGGCAGGGCACGGCCGAGATCCGCGCTTCGAGCGGAAGCGGCGTTGCGGCCAGCTCCGGCCTGGCCTCGCAGCGGCCGGCTATCGCGCTGCGAAACACGCTGGCGATCGCGACACTCAGGAACGAGCTGGCGACGTAGGGCCGGTCGCTGACGTAGGCGGCAAGCGGCGTCTCGCCGGGTCCCTTGCGCCCGCGCACCAGGCCGACCGGGTCCACGTCGAGCAACAGCGCCGCGGTACAGCGTTCAGCCGACGCCTGGGGATAGAAGACGTACGCCGCGCCGAACGCCAGCTCAAAGCGCTGGCAACGGTCGGGGTGCTTGTGCAGCAGGAAGCCGAGGTCCGTTGCCGGCGCGTGTGTGGTCGCAATGGTCAGAAGCATCAGGGCTCCGTTTTCTGCATCTGATCTCGAAAGGCTCCTGGGCACCGGTTGCGCCGCACAGAGCGAGCCGAAGCGCCCTGCCAGTAAGGCCGACCTCGGAAAGACCGGCTTGCGCCCTTACCAGATCTTTTGGCCGACACGCGTGAGGCGGTCGATCAGCATCGGCAGCAAGTCGCCGTGGCCGGCGATCAGCTCCGGCACACCGTCGGGCAGCGGCGTCCAATAGAGACGAAAACGAATCGGACCGCTGGCATCGCTCGCGTGGCACTCGTCGTGCTGCCATGACGCGGGCGCGGCGCCATCGTATTGCAGGTGAAAGAAGTGCCGTTCGTGGATCTCTGGCAAACCGACGTCACTCATATCGCGCCGTCGTGCGCCGAGAAAGTCCACGAGCTGCAACCTCGCGAGCCCGGTCTCTTCGAATGCCTCGCGTAGCGCCGCAGCCGCCGGCTCCTCGCCGGGCTCGATCGTGCCCGCCGGCACCTGGATGCCGGCCTCCGGGAAATCGACGTGCTCAAACACGAGCAGCCGCACGCCGCAGGTGATGTACGCGAGCGCTTTGCGCCTCAGAACCACCTTCGGACCCCCTGATGTCCGGCGCGCTACAATTTGCGGGCTGTGCTGCGAAGGGCCATTCTCAAAAACGGCCCGTTGCAGCACGGCCTGCTGCTGGCATCGCATGGCCGCAGTCATCGCTTTGATCCGATGGCACAGGCGTCATCAAGCCGGCACCAGCGCAGGTTAAAGCAAGTGCCGCAGCGCCGCCCGCGGCGGAAAACCGGTCACTGCAATACTACGCGCTATTCAAACACACCCTCGGCGGTCAACTCAGCGATCGCTTCGTCGCCGAGGCCGAGGATTTCGTGGCAGATGGCGTGGGTATGCTGGCCGAGGGTGGGGCCGGCGCGGCGCGGCTGTGCCGGCGACTCTGATAGCTTCCACGCCGGCGCATCGTATGCGTGCGGCCCCATCACCGCGTGATCGAGCGTCCACCAGTGCCCGCGGTGCAAGAGCTGCGGATCGGCGAACAGCTCTTCGCAGGTTTGCACCGCGCCCGCCGGCACGCCCGCCGCCTGCAGCACCACCATCGCCTCGTGCGGCGTGCGCTGGCGCGTCCAGGCGGTGATCGCACCGGCAAGCTCTTCACTCCGGGCGCGTCTTGCCGCGGTGTCGCGCAACGTCTCGTCCTGCACCCACTCCGTCCGGCCGATGACCGCTGCGAGCGCCGCCCAGTCGGCCGCGTCGCGCACGGCGATCGCCAGCCAGCGGTCGTCCGACCCCCCGTCGCTGGCACAGGGGAAGACGCCGTGCGGGGTCATCTCCGCATCGTCGTTGCCGCTGCGCTGGAGCGCCTGGCCGCTCGCGGCGTAGTCCAGCAGCGCCGGCCCCAAAATCTGCAGCGCCGCCTCAACCTGCGATTCGTCGAGATACTGCCCCTCGCCGGTGCGGTCGCGGTAGTCCAGGGCCGCTACCAGAGCGGTGTAGAGGAACCACGGCGCGACAAAATCCGTGTAGGCGCCGAAGATGCCGGCCGGCGCGCGGTCGGGCCAGCCGGTGAGCGCATGGAAGCCGGCCGTGGAGGCGCCGTGCTGGCCGTAGCCGCCGAAGTCGCGGTACGGCCCCGTTTGGCCCATCTGCGTCGTGCTGTACATCAGGATCTCCGGCTTGACGCGGCGCAGATCCTCGTAGCCCAGACCCAGCTTCGCCAGCGAGCCCGGCGTCATACTGTCGGTGACGATGTCCGCCCAGCGCACGAGCCGGATCGCCAGCTCGCGCGCTCGCGGCAGGCGCAGGTTCAGCGCCAGCCCCAGCTTGTTCGTGTTGTAGACCGCGCCGAAGGCGCTGCGGTCGAGGCCGGGCTGACCGTCGCGGAAGGGCGGCGCCAGCCGCAGCGTGTCCGGCCGCGTGCTCGACTCGACGCGCAGGACGGTGGCGCCGAAATCGGCCAGGTGTCGTGCCACGATCGGCCCCACGCCCACCCAGGCGAAATCGACTACCTTGATGCCCGCGAAGGGCATGCCTTCGGGGGGTGCGAACAACGAACGGTGATCCATCACGCTCTATCCCCGCAAGCGGCCCGTCAGACCACACCGGCAGCGCAGAGATCGCGCAGCTCATCCATGCTCAGGCCGAGCAGGTCACCGTAGATCTCGCGGTTATGTTCGCCGGGCAGCGGCGCCGGCCGGGGCGTGCGCCAGGGCGTACGCGAGAGCCGCACCGGTGCGCCGGGAAAGCGCAGTGTCGCGCCCAGATACGCATGCGCCACATCCGACCAATACTCGCGCTCGGCGAGCTGGGGGCTGGCGGCCACGTCCGCAATCTCATTCACCGCCGCGAGCTGGATCGATCGGGCCAGCGAACCCTCGAACAGTTCGCGCTTACTTTTGCTTGCGAAGAAGGCGAGGAAGGGCGCGCTGAGCCGATCGTACGTCGCCTGGTCCATCACCGCGGCGCTGAGCTGCGACCAATCGACTTCTGTTGGCGCATCCGCCATGCCTTCCTCGGCCATCCAACGCACCAGCGCCCGCGTGGAAGCCAGCGTGCCGGCCGCTTGCCCGCCGCTCAGCGACCACAGCACGAAGCCATCCTTGCACGGCCAGAGCACGCGATGCACGAGCGTGCTGCCGTCGAGCCGCTGGGCCGTACGCACCGCGCCGCCGCGGCGGGAGTTGATGTGCGAGACATCCCAGACTTGCGCGGCGATCATCAGTGTCCAGGTCACGCACTCCTGCGCGGCGATGTCCACCGACTGCCCGCGGCCCGTGCGCGTGCGCAGATAGTGCGCGGTCACCGCGCCCGCCGCCGCGTGCACACCGGCGAGCAGTTCCGTCTGCGGGGCGCTCGGTCGCGTGGGCGCGCGGTCGTCGTCGCCATCCAAATAGAGCTGGCCGCCGAGCGCCCAGGCGACCAGATCGGTGGCCTGGAAATCGCGATACGGCCCGCTCTGACCGAAGGGGCTGATGTGCACTACCACCAGCGCGGGATTGGCGGCCAGAAGCTGCTCGTCCGACAGCCCGAGTGCGGCGAGCCGGCCGGGCGGCGATGACTCAAGGAGGAAGTCGGAGGTAGCGGCGAGCCGGAACAGCAGAGCGCGCCCGCGCGGCTGCGCCGGATCGAGCGTCACGCCGCGTTTGCCCGCGTTGGCGAAGATCCACGACAGGCTGCGGTGCGGATGCGGCTCATGCTGGAAGAATGGTCCTTGCGCCCGCGCCGGGTCGCCGCCGGGCCGTTCGACCTTGATCACATCGGCGCCGAGGCCGGCGAGCACACGCCCGGCCAGCGCGCCCAGCGCCCCGGTGAGGTCAAGCACCCGGTACGGCGCGAGCGCGGCAGGCGCTTCACTCATCGCTCGTTCACCAGGTCGGGAGGCGCAGCGCCGCCGTCAGCGCGGATCAGCGCGAGGGGCAGCACCGTGCGCTCACTCATTCGACAACACGCCACTGCACGAGGGTGAAGTCCTCGTCCGGATGGTCTTCGAAGACGGCCTCGACCGCGCCGCCGATCTCGACCTGCTGCATAGCGTCGCCGAGCAAGTTGCCGACCATGCGTACGTTGTCCGCATCCGGCAGCTCAACCAGCACGACCAGGTACGGGCAGGCGTCCTTGAGCGCCGGGTGGACCGGATGCCAGATCCGCTCCCAGCTAAAGATGCGGCCGCGCCCGGCGACGCGCTCCCAGCGCAGGTCAAACGACCGGCAACGGAAGCAGATGAACTCTGGCCCCCACTGAGAGCCGTTGCAGGCGTTGCAGCGCTGCACCAGCAACTCGTGGCGCTTCGCCGCCGCCCAGAACGGCGCGTCGAGCCCGTCCGGCGAAGGCCGCGGCGCCGGCAAACCGGGCGGCAAGTACGAGTCGCGCATCGTCTTCGTGGTCATCAACACTTTCCTTGTTCAACCGTCTCCCGGCGCCAACCCCGAGGGCGCACGCCGTGCGTCCCTACCGTCAATCGCTAACCCGAGACCCTCCGGATTGCTGCAAACCGGATCGCCCCTCTCCTTCCCCGCATTATTGGGGGAAGGAGAGGGGAGGGGGTGAGGATGAGGGCCGCGCCGCTCATGCTCGCAGGATCAGACTGCTGACCGGCGAAACCATTGGACCCGAAGCGACCAGCGAGATCTTGCAGTCCTGCACCTGGCAGGTGGACGTGCCGCGGATCTGCCGCACCGCCTCGGTGATCAGCTCCAGCCCGTGCATGTAGCACTCGGCCAGGTTGCCGCCGCTGGTATTGATCGGCAGCTTGCCCTGCGGCCAGGTCAGGTTCTCCACGGTACAGAACTCGTTTGCTTCGTCGGGCGAGCAGAAGCCGTGCTCGACCAGGCTCATCAGCACGCCGCCGGTGAAGTTCTCGTAGACCTGCGCCACCTGCACGTCTTTGGGCGCGATGCCGGCCAGCTCGTAGAGCAGCGGCGCCACGCCCTTAAAGTTCGAGGTGCCGTAGTCGGGCGCGTTGTGCGCGGGCGCACCCTGGCGGTAGAACGAGCCCTGCGCCGCGGCCATGATGATCGCCGGCTTCTGCCTGAGGTCGCGCGCCCGCTCGGGCGTGGTCACGATCACCGCCGCGGCGCCGTCGTTCTCCTGGCAGCAGTCGAACAGGCGGAACGGCTCGACGATCCAGCGGGCATTGTCGTAGTCCTCGCGCGAGAGCGGCCGGCCGTACATGATCGCCCGCGGGTTGAACTGCGCGTGGTGATACGAGGCGAGCGAGATCGCCGCCAGCGCATCGTGACCGATGTTGTGGTCGTACATGAAGCGACGCACACGCATGGCGAAGGTCTGCGCCGGCGAGAGCAGACCGTATGGCTGCGTGTAGGACATCGGGTAGGTCGAGGCTTTCGCCTGCGACCCTTGCCCGAAGCGGCCGAACTGACCCTGCGCCAGCGAGCGGTAGGCGACGACATACTTCGCGTAGCCGGCAGCCACCGCCGCGGCCGCGTTGCCGACGGCGCCCGAGCCACCACCGCCGCCACCGCCCCAGAACATGTTGGAGAAGCCGATCTGGGGCAGACCCAGCGCGGCGGCGAGACGGGTCGGATCGTTGCGGTCGTTGCTGTAGCTGGCGAAACCGTCGATCTGCTCGACCGTGAGGCCGGCATCCTCGACGGCGAGCAGGATCGCTTCGAGTGCAAGCTGGAACTCGGGTGTTGGCGCGGCGCCGCGCTTGTAGTAGCGCGTTTCGCCGATGCCGACGATAGCAGTCTTGTCCTTGATGCCGGGCTCGGTCATGGATGCCCCCGTGTCGTTTTTGCCGGTCCTTCGACGTGGCCTCGCCGCCCGATGGTCGGCGGGTCCGGCTTGAACGGTACGGTTTGGGCGCGGATTCCGCAAGTACGTCGCCGGCTGGAGCGGTGATTTTGCCGCGGCCGCGGCACGCAGAGGTGGACCGAACCGCAAAGACCATTATCAGGTGAGCCGCAACGGAACGCGGGCCGCTACGCGCTCTGGGCGGCGCGCAGGGCGCTCGCCGTCGCCTCGTCGGCGGGAAAGAATGACTCGATCATCAGCTCGGCGGGCGTGATGTCGACGGCGGTGCCGAAGGTCGCGACGGTGCTGAAGAAGGTCAGCTCCAGCGTGGCCGAGGCCCGCAGGACCAGCGGTACGAACAGCGCGGACACGGCATCCGCGTGCGGCGCCGACTCGGCGTTGCCGCCGGGATAGCCGCGCAGCTCGCGCTCGAGCGCGGCCAGCTCCACGGTCGCGGTGAGCAGCACCTGGCGGTGCAGGCGAGCGAGCAGGTGGGCGCGATATTCGGCAAGGTTGACGATGCGCGGTGCGAGACCGTCCGGATGGAGCGTCAGCCGCAGGGCATTGACCGGCGGCGCCAGCAGCGCTGGCGCCACGCCGGAGCTGATGATCGCCAGCGCCGGCCGGTTCGCCGAGACCAGATCCCACTGGCGGTCGACGACGACGGCAGGGAAGGGCTCGTGGCCGGCGAGGATCTTGTCGATCGCCTCGCGCACCGGCGCCATCTCTTCGGTGTCGAGCGGGGATTGGCGGTAGACGGGCGCGTAGCCGGCGGCGAGCAGCAGCGCGTTGCGCTCTCGTAACGGCACGTCGAGTTGCTCGGCCAGGTGCAGCACGAGCTCCCGGCTGGGCCGCGAGCGACCCGTCTCCACGAAGCTCAGGTGCCGGGTCGAGACCTCAGCTTCGACTGAGAGATCGAGCTGGCTCAACCGGCGACGTTGCCGCCAGTCTCGCAGCAACTCGCCCACGCCGCCGGCCGGGGATATCACCGCGTTCATCGATCGTATCGTAGCGCAACGCCCGCCGCCCGTCCGTTACCTGTCAGGTAATCGCCGGCACACAAGCGGATGCGGAGCGGGCAGAAGAGATCCGAACTCAGGCAGATTTCGGGCCGGTATATACGACTTCCAACAGCAACCGGTCCGGCGACTCGAACATCACCTGATAGTAGGTCTGATCCTCGCTGCTGGCGAACTCCGGCCGGTGCCTCGGCGTGTCGAACAGCAGCTCGACGCCGCGTTCTTTCAGGTAAGCTGCGACGGTATCGACGTCGGCCTGCGCCCGCGGCGCGATCGCGAGATGGTTCACGCCCGGCCCGTCATAGTCGTTGCCGACGTCTTTGATCTGCCCGACGAACCAGAGGCTGCTGCCGTTCTTGTCGGCAACTCCGAGCATGCTGTCATCGCCGTAAACGACTTGCCAGTCCAGAAACGCCATGATATCGCGATAGAACGGCAGATTCGCCTGTTGAACGTTCACCTGGATATGGCTGAGCTGCGTTTCCAACGCGGTTCCCTTCCTGTCCCTGCCGATCCCAGGCACCGCCGCCTCGATCGCCGGGCGATCAGCTTGTTACGCAATAATAGAACACATATTCTGAGGCGTCAAGCGCGCGATGATCCGCGCATCGCCACGCGCGACGGCGCACACAGATGTCTGAGGGTCTGGCTCTCACTCACCGCTGCCGTAGCTCAGGCGTATTTGCGGCCCAGCGCCTCTTCCCAACGCAAGTAGTGGATCATGTCGGCCTGCGTGCGGTCGGGACCGGCGGGAACCACGTCCTCCGGTGCGGAGAGGAGACCGGTCAACCCGCGCTCCAGCGGCAGTTCGGCCGCGTGCCAGGCGCGCATGCCGCCATGCAACACCGCGACATCCCCGTAGCCCAGTTCGCGCAGCGTTTGCGCGGCAAGCGGCGCCTGCCCGCCGTCCACATCGCTGACAATCAGGGGTGTAGCGGGTCGGGGCGCCAGCTCAGCGATGCGCAGCTCCAGCCAACCCCGCGGCAGCCAGACCGAACCCGGCACATGGCCACGGGCGAAGGCGTCGCTTGGGTCGACGAACAGCACCATCGCATGCGGGTCGGCGCTCAGGCGCGCTTTCAGCTCGTGCGGCGCGAGCGACGGCAGTGCAGCCTCCGCCTCGCGCAGGCCGAAGACCTCGGGATCGTCCGGTCCGGCCGCCTGTGACAACCCGGCGGCGCGCCAGGCATCGATGCCGCCGGCGAGCGCGCAGACGTTGGGAAAGCCCATCTGCCGAAACCACGAGGCGACGATCGCGGAGCGGGTGCCATCGTCGCAGGCGAAGAGGATCGTGCCGTCGCGGACGGCGATGACATCATCGCTGCGCTGCACCGCCTGTCCGCCGGGAAACCACCAGAAGCCGGGAATGTGGCCGGCGGCGAACTCTTCCGCGGTGCGCACGTCGATCGGATAGACGCAGCGTTCGCCAGCTCCAGCTTCGGTAAGCAGCGCCTGCAGCTCCGGCGGGCCGACGAGGCGCACGCCGTCTTCGGCTGCCACGCGCGCGGCGAAGGCCTGCGCCGCCCCGCGGCCCTCCGGCGAAAGCGGCGGCAGTGCCGTGCGGTTTGCGCCGCGTTCCAGCTCCAGACCGGCGAGCACCCAGCCGGACGTGCCGTTCTTCAGGCTCACGACCGGCACGCCCATGCGCTGCAAGACGCGGGCGCCGATGATGCTGCGCGTGCGCCCGGCGCAGTTCACTACGACCGCGGCATCCGGCTGCTCGCGCATGATATCGGTGACGTGCAGGGCCAGCTCGCCGCCGGGCAGGCTGCGGCCACCGGGGATGCAGGCGCGGCGGTACTCCTCCGGCGTGCGGGTGTCGAGGATCAGCAGCTTCTCGCCGGCCTGTATGCGCCGGTGCAGCTCGTGCGCCGCAATCGTCGGCACGTGATGGCGTACCTCGACCGCCTCGCCAAAGTCCTTGCTGGGCACGTTGCTGCCCCACTCGGTGGGCAAATCCTCGCTGGCCCAGCGGTTTACGCCGCCGGCGAGCACCACGACACTCGCATAGCCCATGCCCTCAAGTGTTCGAGCGGCCAGCATCGCCCGCCGGCCACCGCTGTCGCAGAGGGCGATGTTCGCCGCGCGACAGGGCACGAGCCGGCCAAGCCGGGACTCGAGCAGCCGGCGCGGCAGACTGCTGGCGCCGGGAATGTGGGCCGTGTTGTACTCACCGGCCTCGCGCACGTCGAGCAGCGCGGGCGGCGTGGCCCCGGCGAGCATTGTATGCAATTGCGATGGCTCGATCAGGCGTGCCCTCACTCCCCCTTACCCCTCTCTCCCATCTCGCTCATTTGAAGGAACGTGTGAAGGAACGTGGAAACGGGCGAGAGGGGCGATCCGGTTTTGGCGGCACGAGGGCGTCGCATCGAGCGATACACCGCCCGGCACGTGCGCGCCATCTCGCCGTCGGTCGCCTGCCACGCCTTGTAGTGTTCATATCTACGCCCTACGTCCGGCGCCCTACGCCCTGGTCAACGATCGTGCTGTGGGCGATGGTGCTGATCCTGTCGAGGCGCTGCGTGTGCCAGGGCTCTTCGCACATCGCGTTGCTCAGATACGTGAAGGAGACACCCGATTCCGGGTCGGCCCAGGAGTAGGAGCTGCCGGCGCCGCCGTGGCCGTAGGTGCTGGGTGAGGCGATCGCGCCGAGGCCGCGGATCGTCGGCGTGAAGCCACGCACATGGGGACCGAGGCCGCGATGCATCGGCATGCCCATGTTCTCGTCGAGGCGGTCGCCGGTGTGGTTGCGCGTGACGAATTCGATCATGCGCGGGCTGAGCACGCGCACGCCGTTTAATGTGCCGCCGGCCAGCATCATCTGGTAGAAGGCCGCGTAGGCCGCCGCCGTGGCGAAGCCGCCGCCGCCCGGCACGCCCGCCGCGCGGAACGCCGCCGTGTTGCGGCCCGGCGCGGGCGCCATGCGTCCATCCTGCACCGCGTGGAAGTCGGCGCAGCGGGCCTGCTCGGCCTCGGGCACGCCGACGAAGATGTCGGCCAATCCCAGCGGGTCGAGCAGTTCTGAGCGGATTACCTCGCGGAAGTCGCGGCCGGTGATCGCCTCGATCAGCACGGCCGCCGTCCAGTGCGCCGAGGCGCCATGATACTGAATTTTGGCGCCGGGCGTCCATTCGAGGGTGAAGTCGCAGACGCTGCGGCGCAGCAGCTCGTGGTCCGTCCAGGCGTCTTCGGAAACGACCGCGCCGGGGAAGCCGGCCTGGTGCGTGAGCAGCTGAAACAGCGTGATCTCGCCCTTGCCGTTGCGGGAGAACTCCGGCACGTGCTCGGCGATGCGGTCAGCGAAGCGCAGCAGTCCACGCTCGACCAGGACCCAGATCGTCGCCGCGGTGATGACCTTGGTCTGCGACATCAACAGCCAGGTGGTGCTCGCGTTCGCCGGCTCGGCGTTCGGCTCCAGCCGCGCTCGGCCGAAGCTGCGGCAGGCCGCCAGCTTGCCGTACCGCGCCAGCGCGATCTGCGCGCCGGGATAACGGCCCTCGGCGATCTGCTGCTCGATCAGGCCGTACAGCCGCTCCAGCCGCTCCGGGTCGATGCCGAGCGCAGCGGGCTCGGCCTCCGGCAGCAGCGTCTGCGCGGGCTTCGTCGCGGTGCTGACCATCCTCACGCCTCCGTTTAATTCTGGCCTGACGCCGGCAGTATAGCGCGACAACGCCACGGGCGAGTGAATTCTCCCGCCATCTCCAATCCGCGCGGCTACGGCCGGACGATGGCGGTGATCGTGAGATCCTTGGGCGGCACGGCGACGGCGCATTGGACGAGGGTTATGCGGGCCGCTCCCCCCCCGCGATCTTCTGCACGCCCAGCGCCACGTCGCGGCCATCCACACGCTGCGTCTCGCTGTACGCGCTGGGCTCCGGCGCGGCCTCGCGCAGATCGAGCGCCAGCAGCTCGGCCTTCGCGTATTCGGCGTAGCGTTCCATGATGCGGCGCACCTCGGCGTCGCCTTGATAGGTGACCGTGATGCGGTCGGCGATCTCGAAGCCCGCGTCGCGGCGCATCGACTGCAGGCGGTGCACCAGCTCGCGCGCCAGCCCTTCGTCCGCGAGGTCGGGCGTGATCGTCGTGTCCAGCGCGGCGGTGTAGCCGGCCTCCTGCGCGACGGTGTAGCCTGGCGGCTCCGAGACCGTGACCAGCACCTCATCCGGCTCAAGCGTGAAGCCGTCGAGCATGATCGGCTCGCCGCCGGCTACGGCTGCTGCGACCTCGGCCGAAACCGCCTCTTGCAGAGCCTTGCGGATGGCGCCGATCTGCTTGCCGTACTTCGGCCCCAGCTTCGGCAGATTCGGCTGCAGCCGATACATCAGCAGGCCGTCGCGCGGGCTGAGCACGCGCAACGCGCGCACGTTCAGCTCCTCCAGCAGCGCCGGCGCCAGCCGCTCCAGCGCCTCGGCTTCGCCGGCCAGGCGCGTCTGCATGGCCAGCTCGGCCAGCGGCTGCCGCACCTTGATCTGCGCCTTCGCCCGCGCCGCCCTGCCGAGGCTGGCGAGACGCATCACCAGTCGCACCTCGCGGCTCAGCGTCTCATCGATCAAATCGCGCCGCACGGCGGGCCAGTCGGAGAGATGCACGCTTTCCGGCGCGCCGGCATCCGCGCCTCGCACGAGGTTCTGCCAGAGCGCGTCCGCGACGAACGGCGCGAGCGGCGCCATCAACTGCGCGACCGTCACCAGACAGGTGTGGAGCGTGCTGTAGGCGGCCAGCTTGTCCTGATCCGACTCGCTCTTCCAGAAGCGCCTGCGGCTGCGGCGCACGTACCAGTTCGAGAGACCTTCCACGAACTCCTGGATGGCGCGGCCGGCCTCGGTCGGGTTGTAGAGGTCGAACTCCTTCGTCACGCGCTCGACCAGCAGGTTCAGCTCGGACAGCACCCAGCGATCCAATTCCGCAAGCTCACCCTCAGCGTCGCCGGGCGTCCAGCCGTCGAGGTTCGCGTAGGTCACGAAGAAGCTGTAGGTGTTCCAAAGCGTGAGCAGGAAGCGGCGCACGCTCTCGCCCACCTGCTCCGTGCTGAAGCGGCGTGGCTGGCCCATCGGCGACGCCGTGTAGAGATACCAGCGCGTCGCGTCGGCGCCGTAGCGGTCGAGCGGCTCCCAGGGATCGACGACGTTGCCGCGCGACTTGCTCATCTTCTCGCCGCGCGCGTCGAGGATGTGCCCCAGGCAGATCACATTGCGGTAGGAGATGCCTTCGGGCACGGCTTCGACCGCGTTGAGCAGCGTCGCCTCGGCGTGCAGCGTGTAGAACCAGCCGCGCGTCTGGTCGATCGCCTCGCAGATGAAGTCGGCGGGGTAGCGCTGCTTGAAGATCTCCTGGTTCTCGAAGGGATAGTGCCACTGCGCGTAGGGCATGGCGCCGGAGTCGTACCAGGCGTCGAGCACTTCCGGGACGCGCCGCATCTGGCCGCCGCAGGCGTCGCAGCGCAGCAGCACGTTGTCCACGTAGGGCCGGTGCAGCTCCGGCAAGGCGTCCACGACCGCCGGATCGACGGCGCGCTCGCGCAGTTCGGCCACGGAGCCGACGCAGACGGCCGCGTCGCAGCCCTCGCAGCGCCAGATCGGCACCGGCGTGCCCCAGTAGCGCTCGCGCGAGACCGACCAGTCGATGTTGTTCGCCAGCCAGTCGCCGAAGCGGCCGCGCTTGATGTAGTCGGGATACCAGTTGATGCGCTCGTTATTGGCGAGCAGGCTCTCCTTCCAGCGCGTCGTGCGGATGTACCACGAGGTACGGGCGTAGTAAAGCAGCGGTGTGTCGCAGCGCCAGCAAAACGGGTAGGTGTGGCGGATGGTCCCGCTCTTCCAGAGCAGGCCGCGCTCCTGCAGGTCGTGCGTGATCACCGGATCGGCTGCCTTGACAAACAGGCCGTGCCACGGCTGCCCAGGCGAGATCATCTCGCCGCGCCCGTCCACCGGCTGGACGAACAGCAGCTTGCGGCGTTTGCCCGTTTCGAGGTCGTCTGCGCCGAACGCCGGCGCGATGTGCACCACGCCGGTGCCCTCCTCCATTAAGACGAAATCGACGGCCTGCACGCGGCGCAGCGGGCCGGGCTCGCCCGCCTGGATCGGCACGACGTGGCCTTCGTCGTCAAAGGTCATCGCCGGTACGCCCCAGTCGCGCGGCTCGTACAGCGGCTCGTAGGCGAGGCCGACGAGGGCGCCGCCCGCGAAGGTCTCCAGGACCACGGCGTCCGGGCCGAGCGCGTGCTCAAGCAGCGGCTGCGCCAGCACCAGCCGCTCGCGATCGGCGGGCGCGCCCGCGGCGTCCGAGACGGAGCTGGCTGGACCGGCGACTTCCGCCAGCACGTAGGCCGCGTTCGGATCGACGGCGAGTGCCGTGTTGCCGGGCAGCGTCCACGGCGTTGTCGTCCAGGCGAGCACGAACGTCGGCACGCCCTCGTTCAGGCGCAGCGCCGCCGGCGCGTCCTTTTGCGCATTCAAACGGAACTTGATGTAGACGCTCGGGTCGGGCACGTCGTCCTGATAGCCCTGCGACAGCTCGTGCGAGGAGAGGCCGGTGCCGCAGCGCGGGCAGTAGGGCGCCGAACGGTAGTCCTGGAAGACGAGGCCGCCGTCCCACAGCGACTTCATGATCCACCAGCCGCTCTCGATGTAGGAGTCGGCGTAGGTCACGTAGGCATCGGACATATCGACCCAGAAGCCGATGCGCTCGGTCATCCGCTCCCAGTCCTGGATGTAGGCGAACACGGATTCTTTGCACTGCTTGTTGAACGCCTCGACGCCGTAGGCCTCGATGTCCGGCTTGGAGCGCAGACCGAGGGCGCGCTCGACCTCAAGCTCGACGGGCAGGCCGTGCGTGTCCCAGCCGCCTTTGCGCGGCACGCGCCTGCCGCGCATCGTCTGATAACGCGGGATCGCGTCTTTGAATGCCCGCGCCAGCACATGATGGATGCCCGGCTTGCCATTGGCCGTCGGCGGGCCTTCGTAGAAGACGAACAGGTCCTTCTCCGGCCGCTGCTCGACGCTCTTGCGGAAGATCTCGTTCGCCTTCCAAAACGCGAGGATGCGCGCCTCAAGCTCGGGGAAATCGACCTTGCTGGACACTGGCTGAAAGGCCGGTTTGGTCGTGGTCATTGGTCACCTCCGGTGAGGGCAGCAGCACATGGAGCGATGAGCGCCGGGCCGGTGAAACGGCGGCGCGCTGTTGGTTGCGGCTGCGCCGCAACGGGCGGTTCACGAACCGCCCCTACCGACCTTTGACCTACACCCATCGCCCTGTACTCTTGCCTGCTGGCTGCTGCCCAAAACAAAAGGCCCGCCCCTCCTGATTGAGGGACGGGCCGAACATGGCAACCCGCGGTACCACCCTGCTTGCCGCGCCGAGGCGCGGCCGCTCTGCCGGAGCACGTGCCGGACTGCGCCGGCGAATGCTCCTGCCCCTGGTAACGGTGGGCGCTCCGTCCGGGTCTACCGGCACGCTGGTACGTGCTTTCGGCCGGAAGCTCGGGAGGGATCTTCAGCAGGGGGCGCGGCGTCCGCTTGCACCAAACCGGACTCGCTGGGCCGGCCGGCCCCGCCTACTCGTCTCCGTCGTCGCCGAATATATCCGTTCAAGATGGCCGTGCAGCGGCCATGTAGGATTAAACCAAGTGTAGAGAGCCGCGGCGAGACCTGTCAAACGCGCGGACAACAACATCCGGCGAGTGGTTCTCGCTCTCCCGTAGCCCGTGGCGCGCGGAGACGCTACCATGCGTCAAGATACGCTGGGAGAGAGCGCATGGTCGGCACACGCGCCGCGGAGAAGAGCGGCACCGGGCAGTCCTGGAGTGAGGCAGAGATCACGCGCCTGCTGGCGGCGCCGGCGCGCGTGGCGCAGGGCTGGGTGCCTGGACCACCACCGGGCAAACCGGTGATCTCGCTGTACGCCGGCGTGCCCGACGCGCCCACCTTCCCGGTGGCCGAGATCGGCGAGGCCATGCAGACGGTGCTCAAACGAGAACCCGCGCCCGCGCTCGAGTATCTGCTCGGCACGCCACAGGGCGTACCCGAACTGCGGCAACTGGTCGTGGAGGAGATGGAGCCCGAGCCCGGCCTCGCCTTGTCCGCCGAGAACGTGGTGATTACCAGCGGCAGCGCCCATGCCTTCGCCTGCGTCTGCCAGACCTTCCTCGACCCCGGCGACTACTGCGTGATCGAGGCGCCGACCTACGCCGGTGCGATCCGTACGGCCAAGGGTTCAGGCGCCCTCTTCGCAACCGTGCCGATGGACGAGCAGGGCATGCGCGCCGATTTGCTGGACGATACGCTGGAGCGGTTGGAACACGAGGGCACGCCTGCCAAGCTCATCTACAGCATCCCGGTCTTTCACAATCCGGCCGGCCTGACGATGCCGCTGGAGCGGCGCCGCCAGCTCATCGAGGTCGCCTCGCGCCACCGCGTGCTGATCGTGGAAGACGATGCGTACGGCGAACTGCGCTACCGCGGCGAGCCCGTGCCCTCGTTACTCTCGCTCTCCGGCGGCGACGGCGTGCTGCGCTGCGGCACCGTCAGCAAGACGATCGCCCCGGGCCTGCGCGTCGGCTGGATCAAGGGACCGAAGCCGCTGATCGACGGCCTCGTGCGCATGCGCTTCGACAACGGCACCAGCCCCTTCGCGCAACGCATCGTGCGCACCTACGTCGAGGCCGGCCACTTCCGGCCGCACGTCGCCATCGTCCGCGACGTCTACAAGCGCAAATTTGAGGCGATGGATGCCGCGCTGGGCGAGCATCTCAGCCGCCTGTGCTCCTGGACCGACCCCGACGGCGGCTTCTTCATCTGGGTCAAGCTGCCGGACGGCGTCAGCGACCTCGCCTTGCAGCCGCTCGCCTGGGACGAAGGGGTGAGCTACTTCCCCGGCAGCGCGTTTTATCTGGACGACGACTGCCACGGCTACATCCGCCTCGCCTTCAGCGCCGTGAAACAGAACGAGATCGGCGAAGCCGTGGCTCGCCTGGGCCGCGCCATCGCGCGCGCCGCTGCCGGCACTCACTGACCTTGTGCTCGCTGGCGGCGATTGGCCCAGTCGGGGAACTGTTCCTGCTGCCTGACGCGGGTGATGCCGTTACGCTCCTGCATCCGGAGCGGCCGGCCCCTGCCCCGCTGACTCGCCCGCCCTTCGCGTACGCCTGGCCGACCTGGACGGCCGATGGGACTTCGCTGCTTGTCTCGACCATCGAAACCGGGGCGAGCGGACAGCCCCCCGCCCAGTTGCTGCGCGTCGCAACACGCGGCGAGTCCGTGGCGTCGCTGTTTCGCAGCCCTGAGGGCGGCGGCCTGCTCGGCCCGGGCATGCCGTATTATGTCAATCCGTCGCCCGACGCCCAACATGTCGCCCTGCTGACGCCGACGCCGATGGTCGGGCTGACGCTGCTGTTCCTCGATGCCGCGGGGCGTGGTCCGGCGCAAGGCGTCGCCCGCGGCGCACCATTGTTCAGCGCCTGGTCGCCGCGGTCGGATGCGCTGTTGCTGCACGCCGGCGGCGAGTTGTCCCTGCTGGAACTGGCGACGGCGCCCGCCACGCAAACGTTTGCCACCAATCACACCGGCTACCGCGTGCCTGCCTGGTCTGCCGATGGCGAGTCGTTCGCGGTCTGTGCGGCGGACGGGCCGCGCTTCTCGCTGCAACGCTGCGATCGCGCCGGCAAGCGGCAGGAGGCGCTGGCCGGGTCGGCGAGTACCGCTGCCTTCGCCTGGTCGCCCGATGGCGGACTGATCGCGCTGGCCAGACTGTTGCACTCCGAGCCGCCGCGCTACTCCGATCTGCGTCTGATCGGCGCCGACGGCTCTGGAGAGCGCCGGGCGCGTTGCGGAGAGTGCCTCGCCTTTGTCTGGTCGCCCTCCGGCGAGCATCTGGCCGTGCTGCTGCCCACGCCGCGCGACGGCCACGCCTCGTGGCTGGTGCTGGACCGCGATGGAGAGCCGGCGAAGCGTTTCCCCGCCTTTGAGCCATCGCCGGAGTTCAGTATGGCGATCGCCTTCTTCGATCAGTACGCTCTTTCACACCGGTTCTGGTCGGCCGACGGCACCCGGCTGCTCGCCTGCGGCCGGATGCAGCTCAACGGCACGCCGCCTGAGCTGCTGGGGCCGACCATTTACTTGCAAGATCTGCGCGACGGGAAGTCACGTTCGGTCGCTGCGGGCGCAATCGCCTTCTGGTCGCCACGGGAGCGAGAAGCGGACGAGCCGGACGAGACAAGGGACGGGGCATGATCTGCGCGTGGTGCATGCACTGCGGCTCCTACGACGAGGATTACGTCTTCGACGCCGAGCGCTACTGCGGCATTTGCGGCCGGCAGATGCCGCGCGGCCGCGAGGGCTGGCTGGCAGCTTTCGCGGCGCTGACACCCGAGATGCTGGCGGTCGTCGAGCAGGAGTTGAACAAGATCGGCTGGAGCAAATCGGGCCTTAAGCCGGAGATGGTCGAGGGGATCGGCGACGCGATCGACGCCTTCGCGCGGCTGCGTCTGAGCGAGGGACGCGATCGCGACGGGCACGAGCCGGAATACTTCGCCCGCTGGCTCGACTTCGCCTGCACCTACTATCCGCCGGGTATCGGTCTGCCCGCGCCGCCATAAGCGGGCCGCCGTTGGCCGCTCGGCGCGACGGCCGCGGCTGCTGTGGAGATAGTCATGGATGCATCGGCCACCGGGCGGCAGGAAGCGGCGCTGAACGAGCAGATCGAGCGAGCGGCGCAGTTGCTGCACCGCGCCCGCTTTGCGATCGCCCTGACCGGCGCCGGGCTTTCGAAGGAGAGCGGCATCCCCACCTTCCGCGGGGAGGGCGGGCTGTGGACGCGCGACGGTGAGCCGCCGATGAACGGCTATCAGCTCTTCCTGCGCGATCCGGCTGAGCACTGGCGCCGGCGCATCGACCCGGGGACGTCGACAAACGAGCTGGGCGACGCGATCGAGCGGGCGCGGCCGAACCCCGGCCACATCGCCTTCGCCGAACTCGAGCGGCTGGGCTACCTGCGTGCCGTTGTTACCCAGAACATCGACAACCTGCACCGCGCCGCCGGCTCGGACCAGCTGCTGGAGATCCACGGCAACCGCACGATGCTGCGCTGCATCGGCTGCGAGGCGCGTTACCGGCTGGATCAGGTTCCGACCGACGAGCTGCCGCCGCGCTGCGACCGCTGCGGCGGCATCATCAAGTCGGATACGGTGATGTTCGGCGAGCCGATTCCCCGCTCGGTGCTGGAGCGCTGCTTCGAGGCCGCCGAGCGCGCCGATCTCTGCATCGTCGCCGGCACCTCGGCGCTGGTTACACCCGCGGCGGATATCCCGGTGACGGTCTGGCGCGCGGGCGGCGCCTTGATCGAGGTGAACGTCGACGAAACCGCGCTCACGCCCTACTGCGCCGCCGTGCTGAACGGCCCTTCCGGGGAACTGCTGCCGCGGCTGGTCGAAGCAGTACAGGAGCTTGACCGCGCGGAGCCGGAAACGCGCGGCAGCGGAGTGAAGCGCCGTCCCTGACGCCGCGCGGCCATGTTACACTCGTTATACAGACGCCCCCATCGTCTAGTGGCCCAGGACGCCGCCCTTTCAAGGCGGAGATCAGGGGTTCGAATCCCCTTGGGGGTACCACGCCGGCCGTGCGGCGTCCGCGGTGCTCCTGCCTTCGCTCGCCGACCGAAATTCAATCGATCGCGTTTCACCTGCCGCTGGGCACGGCGTCGGGCGCGGTGCGGTCGCCGGCATCCTTCCCCACCGGCGCGTCCGCTTCGATCACCTGATTCATCTGGGCGCCGAGCAGAAAGATGTACGCCGTGATGTACCCGTAGATCATGATCACGGCGACGCCCGCCAGTGCGCCGTAGGCTTCCGTCGGCGTGGCGAAGTTATTGATGTAGATCGAGAATCCGGCGGTGAACAGCAGCCAGAGCACGGCTGCCAGCAGCGATCCGGCGCGAATCCAGCGGTACTCTTGCTCGACATCCGGCGCGACGTAGTAGACGAGCGCGAAGGCGATCACCACACAGCAGACCAGCAGCGGCCAGGTCACGGCGGCCCACAGGACAGCGAAGGCCTGCCCGGCGCCCAGCGCCTGCGACAGCTTGTCGGCGAGATGAGTTCCGAACACGACCACCACCACCACGGCCGTCAGCAGCACGGCCACACTCAGCGAGAGCAAGAGCGCGGTACCCCATCGTCTCCAGAGCGGCCGGTGCTCTTTGACGCCGTAGATTTTGTTCAGCGCCTCCATCGCGGCCAGAAACGTAGTCGCAATCGCCCAGACCGCTCCGGCGAAAGCCAGCACGGCGCCAAACGTCAAGGCACCATGCACCTGCGTACCGGAGGCGCCGGCGATCTGCTGCTTGAACGCCGCGCCGGACGTCTTCGGCAGCGCCGCGCCGGCGACGTCCACCATTGCGCCGACGAAGCGTGTTTGATGCAGGGCGGTCAGCAGCCAGAGAGCGGAGACTGCGGCGGGAAACAACGCAAAAACGGCATGAAAAGCGACGTTGCCGGCGCGCACAGGCAGGCTATTTTGCTCGGCGCGCTGCAATGCCTGACGTATCAAGCGGCCGAGACCGATTCGGCTCGTGCCGGTAAACGGCACGGGCACCCGGTTGCCCGCGTCAACGGCCGTGCGTTCGACCCCCGTGCGTGCCGTCATCGCCGTGCGTTCCGTTCCAGAATCTCGCCCGCGGGGGCGCGCTCGCACAAAATCGAGCGCGGCGCCCAACTCACCGTACGCGGGACGCTCGTCCGCGTCTGTAGCCCGCGAAGAGCGTCTCGCCCACCCGAAAGCGTAGCGCCGGCGTCGATCGATTCGTCCTGAGTCGGGCGGGAACGGCGGGAATAGGCTACGCGCCGAACTGATCCGCGATCAGATCCGGCAATTCCTTGACGCTGCGCAGCAGGTGCGTGTGGCGTACCCGGCCGAGGCTATCGATACCGTGCGAGCCGCTGAGCACGCCGACAACGCCGCAGGCTCCGGCATTGGTGCCGGCCTCCAGGTCGCGCGGCGTGTCGCCGACGACCAGCAGTTCGCGCGTATCCAGTACACCGGTGCGCTGCATCGCGAGCTGGATCATATACGGCGCCGGGCGGCCTTCCGGCACCTCATCCGAGGCCACGTGTGCATCGAACGGCGCCCCCAGCCAGCCCAGGCGTTCGAGCATGATCGTGGCGGTCGCCCGCCCGAAACCCGTGTTGGTCGCGAGTCTGAGGCCGCGCTGCTTGAGCGTGGCCAGGCAGGCGCCGGCCCCGGCGATTTCGGTCAGCGGTCCATCGCGATAGGCAGCGGCCAGCTCCGCGTCGAAGCGTTCAAAGGCGCCGCTTGCCGCACGGCGAGCCGCTTCTCCCGGGCCAAAGGCTCGTTCGGCGAAGGCGCGGAAGATCGCCTGCTTGCTGCCGCCACGCGCGGCCTGCAGATCGCCTTCCTCGAACGGCAGCCGCTCTGCCGTGAGCGCGCGGCGATAGGCGTCGAGCACCGCGCCGCCGTCGTCCACCAGCGTGCCGGTCAGATCGAACACGACCAGGCGCAGCGCTGACATCGGTCGCCTCTCGTGGGTGGATTACCGCGGCCTGAGGCATATCCCCCGATGCGCCGCGAAACCGATCCTGACGCTTCCGCGCACGTACGTCGAGTACCGAACATCCGGCCGCGGCACGACACACCGGGTGTATCCGGCAGCGCTTCGAACTGCAGGAACTCCATCAGGTTCCGATACTCAAGAAAACGGCGCACGGGCGCCGGCAACGCTGGTTGCGACGATGGACTCCAACCGCAGGGCGTTCTACCGGGTTTCGTTGCGGATGGCCGAGGCACGCCTGACGGGCATCTGCGACGGCCGCGCCAGCCGCTTCGTGATTCGTATGATCGATCTGAGCGGCGGCGGCGCCTTGATCTGGTCGCCGCGGGAGCTGCGCCTGGGCGACGCCGTGCGTCTCCATCTTCCAGCGGCAGACGTGTTTCCAGCGCAGGATCTGCCCGGCCGCGTGGTGAGAACCGAACCGGTCGGCAAACACTGGCATCTGGCGATCCAGTTCACCTCGCTGAGCGATGCCGCGCGCGATCAGGTCGTGCGCCGCGTGAACTACGAGGAGCTGCGGCCCTTTGCGGGGCTGACGCATGGCTTGCACGCCACGGGCACCTGAACGAGCGCCGAACCGTTCGTCGGGAGCGCCGCACGCCCGGCCTAAACTTTGCGCCCACGCCTTCGAGACTTGCTCCAGCCGCGCTTCCGCGGCTGGGGGACGATCATGTCGCGTCGCTTGCTCCGCGTGTCTGCCGCGATCGCCGGGCTCAGTCTCGCCCTCGCCGGCGCGCTCGCCATCGCGGCGAATGGCCGCGTAGCCGGGCGGCCGGCGCCGGCGCACTTCTCCGGCGGAGTCGCCGTGTTCGGCAGGATACCCACGCCGGGAGCTTCGATTCGCGCCTACGTCGGCGCCACGCTGTGCGGTACGGGGACGCTCAAAGGCACCTACGCCATGAACGTGCTCTCGGACCAGGACCGGCCAGGCTGCGGCACCGACAACGCGGATGTGAAGATTGCGATCGGCGACTACTGGGCGAATGAGACCGGCCAGTGGCAGGCGGGCGCCTTTCAGGACCTCGACCTTTCGGCGCCCCGCCTGAACAGCACGGATCTGCAGCCGGGTTGCACCGATGGCATCAAGGTGACCCTCTCGAACAACACGACGATTGCCGATCTCGTCTCACTGGTTCAGCCGGCCGAGAACCTGCAGGCGATCTGGAAACATGCGGCCAAAGACTGGCAGAGCTGGTTTCCCGACGGTCAGGACGCCGACAACACGCTCAAGACAGTCAGCAAGGGCGACACGATTACCGTCTGCGTCAGCGATGCGTCGTCGCTCTCGATGCCGATCCCCGCGCCACCGCCGCCCGCCTCGCCAACGCCGTCGTCACCGTAGTTGCGGCGCTCACAGTGAGCCGGATTCTTCGAGGTCATCGAACTGGGATACGGGCAAAATGGGAAATGCGCTGAAAGGCGAGGAGTTCCTCTACTCGCCCCACGCGGCCCGCTCACGGTTCAGGTATTCCTGCGCATCTTCGTCCTGCCAGACCTCGGCGCCGAGACCCTTCAGCGCGGCCGCATAGTCAAACGGCTCCGGCAGCAGGACGATGGTGCCGGCGCGAACATCCACGAGCAACGTGTCGCCGCTCTGAATGCCGAGTCGGCGCCGGACCTCTGCCGGAACCACAATCTGATTCCTGCTGCTCAGCTTCACGCGCAGAGTCACGTCGCTGCACCTTTGCATCGCTCACAGCCCTGGCCTCTCCTGGCAATGTATCGAGGCTGCTCAGCAAGAGCGAGACGAGAAGAAGTGACCGCCACGGGTTCGCCCGGCTGCGACACGCTCAGCCCGCCGCGCGATGGCGGTACTGCACCGCCTCGGCGACGTGCGCCGACTCGATGCCCTCCGAGCCGGCGAGGTCGGCGATCGTACGCGCCAGCTTGAGTGTGCGATGGAAGGCCCGCGCTGAGAGGCCGAGCTGTTCCATCGCCAGACGCAGCAGTGCGCGGGCGCCGTCGTCGAGCAGGGACTGGCAATGGCGGCGCACCTCCGCGGGCGTCATCTCCGCGTTGGTGTGCACGCGCGTGCCGGCGAAGCGCTCGCCCTGCCGCGTGCGCGCCGTCTCGACGCGCCCGCGCACGGCGCTGGTTGGTTCGGCCGATGCCGTGCCGGCCAACTTCTCGAACTCGACGCGCGGCACCTCGATGTGAATGTCGATGCGGTCGAGCAATGGGCCGGAGATGCGCCGCTGGTAGCGCGCCACGGCGCTGGCCGAGCAGGTGCAGGGCTTCGCCGGATCGCCGTAGTAGCCGCAGGGGCAGGGATTCATGGCCGCGACCAGCACGAAGTTCGCCGGGAACGTGACCGTGCCCTGCGCCCGCGAGATCGTGACCACGCGGTCTTCCATCGGCTGGCGCAGCACTTCGAGCACGGTTTGGCCGAACTCGGGCAGCTCGTCGAGAAACAGCACACCGCGATGGCTGAGCGAGATCTCGCCCGGCCGCGGCCGGCTGCCGCCGCCGACCAGGCCGGCGTGGGAAATCGTGTGGTGCGGCGAGCGGAAGGGCCGTTCTGCGATCAGCGGCGTGCCGGGCGGCAACATGCCGGAGACGCTGTAGATGCGCGTGACCTCCAGCCGCTCTTCGCCGCCCATACGCGGCAGGATGCCGGGAATCGCCCGCGCCAGCAAGGTCTTGCCCGAGCCCGGCGGCCCGGACATCAGCACGTTGTGGCCGCCGGCCGCGGCGACTTCGAGCGCCCGCTTCACGTGCTCCTGGCCGCGCACTTCGGCCAGATCCGTGCCGCGCCACTCGAAACCGTCTGCGTCCTCGGGCAGGCGGCCTTCTACCGGCTCGATCGCGCGTAGACCGGCCAGATGCTCGGCCAACTCACCGAGCGAGGCCGCGGGCACGACACGCATGCCCTCTACCAGCGCCGCCTCGGCGGCGTCCTCGGCGGGCACGAACGCCCGCTTCAGCCCCAGCTCACGTGCGAATCCCACCATCGGCAGCACGCCGTGCGTGTGCCGCAGCGTGCCGTCGAGCGAAAGCTCGCCAAGAAACACGCTGTCGCTGACGTCGGCCACGACGCGGCCGGTCGCAATCAGCAGCCCGATCGCGATCGGCAGGTCGAACGCGGGGCCTTCCTTGCGCACGTCGGCCGGCGCAAGGTTGACGACGATGCGCCGCGCCGGCAGCGCGAAGCCCGAGTTCTTCATCGCGGAACGGACGCGCTCGGCCGATTCGCGCACGGCCGCGTCCGGCAGACCAACGATCGTGAGCGAGGGCACGCCGGCGCCACCGAGGTCGACCTCGACCTCGACCAGCCGTCCTTGCAACCCGACCACGGTGCAGGCGAGAACTTTGGCGAGGGGCAACACGCGCCTCCACGGCCCGCGCGCGGTGACGCTGCGGCGGGGCGGCGCCATCGTAGCAACGAACGCATGTGCGGGGAAGCGCCGAGACGCGCAACGGCGACGCAGACGCTATGGCAGGATCTCATCCACGGGAACCACGAGATCCGGCAGCGCGCTCAGCGTGATCGTGGCGCCCCGTCCGATTCGCTGCATCTCGCGATACCCCGCAGCCGACGGGTCGCGATAGACTTCGATCGCCTCGCCGGCAAGATCCGCGATCCAGACCTCGCGGATCGCCGCTGCGGTGTAGAGCGCCAATTTCGCGCCGCGATCCCGGCCGATACTGGTGTCCAAAACCTCGATCAGCAGATAGACATCGTTCGGGCCGGGACGGACGGTTGAGTACAGGCCGGGTTCGAGCCGAAGCAGCGCGATGTCCGGCTCCGGCAACGAGTGCTCCGACAAGCGGACGGGAGACTGGACCAGGACGACGACACGATCCGCCGCGTGGGTGGAGAACCAGCGGTTCGCTCGCACAACGCAGCCGACGTGCCGAACCCCCTGCGCCGCCATCTGCACGATCTCTCCGGCCAGCAGTTCCACGTGATCCTCGCGGCAGAGAATGCCGGCCTCGGTCATCTTCTCGTACTCAGCGACTGTGAAGCGGCGGCGCGTGAGCAGTGCCTCCATTCTGCCTTCGCTCCTTCACCCGTGAACCGCCGTGCTCAGCCGCAGCTTCACCGGCACACCGAACAGCCGGGGCGCAGCGTGTGCTCCGGCTTCAGTATAACGTCCCGCTCCGCGCGAGGCTCAGGCGTACGCGTCGAGATTCTGGCCCTTGTTCGGCTCGATCATCTGCGCGACCTGCTGACCCTCCAGCTTCATCGCGTCCTGCTCCATCTTCAGTACCGCGATCTGGATCTTGGCCTGGACTACATCTCCGGGCGCGCTGGTGATATCTGTCGGGTTGTAGTTCACCTGCGGCAACGAGCTGCCGATTCCGCCAACCATGTCAGCCTCCCGCCCGCACGCCTGGGGACCGGCGCAGCGGTGCTCGCCAGGAATATCGAAGCCACGCCGGAAGGCTGAAGGAGTCGCCGCGTTATGCCAGCAACCCGCGGGTTTCGCGGTCAGTCACACCTCGGCGCGTATGCCCTCGCGGGCGCGGCCGACGGAGATCACGCCGCGCACGCCCTCGATCTTGTTCAGCAGGCGGCTGAGCTGTTCGATGCCCTTGATCTCGACCGTGAGCTGAATCGAGGTCTCGTGGTCGTTGCGGCGCTGGGTACGCACGCCGTTCATGTTGACCTTTTCGTCGCTGATCAGCGTGGTGATGTCGCGCAGCAGGCCGACGCGGTCCATCGCGGTGATGTGCAGAGCCACCGGATAAAAGTCTTCCGCCCGGCCCCACTGCACCGGCACAATGCGCTCGTCCTCGCCGCCGGCCGCGATGTTCGGGCAATCGCAGCGATGAATCGTTACGCCGCGGCTGCGCGTGATGTAGCCGACGATCTCATCGCCGGGCACGGGTGTGCAGCAGCGCGCGATCGAGGTCAGCAGATCGTCCTGGCCGAGCACACGGATGTTCGATGGCACCACGCGGCGCGGACTCGCAACCGCCGGCGGCAGGATCGGCTCCTGCTGCGCCTCCATCGCCGCCGCCAGCCGCGACGTGATCTGATGCAGGCTCAGATCGCCGCAGCCGACCTTCTGAAAGAGGTCGTCGGTCGAGTCGAGGTGATAGAGCTTGAGCAGCTCACCATGCTTTTCGGCCAGACTGACCCCGAGCCGGCGCAGCTCCTTCTCCAGCAACTCGCGTCCGCGCTCGATGTTCTCGACGCGCTCGCGCTTCTTGAACCAGGCGCGAACCTTCTCCTTGGCGTGGTTGGTCTTGAGATAGCCGAGATCGGCGTTGAGCCAATCGCGCGATGGCCCACGCGAGCTTTTGCTCGACATGATCTCGACCACATCGCCGTTGTGCAGCGTGTGGTTGAGCGGCAGCAGCCGGCCATTCACCTTGGTGCCGACACAGTTATGGCCGAGGTCTGTATGAATGCGGTAGGCGAAGTCGAGCGGCGTAGAGCCGGCGGGCATGTCCTTAATCTCGCCCTTCGGCGTGTAGACGAAGACTTGGTCGCCAAAGATGTCGGTTTTGACAGAATCGACAAAATCGTCGGCCGTCTTCAGCTCGCGCTGCCAGTCCAGCAGTTGCCGCAGCCAGGCCAGGCGCTCCTCGAAGCGCAGATCGCGCTTGCCGCCTTCTTTGTAGCGCCAGTGCGCCGCTACGCCGTACTCGGCGATCTGATGCATCTCCTGCGTGCGAATCTGCACCTCGATCGGCCGCGCACCCAGACACATGACAGTCGTGTGCAGCGATTGATACATGCTGTCTTTAGGGCTGGCGATATAGTCGTCGAACTGACCGGGGATCGGCCGCCAGAGGTTATGTACGAGGCCGAGCGCGTTGTAGCAGTCGGCGTTGGATTCGACCAGCACGCGCAGGGCGAGCAGGTCGTAGATCTCGTTGAAGCTCTTGCCCTGCGCCTCGTAGCGGGCGATCTTCTGGTAAATGCTGTAGATGTGCTTGGCGCGGCCCTTCACCTCGGCCTTGACGCCGTGCTTGTCCAGCTCTTCCGTCAGGATGCGCTCCACCTGCTTGATGTACTGCTCGCGCATCGTGCGTTTGGACTGCACAAGCTGCGCGATCTCGCGGTAGCGCTCGGGACTCAGGTGGCGGAACGACAGATCCTCAAGCTCCCACTTGATCTGCCAGATACCGAGCCGATTCGCCAGCGGCGCGTAGATCTCCATCGTCTCGGCAGCAATGCGCCGGCGCTTCTCCGGCTCTTTGGCGTCCAGTGTGCGCATGTTGTGCAGGCGATCGGCAAGCTTGATGATCACGACGCGCACGTCCTCGGCCATGGCGAGGAACATCTTGCGCAAATTCTCGGCCTGCGAGCCGTCCGCGGGCTGGCCCTCGGGCGGGCGCCAGTGCATCTTGCTCAGCTTGGTGGTGCCCTCCACCAGCCGCGCGATCTCCGGTCCGAACGCCTTTTCGAGTTGCGCAGGCGTGACGCCGCAGTCCTCCATCGTGTCGTGCATCAGCGCCGCGGCGACGGCCGACGCGTCGAGCCGGAGGTCGGCGACGGTGTATGCTGCTTCCAGAGGATGCTGGATGTACGGCTCGCCGGAGAGCCGGAAGGCGCCATCGTGCGCCTGTTCGGCGAAGGCGTAGGCGCGGGCAACCACGGAGACCTTGTCTTCCGGCAAGTACTCCGCTACCCGATCAAGCAGTTCTGCAATGTCCATGGGCACCCGTTTGGCGGGGACGCTCAATGCTTGAGCCGGACCCTTTATTCTAGCATAACGGCTTTGCCGTGCCGGTCATACCCGGCGAAGGTCACGTCTTTTCCGGCGCGTCGACAGCGCCCGCGGCATTTGAACAGGAGCGATCGATGTACCAGGCTCCGCGCGGCACGGCCGATGTCCTGCCAGCCGATCAGCCGTATTGGCAGCATGTCATCCGCACGGCCGAGCGGCTTTGCGCCCGCTACGGCTATCAGCGGATCGATACGCCAACGTTTGAGGATGCCGGGGTCTTCATTCACGGCACCGGCGAGTCGAGCGACATTGTGCAGCGCGAGATGTACCTGTTCGAAGACCGCGACGGCGGCCACACCTACGCGCTGCGGCCGGAGTTCACGCCCAACGTGATGCGGGCCTACCTCGAACATGGCCTCTTCAATCTGCCGCAGCCGGTGAAGCTCTGGACGGTCGGACCGGCGTTCCGCCACGAGCGGCCGCAGGCCGGACGCTGGCGTCAGTTCTATCAGCTCGATTTGGAAGCGATCGGCGAGGCCGATCCGGCGATCGACTTCGAGTTGATCGACTTCCTCTGGCAGTTCTACACCGGGCTCGGCTTGCGCGGCCTGACCGTGTTGTTGAACAGCATCGGCGACCAAAACTGCCGGCCGCAGTATGTGCAGCTCCTGCGCTCTTACTACGCCGACAAGCTCGATCTGGCCTGCAAGGACGACCGCGCCCGTTTTGAGAAGAACCCGCTGCGGCTGCTCGATTGCAAGGTGTCGTCCTGCCAGCCGATCATCGCCGGCGCGCCGACGATCGCCGAGCATCTGTGCGAGCCATGCGCCGACCACTTCGCCCGCGTGCAACACTACCTTGCCGCGCTCGACATCCGCTTCGTCGTGCAGCCGCGGCTGGTGCGCGGCTTGGACTACTACACGCGCACGGTCTTCGAGTTTGTGCCGGCAGACGCCGGCAGCCAGGGCACGATCGGCGCCGGCGGCCGCTACGACGGGCTGATGGAGGTGCTGGGCGGCGACCCGACGCCGGGCATCGGCTTCGCCACGGGCATCGAGCGCATCGTGCTCAATCTGAAAAAGGCCGGCATCGAGCCGCCGCCGCTGCCTGTGCCCGAGGTCTACGTCGCCTATCCCACCGAGGAGCAGCGCGATCAGGCGGTGCTGCTGACAGCGCGGCTGCGGCACGCGGGGATCGGGGCGCTCGGTGCCACCGGCGGGCGCAGCCTGAAGGCGCAGATGCGGCACGCCGGCCGCGCCGCGGCACGCTTTGCCTACATCGTGGGCAGCGGTCCGGGCGAGAGTTGGCTGCGCGATCTCCCCGCTAGCTCGCAGGAGGCCGTCGAGCCGGACGACCTGATCGATCGCCTGCCGCAGCGCGCGGAATAGCCGGGGCTCGGCCGCGTAGTACACTCTATTGCGGGACAGCGACAGGCGCTGCCGGACGTTGCCCGCGCGCCTGCTTGCACGCGGCAGGGCGCAGGCCGTGCGCCCACACTGGATGGCGGTTCGCTTCGACATGTGGGAACGACTCGAAGAGTTGGTACGGCGCTACGAGCAGCTCACGGCCGAGATGGCGCGGCCGGAGGTTGCGGCGGACTACGTGCGCTATCAAGAGCTGGCGAAAGAGCAATCGCCGCTCGCGGGTACGGTCGCGCTCTACCGCCGCTATCAGAAGCTTGCAACGGGCCTGGTCGACGCCCGCGCCGCGTTCGACAGTGAGGACGAGGAGCTGCGGGAGCTGGCGCGCGAGGAGATCGGCTCGCTCGAGCCTGAGGTCGAAGCGTTGACGCAGCAACTGCGCATCGCCCTGCTGCCCAATGACCCGCGCGACGAGAAGAACGTCATCCTCGAGGTGCGCGGCGCCGAGGGCGGCGAGGAAGCCGCGCTGTTTGCCGCCGAGCTGTTCCGCATGTATACACGCTACGCCGAGCGCCACGGCTGGAAGAGCGAATTGCTCTCCAGTACGCCCAGCGACATCGGCGGCTTCAAAGAGGTCATCTGCGAGATCCGCGGCAAGGGCGCCTACTCCAGGCTGAAGTATGAGAGCGGCGGCCACCGCGTACAGCGCGTGCCCGTGACCGAGGCGAAGGGCCGCATCCACACATCGCTCGCCACCGTCGCGGTGCTGCCGGAAGCAGAAGAGGTCGACCTGCACATCGACCTCAAAGATGTGCGCGAGGACGTCTATCACAGCGGCGGCGCCGGCGGCCAGAACGTGAACAAGGTCGCCACGGCGATCCGGCTCACGCACTTTCCTTCCGGCATCGTCGTTACCTGCCAGGACGAGCGTTCGCAGCTCCAGAACCGCGTCAAGGCGTGGAACCTGCTGCGCTCGCGCCTGCTCGATCTCGAAGTGCGCAAGCAGGAGCAGGAGCTGACCGACGCACGGCGCTCGCAGCTTGGATCCGGTGAGCGCTCGGACAAGATCCGCACCTACAACTTCCCGCAGGACCGGCTCACCGACCACCGCATCCCGCTCACGGTGCACAACCTGCCGGCGATCCTCGACGGCCAGATCGACGAGATTATCGACGCCGTGACGCTCTGGGATCAGCAGCGGCGGTTCGGCGACGGTATCGCGGCGGCCGACTGATGCCCCCGCGCGCTTCGAACACCGTACCGACCGCTGCTGGCGCCATGCAGCGCGCGATCGTGCGCCTACGCGCCGCCGGTATCGAGGAGGCGCAGCTCGAAGCCGAGCTGTTGCTGCGCCACGCGCTCGGTCAGGACAAAACCTGCTTTTATCTGCGCTTGCCCGAGGCGCTGACGGCCGAACAGAACGATCGCATCCTCGATCTGCTGGACCAGCGTCTGAAGCGACGGCCGCTGGCCTACATCACCGGCCACCGCGAATTTTATGACCTCGATCTGCACGTCGCACCGGGCGTCCTCATCCCCCGGCCGGAAACCGAGCTGGTGGTCGAGCGCTCGCTCGAACTCGCGCGAGCGCTGAGCCGCGCCGGCCGGCACGTGACCCTCGTGGACGTGGGCACAGGCAGCGGCGCCATCGCGCTTTCCGTCGCAAAGCACCTGCCGCAGGTTGAGGTCTTCGCAACCGACTGCTCGCCGGCGGCGCTCTCCGTGGCGGCCTACAATGCGCGTCGGCTGCGGCTGGCCGGCCGCGTGAAGTTCTTGCACGGCGATCTGCTCGACCCCGTTCCGGGACAGGTCGATCTGGTTGCGGCCAACCTGCCCTATGTCCCTGCTGCCGTTTGGGAGACGTTGGCGCCCGAAGTCCGCGACTGCGAGCCGCGTGGCGCGCTCGACGGCGGGCTGGACGGTCTGGACCAGATTCGCCGCCTGATTGGGCAACTAACCCGGCATCTGCGACCGGACAGCGGCGCCGTGCTGGAGATCGACCCGGAGCAGGCAGAGGCGGTGGTGGCCCTTGCGGCGAACATCGGCGCGACGGTCAGGATCGAGACCGATCTCGCCGGTCGGGATCGCGTCGCCGTCATCAGTCTGTAGTGGAACTGTAGTGCCGCTATTCGCCCGTGATGGCATAGGTTGTGTATGTGAGGCTGTGCTAGGCTCGTATACAGCGTATACAAAACGGTTTTGAGGGACGCTCGCGGTGGCGGAACGGCACGGCGAACGCCGGCAATGGGGTCTGCTGTCAAGCCACGGTCAGGTGCTGGTGTACGTCACGGCGCACCCGGACGTGACCGTGCGCGGCCTCGCGGCGGCGCTGAACTTCTCTGAACGGCGCATTATGGGCGTGCTGCGCGACCTTGAGCTGTCGGGCATGCTGCACCGCGAACGCCGGGGCCGTCAGAACCGTTATGTCGTGAACGAGCAGGCAGGCATTCGTGCGCCTGAGGTGGACGATCTGCCGTTGCACGATCTGCTCGAAGTGCTGGTGCCGCACGGCCGCCGCGAACCCGTCCGCTAGACGGCTCGCCCGCCTCCCCGTCATTCTCGCGTCCAGGCCAGTGAATCCTGAACGGCGCGGCCCTTGCTGCAGGGGACCGTTGGCCGGCGCCGATGCTACTTGACCGCCACGCAGACAAAGGCCTGCGCGGGCAGGCGCAAGCGCCCGCTGCGCGGGTGCTGCCAGCGTCGCAGCACCGGCGCTCCCGCCTCACGTACCGACGTGAGCTGCTCCTCGCTCAGCTCGGCGAGCGATGAGCCGGCATAGGCAAGACCACGCGCCACCGCCTGCCAGTACTCCATCGCACTGTCGTATTCCAGCGCGGCGGAAACGCGATCCGGGGTCACATCCTGATACTCGGCCTCAGACAGCAGTCGCGAGAGCACGCCAGCCTCGCCGTAGCGGAACGGCCGCGCGTTCACCGCCGCCGGCCGCGTTGGAACCACAGCGTGCGCGGCGTCAAAGGGTATCGCCAGCCAGGGGCTGCGGCTCGCTTCGCCCCAGGTCGAGAAGGCGACGCGGCCCACCGGCCGCAACACGCGCAACATTCCGGCCAGCGCGGCACGCGGATCCCCGAACTCGGCGATGCCCAGATGACAGAGCACAACATCCCAGTACGACGGCGCCAGCGCGCTGAGATCGCAGGCATCCAGCGTCTCGAAGCGGACGGTGCGTACACCCGCTTCCGTCGCGCGTCGTTGCGCCAGCGCGGTGAACTCGGCGGAAACGTCGACGCCGACAACTTCGCCCGCCGGCCCGGCGCGCAGCGCGGCCTCGATCGTCGTCTCGCCTGGACCGCAGGCGAGGTCGAGCACGCGCTCGCCCGGCTGCACCGCCGCCAGCTTGAAGAAGGGGCCGAAGAACTGGCTGGTGAGCGGCAGCACGAACTCGGCATAGTCTGCGGCCTGCGCGTGGCTGACGGCAGGTGTGGTCATGCTCATGCGCTGAACGTAACAGGGAACAGGGAACACGAACCAGAGGGCGACGTGGCGCTCTATAATGACCCGACAGCAGAGGAGGCGTCGCCATGCAGGCCACTGATCTCTCAGGGCTCACGATCGCCCGCGCAGCGGAGCTGATCCGCTCGCGCGCGGTTTCGCCGGTCGAGCTGACCGCCGAGTATCTCGCCCGCATCGAGCGGCTGAACCCGTCGATCAACGCCTACGTCACCGTCACCGCCGAGCGCGCCCGCGCCGACGCCCGCCGCGCCGCCGACGAGATCGCCGCGGGCAACTATCGCGGCCCGCTGCACGGCGTGCCGATCGCGCTCAAGGATCTGTACGATACCGCCGGCATCGAGACGGCCGGCGGTGCGAAGTTCCTGCGCGGCCGTGTGCCGCAGCGCGACAGCACCCCGGCGCGCAAGCTGCGCGAGGCGGGCTCCGTGCTGCTCGGCAAGCTCAACACGCACGAGCTGGCCTACGGCGTCACCACCAACAATCCGCACTTCGGCGCCACGCACAATCCCTGGAAACTCGACCATATTCCCGGCGGCTCCAGCGGTGGCTCCGGCGCCGCGATCGCCGCCGGTATGGCGGTGGCGACGCTGGGCACGGACACCGGCGGCAGCATCCGCATTCCCGCTTCACTGTGCGGCTGTGTCGGCCTCAAGCCGACGTATGGCCGTGCCAGCAAGGCGGGCGTGCTGCCGCTCTCCTACCTGCTCGACCATCCAGGCCCGATCGTGCAGACCGTGGAAGACGCCGCGATCGTGCTCAACGTGATCGCCGGCTACGACCCGGAAGACGCGACGACGGTGCGCATCCCCGTCGAAGACTACACGGCGAAACTGCGCGGCGGCGTGCAGGGGCTGCGTGTGGGTGTGCTGCGCTCCTACTTCTTCGACCGGCTCGACAACGAGGTACGTGCGAGCGTGGAAGCCGCGATCGAGACGCTGCGCAGCCTTGGAGTTGAGGTGCGCGAGGTTGAGATTCCCGACATTCAAGAAGTGATCGCCTCGCTGTTCGGCATCGTGCTGGTGGAGGCACAGGCGATCCATGCCGAGCCGCTGAGCACGCGCCCCGGCGACTTCGGCCCAGACGTGGGCGCCATCCTCTCGCAGCCCACGCCGCCGACCGCCGCCGTCGCCGCTTCGCTGCGCGCCAAAGACGCGCTCACCGTGACCATGCGCCGCGAGCTCGAAGCCGTCGATCTGCTGCTCACGCCGACCACGCCGCTGCCCGCGATCCCGATCGGTCAGGAGACGGTGCACTACGGCGGCGCCGAAGACCCGGCAATCGTCGCCTTCGTGCGCTGTACCGGTCCGTTCAACGCCTCCGGCCTGCCGGCGCTCTCGCTGCCTTGCGGCTTTACCGCCGGCGGCCTGCCGATCGGCCTGCAGCTCGTCGGCCGGCCCTTCGACGAGGCCACCGTCCTGCGCGCCGGCCACGCCTACGAGCAGGCGACGGAATGGCACCTCAAGCGGCCTGCGCTCACAGGCACCGGCGTGTAAGGCACATGATGGGCAGCGTTGGTGTCGATCGAGTGCAACGCCGCTTAATCGGCTGCTCGATGTGGAGAGCGAGGCGCAGCGAACGTCGCGGTATACTGGAGGCGAAGACAGGGGCATCGTGGAGCGGTGGCGATGACGGCTGGCATGGTCAGCGAAGTGGAGAAGGCGCGGCTGGTGCCGGGCATTTACTTTATGGATGAGCCGGCTGGCCGCGTCGCGAAGGTGCCGGGCACTGGCCTCGGCGTCTGGGAAGTCATGGACGGCCTGCGCAGCGTGGATGGAGACGAAGCCGCGCTGCGCAGAGGCTTTCACTGGCTGACTCGTCAACAGATCGATGTCGCACTGGCATATGCGCGGCTGTTTCCTGACGAGATCGAGAGTCGTCTGGCGCTGGAGGACAGCATTACGCCCGAGTGCTTGCGTCAGCGTTTCGGCGACAAGTTTATTGGCTGAGCCGTGGGTTACGCAGATAGCCGACAAAGTCTGCCGGCACGCCATCAGCATGCTCTCGATCCCACTGGATCAAGGCCAGAGCCACACCCGCGAGATCGTCGAGCCGAATCGACCGAGGGACGAAGAGTACGCCCGCGTGCGGTTCACCCAGGGCGGCAAGCTCGTCCAGTGCCCTGCCCATATCTCCGCGATCGCGCGTAACCAAGATTCGCCGTTGCGCCGCAGCGAATCGAAGTTGCTCGACGTCGCTGCATCCGTCCATATTGGCTTCATGTGAACTGATCGCGTCGACTCCAGCATCGCGCGCGATCTGAGCCGAAACCTGAGAAAGATTCTCGTCAAGGAAATACGGCACGCTCCTCGCTCCATCGCAGGCGCGACCTTGTCAGGCTATCACGGACCCTCGCCCGGCCATGCCATACTGGAGGCGAGCACCGGGGCATCGTGGAGCGGTGGAGATGACGACACACACGCTGAGCGAAGCGGACAAGGGGCGTCTGGTGCCGGGCATTCACTTCATGGACGAGCCCGCGGGCCGCTGTGCCAAGGTGCCGGGCACCGGCCTCGGCGTCTGGGAAGTGATTCAGGGGTATATCGAGCGCTGTGACCACGACGAGCATCTGCTCGCCCGTGAATACGACTGGCTATCGTCCGCCCAATTGCGTGCGGCTCTTGATTATTACGGCCTCTTTCCTGCTGAGATCGAGGCGCGGCTGGCGCTGGAAGACCGGTACACACCAGGGTATCTCCGCGAGCTCTTCGGCGACCGCTTCATCGGCTGAGCCGCGGATTGCGCAGCTATCCGACGAAGCCCGGCGGCACGCCCTCAGGATGCGCCTGCTCCCAGTCAGCGAGGGCGAGGGCGACGTCGGCAAAAATCGTCGAGTCGAATCGACCCGATACGAAGAGCACGCCCGCGTACGCTTCGCCCTGCGACACGAGTTCATCCAGCGCCCGGCCCATGTCTCCGTAGTCGCGCGTCATCAGTACGCGCTCCTCACGCGTCGCGAATCGCACCTGCTCAATGTCGCTGCGCCCATCCATGCCAATTTCGTGCGAGCTGATGGCATCAACGCCGTCATCTCGCGCCAGACGTGCCGAGACCTGAGAGAGGTTCTCGTCCAGGCAGTACTTCACGCCGCTTCTCGCTGCCGCGCGGCGAGGCTCAGCGTAGCATGTTCATGGTCGGCTATGACCGGTGAACATCAACCAATGCGATCGAGCATTTACGCAGTTTCCCGGATGTCTGCGCCGTTGACCGCGTAGGCCGCGCCACGTACGATCGGGAGAACACGGCGGCGGCAGGAGCGATCACGGCGCCCGGGGGAGGGACGCGAGCGATGGTGGAAGAGATACTGACCAAACCGGCCTCCCAACCGGTCCCGAGCGGCCTCTTGCCGCGCTGGGACCGGTTCGATCGCGAAGGGCTTACCTTCGACGACGTGCTTTTGCTTCCCGCCCGCTCCGATGTTCTCCCCTCGCAGGTTTCCACCGCCTCGCGCCTCAGCCGCAACCTGCGCCTCGCCGTTCCCGTGATCTCGGCCGCGATGGATACCGTCACCGAAGCGCGCATGGCGATCGCCCTCGCGCGCGAGGGCGGCGTCGGCGTGCTGCACCGCAACCTGCCCGTGCGTGCCCAGGCCGATGAAGTCGACAAGGTCAAGCGCAGTCAGAGCGGCATGATCGTCGAGCCGGTGTCGCTCAAAGCCTGGCAGTTGCTCGCCGACGCGTTGGCGGTGATGGACCGTTATCACATCTCCGGCGTGCCCATAACCGACGAAGAGAACACCCTGGTCGGCATCCTCACCAACCGCGACATCCGCTTTCAAGAGGACTTGACCCAGCGCATCGGCGACGTGATGACGCGTGAGAATCTGATCACGGTACCGGTCGGCACCACGCTGGACGAGGCGCGTGCGATCCTGCGGCGGCACAAGATCGAAAAGCTGCCCGTGGTAGACAGCGCCGGCAAGCTCAAAGGGCTGATTACGGTTAAGGACATTCAGAAGAAGCTGCAGCACCCGAACGCCTCGCGCGACGCGCAGGATCGGTTGCTCGTCGGCGGCGCCGTCGGCGTCGGGCCGGATGCATGGGAGCGCGCGGGCGCCCTGATCGACGCCGGCGTGGATCTGCTGGTCGTCGATACCGCGCACGGCCACGCGCGCAGCGTCGGCGAGATGGTGCGGCGGCTGAAGGACGCGTTCCCGCAGATCGATCTCGTTGCCGGCAACGTGGCGACCAGTGATGCCACCCTTGAGTTGATCGAAGCGGGCGCCGACGCGGTCAAGGTCGGCATCGGTCCGGGCTCGATCTGCACCACGCGCATCGTCGCCGGCGTCGGTGTGCCCCAGGTAACCGCGATCGCCGACTGCGTAGCCGCCGCTGCGCCGCACGATGTGCCGATCATCGCGGATGGCGGCGTGCGCTTTTCCGGCGATCTGGCGAAGGCGCTCGCCGTCGGCGCCAGCACGGTGATGCTGGGCGGGCTGCTCGCCGGCGTGGACGAGTCGCCCGGCGAGGTGATGCTGTACCAGGGCGAACGCTACAAGGACTACCGCGGCATGGGCTCGATGGGCGCCATGCAGGAGCGCGGTTACAGCAAGGATCGCTACTTCCAGCACGACGTGCAGGGGCCAAGCAAGCTCGTGGCCGAGGGCGTCGAAGGCCGTGTGCCCTACAAGGGCCAGCTCGCGGACTTGCTCTTCCACCTGATCGGCGGCCTGCGCGCGGCGATGGGCTATCTCGGCGCGCCGGATATCCCGACATTCCAGCGGGAGGCGCGCTTCATCCGCATCACGGGCGCCGGCCAGCTTGAGTCGCACCCGCACGACATCATCGTCACCAAAGAGGCGCCGAACTACTGGGCCTCATAGGGAACAGGGAACAGGGAACAGGGAACAGGGAACAGGGAACAGGGAACAGGGAA
>CALFMN010000078.1 GCA_937879875.1 uncultured Chloroflexota bacterium | reverse complement strand
TGGTTTCACCTCCCAGTATGGTCAACTCTCATGCCTAGCGGGATAGGCTCTAAGGCCGTGACAGCCATCGGCCACGTTCGCCCACGGCGCCGAACCGTCCGGTGGGCCGAAAGAAGCCATATTCGGGGACTCGGGGACTGGCGTAGGTCTCGGCGCCGCGGCCGGGCTCGCAGGGGCTGTCGCCGAGGGCGCTGCGGTGGCACTCGTTGGGCTCGCTGCGGCGCGAGTGGCCGACGCCTGGCCAACGGGCGATGCCGGCTTGTTGTTGGCGCTGCTGCTGCACGCGGCACAGATACCGAGGCTCACGGCGATGGCGGGCAGCAGCAGACGGCGGGGCGGGGCAAACGTGCGCAAGCGAACCCTCCTCCGCGCGGCGCCTGACAGGAGCCCGCGATCGACTGCAGCCAATGGTACGTGGCTTCAGCGCCGCCGGATCGCCGCGCTGCGGATCGCTGCGGCGCCGGCGAGCAATGCACAGGTTCGCGCGGGGCTGAGCGGCCCGGGCGAGAGGGGACGGGGGTGAGCGCCGCGCCGTGCTCGTCTACCGGCAGGCGCCGGCGGCGTGCAGCAGCGGCTGCGTGTTCGCCACCACGTCCTGGCCAAGCCGCCAGACGATCACGCCGCCGATGCCTGAGGAGACGACGTACTGGCACTTCGCCGCGATCGAGACCGCGTCGTCGAAGGTGATCACGCCGGGACCGTCCTGCCGCTGCAGATAGGGCGTCTGCGTTATGGGGTTGCGCCCCTCGTTCCAGCCGCGGTCCACCAGCGTCGCGATATCTTTGTAGTCCGGCGAGCTGCCGTTCGACGGCGCGCTCAGCGGCGCGTAGACGCCCATCGCCTGGTCGTAGCGCTGGCCGAAGAAGGGCAGGCCGATCAGCAGCTTCGCGGCCGGCACGCCGCGACCCAGGTAGTAGGCCACGCTGTCGGCGACGTTGTCCTCACCAGGCCGGCCGGGACGCAGCGCCGCGTTGTCGTCGGCGTAGTGGCTCCAGCCCGCACCGCCCATGTCGTAGGTCATCGACGAGAGCCAGGTGAGATCAGGTACGATCGCAGCCATATCGAGCCACTGGCCGTGGTAGTCCGTCGGGCCGGCGGAGAGCGAGAGCGAGCGGTTCGGCCCCAGCGCCGCGTGCAAATCGGCGATCAGCGCCGTGAGGTTGTCGCGGTCGGCGGCCGAGTTCGGGAACTCCCAGTCCAGGTCCACGCCGTCGTAGCCGTTGGCGTCCACCAGCCGCAGCAGGTTGCCAACGAAGCTCTGCCGCGTGCCTTCGCTCGCGGCGAGACCGCTGAAGCCGGCGCGGGCCGCCTCGTCGTCTCCGCCCGCGACCAGCACGATGCGCGCCCCGGCCGCGTGCGTCTTCGCGACGAGCGCGGGGTCGGGAAACGGCCCCCAGTCGGGAATCTGAATCGAGCCGTCCGGCCGCGGCGTCACGGCGAAGTGCGCCACGTCGGTGACGACGCCGAAGTCGACGTCGTTCTCGGTGTAGCCGCTGTTGCGCGCCCAGATCGGGAAGTAGGCAACGACGTGGCGCTGCGCCGCGGCGTCTGTCCGCACCGCGGCGGGCTGGGCGGCAACCACGCTGCCCCGCAGCACTGCGGAGCCGAGCGCCGTTGCCGCAAGCGTGGCCACCGCGAGCAGCGCCGTGCTGAGCAGCCTGCGCCACGAGCGGTGAGGAGCGGCCGGCTCGCGATCAGTTGAGACGGTGGCGCGCGCAGGGGGCATCGGGTCGTTCTCGCCTCAAACGCACGAGCCGCTGCCGGGAGAGAGCGGCAGCGGCTCGCACGAAGAGGGAGGACACCAGGGTCCACGCCTTCGGCGGCCCGGCTGCCGTGGCCGCTGGTGCGGCGGTAGGCCCGTGGCTTTGCGCCCCCGCCTTTCGGCGGGTTTGCCCTTGTCGGGGTGTTCCCCGGATGAATTCAGGTCTCGGCGTCGTTTTCTACGGTGTTCCACCGATAGTGTCGATGGGGTATCGAGCCGGGATAGGGTTGGCAACGGCCGCGTGACGCTTCGTTACCGAAGCGACACGATCGCCCTGAAGAGGGGCAAGGGGGCGCTGTCCTACGGACTCCAGCCCGCCGCGTCGATACTCAGCATGGCGCCGTCTCCAGCACAGCGGCGGATGGTACGATTGCTGCAATAGGCTTGCATCGGTCGGCAGCCCACAGCATCGCCGCGCCGCTGCGGCCGGCAAATGAAGAGGACATCGGGATGCGGATGACCTATATCGGGCAGGCAGGGCTGGTGATCGAGGCGGCCGGAGCGACGATCGTCTGCGACCCGTGGCTCTCCGTCCACGGCGCCTTCAACGCCGGCTGGTTTCAACTGCCCGCTAACCAGCACCTGCTGCCCTGGCTGCAGGCCAGGAAGATCGACTACCTCTACCTCTCACACTCGCATCTCGACCATTTCGACGAAGAGACGCTGGCAGCGCTGCCGAAGGACGCAACGCTGCTGGTGGCCGCATTTCCCTCCAAACCGTGGCGCAAGCTCGTTCAGGGGCTGGGCTTCGCCCGCGTGGAGTTTTTGAAGACCTTTGAGGAGCGCGAGCTGGCGCCCGGTCTGAGGGCGACGATCGTGCACGCGCCCACGCCCTTCGCGCACGACTCGGCCCTGATTCTTGAGGACGTGCGCAGCGGCCAGGTGATCGTCAATCTGAACGACTGCAAGATCGATGAGGCGCAGCAGCAGCGCATCCGCGGCCGTCATCCGCGGATCGCGGCCGTGCTGGCGCAGTTCTCCGGCGCCACCTGGTTCCCGTTCGTCTACGACTTCCCGGAAGCGGAGCGCGTGGCGGCGGCGCGGCAGAAAAACCGCAACGGCATGCGCCGCTGGCGCGGCTACATGCGCGCCCTCGCGCCGGAGTGGACGGTGCCCTTCGCCGGCCCGCCGGCGATCCTCGACCCGCAGACGGGCCGCTACATGCGCGGCCCCGATACGATCTTCACGACGCCGCCGGACCTGATGGAGTTCCTGCTGGAGGAGGAGCCGGAGATCGCCGCCAGCACGCCGCTGCTGCTGCCGGGCGATGCGCTCGATTTCGATCGCGAAGAGGTGATCGAGGACGCCGCGGCGCACGCGGCCTTTTCATGGCAGCAGCTCGACGACTACATTCCCGGTTACGCGGAGCAGATGCGGCCGTACGTGGCCGAGGCAATCGCCCGCTATCCCGTGCCAGGCGAACCGCTCTATCCCGCGTTCAAGGCGTATTTCGAGCTGCTGTTCGCCGCGGCGCCGCGCTTTTCGATCGCGGTCGATGCCCGCGTGCTGTTCGAGGTCGAAGGATGCGGCGGCGGCCGCTGGCTGGCTGACTTCCGCGAGCAGACGGTCGCGGACTTCAGCGACGACCCGCGCCCGCGTGAGCAACTGTGCGACTACAGCTTCCGGCTCGAGTCGCGCTACATGCAGGCGCTGATCGGGTACCGGCTGCGCTGGGACGACTTCATGCTCTCGTTCCGCTTCCGCGCCTGGCGCCCCAGCGTCGCCGCCTACAACGAGAACCTGATCACCTTCCTGCGCTTCGCTCACCCGGACGAGCTGAAAGTGCAGGACATGCTGCTGAGCAAAGCCTCGGCGCTGTATCAATCGACCAGTTTCACGCTGCAGACGGCCGGCGGCGCGTATGCCGTCCAGCAGTTCTGCCCGCACATGGGCGAGAAGCTGAGCCAGAGCTGCTACGACGCGGAGCGCGGCGTGCTGGTCTGCCCGCGGCACGGCTGGACCTTCGCTGTGCCCGGCGGCGAGTGCCAGAACGCCCGTGCCCGCGTGCGCATCGCTCCCGTCGCCGCCGACATGGCCGCGCAGCAGCCCGGGGGTGGGACCGCACACGGCCGAGATCCTGCTGGCGGAGATCGGCACGGACATGACGCGCTTCCCCACGGCTCGGCACCTGGCCTCGTGGGCGGAGACGTGTCCGGGCAATGATGAGAGCGCCGGCAAGCGACGCAGCGGCAAGACGTGCAAAGGGAACACGTGGCTGCGCACCGCGCTGGTGGAGGCGGCGCACGGCGCGGCGCACAGCACGCAGAGCTGCCTCGCCGCGCAGTACGCCCGCCGTGCCACGCCGGGCACGAAACGCGCCGCCGTGGCCGTGGGCCATAGCATCCTCGTGATCGCCTACCAGTTGCTGCGGCAGCAGACGCCCTATCAGGATCTGGGCCTGCACTACTAGGCAGTCACGCCGGGATTGTGGGATAGAGATGCTGCAACCGAATGCGGGCGTC
>CALFMN010000077.1 GCA_937879875.1 uncultured Chloroflexota bacterium | reverse complement strand
CCTTCAGCCCCAAATCCTCCGTGTATCGATCTCCCCTTCCCCCAATACCAGGGGAAGGGGAGATCGATACACGGAGGATTTGGGGCTGAAGGCGGGGCTTTCCAAATCACCTGTCGGGGCGGCCAGAGCGGAGCGCAACCGTCGGAGCCTTCCCAAACAACCGCCCCTCATGACACATGACGGCGCAGCCGCGAGCAGCAGCGCGGCGGTCCGCCCACGTCTGCCCGTAATGCGCTTACACTGGTTCAAATCCCTGCTCGGCCGGCTCGGCAACGAAGCGGCGGCGGCCGTCGGACTCTTCGAGGCGGCCGGCGCCGGGGAAGGGCGCGTGCACGCTGATGATCAGCCAGCGTTCGCGCAGGGCGCGGTCGAACAGCGCCTTCTTCGTCTCCAGGGTCACGAGCGGCAGCACGTCGTAGGCGGGAATCCAGGCGGTGCGCTCGATCTGCGCGGCGTGCTGCACCAGATCGCCGATGTAGAGCGCCGTCTCGCCACCGGAGGCGATCGCCACGCTGCAATGGTCGGCCGTATGGCCCGGCGTGGGCAGCAGCGTGATCTCCGGCGTGATCGCGCGCTCGCCCTCCACGAGCTCAAGCTGACCAGTCTCGGCCAGAGGCGCGTAGTTGTCGAGCAGGTAGGCGCCGCGCGTGCGCTCGTTGGGGTGCATCGCCACCTCGTACTCGCCGCGCTGCATGTAGTAGGTCGCGTTGGGAAAGGTCGGCAGCGCGCGGCCATGCACGTTGGCCGTGTTCCAGCCGCAGTGGTCGAAGTGCAGGTGCGTGTTGATCACAATGTCCACGTCTTCCGGCTGCACGCCCATGCCGCGCAGGCGGCGCAGCAGGTGGCCGTAGTCGCCGGGGAAATGGCGCGTGCGCTGCGTCTCGTTCAGCCTGGCGCCGATGCCCGTGTCCACCAGCACCGTCTTGCCCTGCGAGCGCAGCAGCAGGCAGTTGAGCGCCAGCGGCGTGAGGTTGCGCGCGTCCGGCGTGCCGATCACCGGCTCCCAGAGCGTGCGCGGCACCACGCCCATGATCACGCCGGCGTCCTGCATGAAGACGCCATCGCTGACGATCGCCAGCTCGACGCCGCCGAGACGGAAACGCGCGGGGCGTTCCGGATCCATCTTGCTTGCTCCGAGGCGGCCCAGCGCCGTTATGGTCCACCTGCGGAACCAATCGCATTGCCGGCCGCAAATTGCTGGTTGGTATAATGGGGCATCTGCAAGCTTACGGGGAGAGCCGCGCGCCGATGCCGCGGCGCCTTCGTAACCGTTTCATATTGCAACAGCGTGCGCGCATGTGCGTTGAGGATGAGAGGAGTCCACGGAATGGGAGAGCCGTACGCCTATTTGCGCAGGCAGATCGTGCCGCTGGCCGAAGCGAAGATCGGTGTGATGACGCATGCCTTCAACTACGGCACGGCCTGTTTCGAGGGCATTCGCGGCAACTGGAACGCCGCGCACGAGCAGCTCTACCTGTTCCGCGTACGCGAGCATTTCCGCCGGCTGCGCGACAGCGCCAAGATCCTGCACATGCAGCTACCCTACAGTGAAGCAGAGCTGGCCGAGATCACGCTCGAGCTTTGCCGTCGCGGCAACTGGCGCGAGGACGTTTACATCCGGCCGATGGTCTACAAGTCGGAGGAAGTCGTCGGCGTGCGGCTGCACAACGTCGAAGACGACCTGCTGATCTTCGTCACCACGCTCGGCGCCTACCTCGATTTCGATGCGGGCGTGCACTGCGGCACCTCGTCGTGGCGGCGGGTGGACGACCTCGGCATTCCGGCGCGGGCCAAAGTCACCGGCATCTACGTCAACTCGGCGCTGGCCAAGACGGAAGCCAACATGAACGGCTTCGACGAGGCGATCATGCTCACGCACGACGGCCACGTTTCCGAGGGCAGCGGCGAGAACATCTTCATGATCCGCGACGACGTGCTGATCACGCCGCCGTCATCCGACAACATCTTGCTCGGCATCACGCGCAACACGGTGATGACGCTGGCGCAGCAGGAGTGGAACCTGCCGGTGGTGGAGCAGTCGATCGACCGCTCTGAGCTGTACGTGGCGGATGAAGTCTTCATGACCGGCACGGCGGCGCACGTCTCGCCGATCGTCAAGATCGACCACCGGCCGATCGGCGACGGCCAGGTCGGGCCGATCACGAAGAAGATCCAGCAGCTCTACTTCGAGGCGGCGAAGGGCAACGTCGAGCGCTACGCGAGTTGGGTTACGCCCGTGAACGTCGCCGCGCCGCAGCCCAGCGCGGCGGTGCGCTCGTGATTTTCCAGCCGCCGCGCACCCGCGGCGCCGCGATCGCGCTTCTGCTTGCCGCACTGGCGGCGGTGCTCGGCGTCGCTCTGCTGGCCCGCGGCCTGGCGTTGCGTGTGAGCTTCGGGCAACTGCTCTGCTACACGGTTGCCGCGGTGCTGCTGGCGCTGGCGGCGCTGTTGGCCTACTGGGGCTGGGCGGGCTCGCTGCTGCGTTACGAGTTGCGCGGCGGCGCCCTGTCGATCCGCTGGGGTCTGGTCGAGCACGTCCTGCCGCTGGCGTCGATCGAGCGCGTGGTGCTGGGCCGCCACCTGCCGCTGCCCGTGGTCAATGGGCTGCGCCTGCCGGGGCTGCTGGTCGGGCGAGCATCGGTGAGCAAGGTGGGCGCGGCGGCGGTATACGCGCGCAGCACGTCGCCTGAAGAACTCGTCTATCTCGTTACCGCCTCCGGCGCCGTCGGCCTCAGCGTGACCGACGTGCAGCCGTTCGTGCGGGCGCTGCAGCAGGCGCAGACAGAGGCGGGCGCCACGCACACGACCGTGGCGCCCGACCTGCGGCGCACGGGGGTGGCGAGGTTCGGCGGCCTGTTCGGCGATGCCAGAGCGCGGCTGCTGGCCGGCGCGGGTGTGCTGCTTGCCTGGCTCAGCGCCGTCATCGTCTATGCCCGCTACCAGGGGCGGCCGGCCACGCTCACGCTGCACTTTCCGCCGACCGAGCCGGCGCACCTCGCCGCTCGCGCCGATCTGCTGCACATCCCGGAGAGTGCGTTCGTCTGGTGTGCCGTCGTGGGAGTGCTGGCGCTGATGTTGGCTGGCCGGGCGCGCACCGCGGCGTTCATGCTGCTTGCCGGCTCGGCCATCGGCGGCGCGATCTTCTGCATCGCGGCGCTCGGCGCGGTGGGCTAAGCGGCCTGCGGAACCTGCGCTGGTAGCTGCTGGTGCGGTCGTGCGCCGCCGGCCCCTGCGCCCTTCGCCCAATACCCTGCACCCCTAAACCCAACACCCTACTCCCGCGGCAGGCCGAGGCCGCGCGTGGCGATCACGTTGCGCTGGATCTCGCTGGTGCCGGCGAGGATCGTCGCCTGCACGGCGTGCAGGTGGGCGAAGGCGATGAAGCCGTCGGCCGGCGCCCGCGCCTCGCCCTCGTAAAGCTGGCCGTAGAGACCCATGATCCGCGTGCCCGCGTTGGCGATGCGCTGGTTCAATTCCGAGCCGAAGACTTTGGTCATCGAGGCCTCGTGGTTCGGCACCAGCCCGCGCGCCTGCATCCACGCCACGCGGTAGCAGAGCAGCCGGCCGACGTTCAATGCGATCTGCAGATCGGCGAGCTGCGTCCATACCCCCTCCCCTGCCCCTCCCCCATTTCGTTCAACATCATGGGAGAGGGATATTGCTGAATCGTTCTCCCTCCCCCAACGCCCTGGGAGAGGGTCGGGGAGGGGGCCGCGCCGCACATACGCGACGATCGCATCGAGCACGCGCTGGCCGGAGACGACGCGGTCGATGCCCGAGCGCTCGAAGTCGAGCGTCGTCAGTGCCACGTACCAGCCGCGGTTCTCCGGCCCCAGCATTTGCCCGGCCGGCACGCGCACGTTGTCGAAGAACGTCTCGCACAGATCTGCCCGTCCCGTGAGGTGCGTCAGCCGGCGTACGGAGACCCCGGGCGTCTTCATATCGAAGAGGAGGTAGGAGATGCCGCGGTGCTTCGGCGCGTCCGGGTCGGTGCGCGCCAGCAGGTGAATCCAGTCCGAGCGATAGGCGCCGGTGGTCCAGATCTTCTGGCCGTTGATCACGTAGTCGTCGCCGTCGCGCACGGCACGGGTTTGCAGGCTGGCCAGGTCGGAGCCGCTGCCCGGCTCGGAGAAACCCTGGCACCAGGCGATCTCGGCGCGGGCGATCGGCGGCAGGAAGCGGCGCTTCTGTTCCTCCGTGCCGTGCAGCATGATCGCCGGCGCGATCACGCTTGCGCCCTGGCCCAGCGGCGCCCCGGCGATCGCCGCCTCCTCGCGAAAGATGAGCTGCTGAAGCTGGTCTGCGTCCTGCCCGCCATAGGCTCTGGGCCAGGCCATCGTCAGCCAGCCACGCTGCGCCAGTTGCCGTTCGACGGCGCGGGCGCGCGCGGTGTCGTCGCCCTGGTCGAAGCCGCCGAAGCCGGGCATCGGCCCGAGATCGGCAAAGAAGCCGCGCACCTCGCGGCGAAACGCCTCCTGCTCGGGCGTAAAGCTGAAATCCATAGCGTCCCTTCCCGTGTGCCCGATCCCCTGGGCCGATCTTCCGAACTGCGGCGCACAGGCGTGCGCGGCCTACGCGAGTTGCCGGCGGAAGAGCGCCAGCGTGCGCTGCCAGGCGTCGTCTGCGGCCGCCGGGCGGTAACTCGGGCGCGTGTCGTTGAAGAAGGCGTGCGGCGCGCCCGCATAGATCTGGATCTCCACCGGCTGACCGCTCTGTTGCAGCCCGTTCTTCAGCGCCTCGACGCGCTCCAGCGGAATACCCTGATCGCGCTCGCCGAAGGCGCCGAACAGCGGGCAGTGCAACTGCTTGAGCTGCTCGGTCGAGCCGATGCTGCCGCCGTAGAAGACGGCCGCCGCGCCGAGGTCCGCGTTGCGGCAGGCCATGAGCAGCGTCAACCCGCCGCCCATGCAGAAACCCACCACCCCCACCTTTTTCGGTGCCACCTGCGCCATGCCGCACAAGCAGGCGACGGCGCCATCCAGATCCTGCGCCGCCCGCTTGCGGTCAAGGCCCATCGCCAGCTTGCGCGCCTCATCGGGCTCGCTCGTAACCGCGCCGTGGTAAAGGTCGGGCGCCAGCGCCACGAAGCCCTCGCCGGCGAAGCGATCGGCTACGTCCTTGATGTGCTGTTCGAGCCCCCACCACTCCTGAATCACGACCACGCCCGGATGGGTCGCGCCGTCGTCCGGCTGCGCCAGATAGCCGTCCGTCTGCTCCCCGTTCCGCGCAAAGCTGACCATCTGCCCCGCCATCCTGGCCTCCCGTGGCCCGGCACGCCATTGCGTCCAGCGCAACCTCGCGGCCGGGCCGGTGTTGCAAGCGCACCGCGCCGCTGCGCACTGTAGCGCATCCCGGCCGTGTACGTGTACCCCGGCGCCACCTGACACCGCCGAACGGTGTCGTTGCCGAACGTCCGGCGGCGGGCAACAGACACGGATCGCGCCGTTGGTTGCACCGTCGGCATCGTGCAACGATGCTAGAACAGCTTCGCAACGAGAACGTCTTCGAACCGTCATCGGCAAACAACAGCCCGGTAATCCGGCGCGCATAGACTGGCGATGGAACGGCACACGTTCCCCGGCATCGAGCAGCGCCAGGGCGGAATGGCGATGACCAGCATAGCCAAAATCGATCCCATCTTCACGGTCGCGGCCGTTGCAGGACGCGAGGCGATCGGCAGCGAGGCGCCGCATCTGCCGCGGGCGCTGACGCGGCAGGAGCGCGTGGAGCGTCGCCGGGCGGCATTCGCAGCGCTGGGTAGTGCCGTGCGGCCGCTGCTGGCGCGACTCGGCGGCGTGCCCTTCACCGCGCAAGAGCTGACGGTTTACGACGCGATCTTTGCGGCGACGCCGGAGATCGGCGGTTTCTGGACCGTGGCGAACCGCACGTTCGGGATGTTCAGCCACCAGGTCACCTCCTACACGGTTGCGCTCGCCTTCGACGAGCAAGACCGGCCGCGCTGCTTTGTGATCAACGGCGCGATCGTGGTCAAAACCGAGGACGCCAGCCCCGGCGCGCTCGAACGCGGTATCGAGCAGGCAAGGCAGGCCGGACCGCTGCGCACCGCCGCCCGCCACGCCTTCCCCGGCTGCGCCCTGTAATCAGCCAGTGTCGATCGCGTTCACTGCCGCCCCTCTGCACCGAAGAAACGGCGTTTCGCTGTCTCCGCATCCTTCGCCCTACGCCCTACGCCCTTCGCCCTTCGCCTTCTCCCCTGTTCCCTCATCCCTCCCCGTTGTGCTACCACCAGCAGAGCGACGGCTGCACAAAATCAAGGCACTCGGGCAGTGCGGGAGGCGGATCATGGGCTTCAAACTTTCGGTCGGCGTGAACTGGTCGGGCGGCGACCGCGACGCGGCGTTCGATCGTGTGCGCGCCGCGGACGAGGCGGGCGTGCATTCGGTCTGGGTGGCCGAGGCCTGGGGCTACGACGCGGTGCCAATGCTGACGCAGATCGTGGAGCGCACGCGCCAGATTCAAATCGGCACGGGCATTTTGAACATCTTCTCGCGCACGCCAGGTCTGATGGCGCAGACTTTCGGCACACTCGACGCGCTCTCGGGCGGGCGCATGATCATTGGGCTGGGCACCAGCGGCGTCAACGTGATCGAGCACTTTCACGGCGTACCCTTCAAATATCCACTGACGCGCATGAAGGAGTATGTCGAGATCATCAATATGCTCATGCGCAACGAGAAGCTGGTCTACAACGGCAAGATCTTCAAACTGAATCGCGGCTTCACCTTGCGTTTCGACGTGCCGCGCCCGCATATTCCGATCTATATCGCCTCGCTCACGCCGAAGAGTGTGGAGCAGACGGCGCAGATCGCCGACGGCTGGCTGCCGATCTGGACGCCGCTGCAAAACGTCGCGGCCGAGGTGCAGGCATTCCGCGCGTCGGCGAAAGCGGCCGGGCGCGACCCGCACAGCCTGATCGTGCGGGCGCCAGGCAGCATCGTGCTCACGTCGAGCAAGAACGTCGAGCGGGCGAAACAGGGCGTGGCCGGCGGCCTGGCTTTCTACGTGGCGCGCATGGGCACCTTCTACTACGAGCACGTCTCGCGCCTGGGCTACGCCGACGAGGCGGCGGCGATCAAGAAGGCGTTCGACGAGAGCGGCGCCGGCGCGGCCACGGCGCTGATCGGCGAGGAGATGCAGCAGGCCGTCGGCTTTGTCACCGACTCCGTGGACGCGGCGCGCGAACGGCTGGCCGCACAAGAGGCCGCGGGCATCGATCTGCACGCCGTAGACGTGCAGGCCGAAACGCCCGCTGAGATGCAGACGATCTACGAGCGGCTGGTCGGCTGAGCCGGCGGGCGGAGTGAAAGCAGGGCGGGCCACCACAAGAGGTGGCCCGCCCTGCGCGCGTTCTGGAAGCCATTGCGCGGGCGCTCAGCCGCACAGCTTCCGGCGGATGGACCGGGCGTTGCAGCAAGCGCCCAGGATCCGCGCCTGATGTCATTAGTATCAACGTTTGCGGTTGCTTGAATAGCCCGCTGCCTGCGAAAACTGTTGTGACTCCGCATAACGCGGACGATGCCGGCTTCAAGCCGCGAGCCGTCAATGGCCATCTGCATGTTCGAAGCAGCACAGTGCGGCGCTATCTCAGCAGTGAACGGAACTCGTCAAGCGTCAGGCCGGCCTGTCGAAGAATGGCTCGCAACGTGCCGCGCGGGATCTCGCGCTTGCCCAGGACTACGATGGCAACGCGCCGCGTGCCATCATCCTCTATCCTCTCGAACGCCTGATGACTGCCGGCCGACCGGCGCGACGCGCGAAAGCCTGCGCGCTCCAGGGCACGAACGACTTGCGCACTGGAGCACAGCGGCAGCCCGTTCACGTAACAGTGGCTGGAATGGCGACCGCGTGCGGCGAGACGTATTCGTCTGGCCGAGCCCGGACGGTCACCTCGCCACCCGTTTCAGGAGGCTCTCCGGGAAGGAGGTTGACATGGCGTTCTGCGAACACGCGCTCGCGCTCGCCGTTGTCTTCCAGCACGCTCAGGTAGAGCAGCGTTGCGTCTTCGATCGCGCGGAAGGCGTCCTGCACGGTATCGCCGCAACTGGCCACATCGAGTTCGTCGCAGAAGGCGGCGTACTGACCGTCTTCAGCACGAACGCGGAAGGTGAGCACGACGTGGCCGAGCATGATCGCTCCTCACGCAAGTCTGCAACGTAGCGGTGGCGTCCATCGTAGCTGATCTACACGATCAGGTTCACGTCCCCGAATTCGTGCCACAGATAGCCGGCGGCCAGCGCCTGCGTGTAGGCGGGGCCGAGCAGCGCCGGCGGCACGAAGGCGCTCAGCAGATCCAGGTGGCTGGCCCGCGGCTCGTGCAGCCCGGTGAGCAGGCCGTCCACCGCCCGCAGCTTGTGCGCGGCGGAAATATAGAGTCCCGTTGTGCCCGCCGCCGCCTGCACGCGGCCGTCCGCGTCCGCCACCGTCTCCAGCGTGCGGACCACGGTTGTGCCGACGGCGATCACGCGCCGGCCGCGCGCTCGCGCTTCGTTGACCGCCGCGGCGGCTTCCGGTCCGATGTGATACTGCTCCTCGTGGCCCAATCGCAGCGCATCGAGCGCGTCGTCGCGCACGCTGCTGAGGCCGGTATGCAGGGTGATGAACGCCGTTTGCACGCCGCGCCGGCGCAGGTCCAGCAGCAACTCCCAGGTGAACGGCCGCCCGGCCGATGGCATCTCCACCGAGCCGGGCTCGCCGGCGTAGACCGTCTGATAGTCCTCGATCGGCAGGATCTCCGGCACGTAGGTGTAGCGCACCGGCTCACCCGCGCGGTAAATGCGGTCCAGCAGCTCGGCACCGGCCGCGTCGAAGCGCAGCCGCCAGAGCCAGGGCACGTCGGGGCGGCGCTGGGCCACGTCGGCGTGCAGCCCGGCGCGGAACTCGATCCGTCGGCCCGCATGTTCGCCGCCGTGCGGCAGCAGCAGCGCGTCCCAGGTTCTCGCATCGAGCTGTCGCGCCAGGCGCACCTCGATCGCGTCGCCGTCGTCGAACGTGCCCGGCAGCAGCGCCGGCAGCGTGCGGCTGTCGTTGAAGACGAGCAGATCGCCGGCCTGCAGCGATTCGCCGATGCGGTCGAAGCGCGTGTGCAGCGTGGCGCCGGTGCGACGGTTGAGCACCATCAGCCGCACCTGGTCGCGGCGCAGCCCGCGGCGCTCCGGCGGGCCGGAGGCTTCCAGCTCGCGCGGGAGGGTGAACTGGATGGGCGTGGCCTCACCCCCCAGCCCCCTCTCCATTCCATGGAGAGGGGGAGATTGCGGAAGAGGTGGTTTGATTGATGTTGGCGGGCTGTTCGGCTGCTTCAGGTGCTGAAGTTCGGCGCGGTGGGCGAAGGTGGGATCGTGATTCATGCGCTCCTCGGTCAGGTGGCGAATCTCTTCGCTTACGTAGCCGTCTAATGTGCTCAGGCTAAGCATGGCTTGCCTCCTTGTGTGCCGCCAGCTCGCGCAGCTCGGCGAGCGCGGCGCGGTCTTGCGCCTCGAAGCGGCGGCCGTTTACCCGGCGGGGATCGGCCCGCGCCAGCAGCACCAGCGCCGGCGCGACCGCAGCCGGGTCCGTCCACTCTTCGGGGTTCTCTTCGGGTTCGGCGTCGCGGTGCATGGCCGTGTTCATCGAGCCGGGGTCAATGCTGGCGATGCCGACGCCGGTGCCCTCCAGCTCGGCCGCCCAGACCCGCGTGAGCTGGTCGAGCGCGGCCTTGGAGACACCGTAGGCGCCCCAGTGCGGATAGCCCACGGCCGCGGCGTCGGAGCTGACGTTGATCACGAGGCCGGCGTCGCGCGCCAGCATCTGGCCGGCCAGCGCCCGCGTCAGCAGGAACGGGCCGAAGAGGTTCGTCTCGATCGCCTCGCGGAAGCCCTCTACCGGCGTGTCCAGCAGCAGCGGCAGCGGTACCGGCCCCAGCGTCGAGGCGTTGTTCACCAGCAGATCGACGCGGCCGAAGCGGGCCAGCGCCTCCGCGGCCAGCCGCTCCACATCGGCGCGATTTCCCACGTCCGCCGTGACGCTCAGCGGCTCGGCGCCGAGCGCTCGCGCCTGCTCGGCCACGCGCTCCAGCTCGGCGCGGCTGCCGGCGCGGCTGGCGAGCACGAGCCGCACGCCCTCCTGCGCCAGCTCCAGCGCGAGCGCGGCGCCCAGCCCGCGCGAGGCGCCCGTAATCAGCGCCACGCGCCCGCGCAGCGTGCCATCAATCTTCGTACTGTCTGTCATCGTGTTCCTCCAGCGGCGGCGGTTGACGCCGCATGTTCTTTGTTGGCTTGCCGCGGCGCTCCGACGGCCTCAAGCCGGCCGCGCGCCAGCAGCAAGGCCGCGAGCGCGTCCAGCGGCGCGTGCCGCAGCTCCGGCGGCAGCGCCTCGCCCTCCATCAGCGCTGCCTCGGCCGTCTGGATGAGCAGCGGCTCGCCCGAGCATACGGCGGCCAGGGCAAGCGACTGCGGCTCTGGCGCCAGTTCGTGCCGTTTCAGCAGCGCACGGCCCGGCGGCGGGGTCAGCGCGGCCGTCACGCCGAGCCAGGCGTTCAGCGCTGGCGCGGCGGCGATCGCGGTCAGGCGGCGCACAGCGTGCGCGGCGATCAGGCCTGCCGCCTCGTGCTCGGCTGGACGGGCGTGCAGGCGCAGCGCCGCGGCGACGGCCAGCGCATCAAGCAGCACGTCGAAACGCAGGCCGCCGGCGAGCGCCTGTTGCGCCTGCTCAAGCGGCGGCCGTCGTCCGAGGCAGCCTGCCCAGGCAGCGATTTCGCCAGCGCGCGGCGGGCGAGCGTTGCACAGCGCCCAGCCGCTCAAGCCGCCGCGGGCCGCCGTGCCTGCCCAGGCGATGCGTTCCGGCGCCTCGGGCAGTGCAAGCAGCAGGTCGCGCATGGCCGCACGAATGCTGCGGCCGGCCGGCCGGTCGAGCGACGGCTCGATCTCGAGCACATGCTGGAGCATGATCACGGCGCTCGTGGCGTCGGCCCGTGTGCCAGCAAGCCGTATGAGGGCGGCGCTGTGCGGCGCCTTCGTGACTGCTGCGATGTGAGGCGCTGCGGCGTCGTAATCGCCCAGACCGCGTGCGGCCGTTGCCACAGCGGCGGCATATTCGCGGGCGGGCAGATAGTCCCGCAGGTAGAAGACCGCGTTCAGCGGGTACAGCGCCGCGATCGCCTCCGCAGTGAGCCCCTCTCTGAACCCCTCCCCTAACGCATTGGGGGAGGGGCTGGGGAGAGGGCCGGCCGCGAATGCACGCAGCGCGGCGGCGTAGTTCGCCTGCGCAGAAACTGCTGTCTCATTGTTTGCTGTCATTCGTTGCGCTGCCATCGCGCTGTGCCTCGATCGATCTGGTCGTCCGATGCGATCGTATGCGCGTGTGCAGAGCGTGACCACGGCCGAACGCTACAGCCACGTACTCGCAAACAGGCCGATGGCCCGGCCTGTCCGGAAGGACAGGCCGGGCCATTCATGCGGCGAGCGTCACCGCTCTGGTGCTGAAGTGCCGTTCGCTTTACGGATGGAGGTGAATATCCAGATTGTAGGCGATGCTCTGGGGGGCGGAGCAGAACCGGATCGAAGACCTGACCGCGCACACACGGTAGGTCAGGAAGTCGATCACCGGCGACCGGTCCACGAACTCGAGCGGGCCGCCGGCGCTGACCGTGCCGATGCCGTGGAAGGGGTCGTTGTTCTCCTGTCGCTCAATCTCGTAGCGTACGATCCCCGAGAGGGCGTCGTACCAGGTCACGTCTACGGTGCCGTTGCCCGCCTTCAGTTTGACGTTGAGCGGCTGAATCGGGATGTGCTGGATGTGCACCACCTCCGCCGCATCCGCGCATTGGCTGTTTGCGTCACCCACCGTCATCCAGTCGCCCACGGCGCAGACGCGGTACTGTGATGGGCCGGGACCGGTGGCGGCCTGCGGACCGGTCCACGCGTGGGTGCCCGCCGGCACGTCGGTCACAGGTTCCCAGTAGCCCGCAACAAACGCTCTGATCGAATAGTGGTCGACCCAGGCGTACGTCGGGTCCCACGAGAGTGATAGGTGGCCGCCGACGTTGTCCAGGCTCACGTGGGTGGGCGGCTGCACGGGCACGTGCGGTGGCTGGAAAGGCTGCGACCACGCGCAGGATGAGTGGTAGCCGTCCAGCCACTGGTCAGGGCTCGAGCGTTGGGCGTTGTTGTACAGCGCGCACACCACGAACCGGTACGTCCAGACGTCTTTCCCGCCGTTGTCGAGGGTGATCGAGGCGAACGCTTCACCAAAGTCGACGCCGAACGCCACACCCGGCACTCCCGCTCCGTAAAAGTCCCCGGGGGTCCCGTACCACTCCTTGTCGGCCGGAAGGCTTCCGGTACCGTCCCGATTCCCATCCCACCAGAAGGCACGCACCAGGAAGTGCTCGACAATCCCCGGCCCCCGCGTGTTCCAGATGAACTTCAGCGTGTAGAAGCCCGAGGGATCCCAGGATTCTGCATACAGGCCCTGCGCGCTTGGGAACACGGCGCAATCCTGCGTGCAGCCCTGGCCACCGCCGCCTGGGTTACCGCCCGAGCCCCGCCGCCGATGGAGACAGGGGCACACGCTTCGTAGGCGGTTTGCTGGTTGTCGGGGCCGTCAACCGAGTACTCGCTGCACACGTAGTACGTCGGCGCGTCGCCGCTCGTGGACGTTGGGTCAGTGTAGGCGTACACGTCGGGGTTCACCCGATCCAGCTCCCCACGGGCCGTTGGCTGGGCCCTTGTAGATCGTGAACCAGATCGGGTGACTGTACTTCTGGTCGTCGAACCCCCAGGTGAGCGTGAGGCCCGCCGATGAATCCGCCCGCAGGTTGATCGGTGCGGCGCAGCCTTGCGGATACTCGCCGTGGTCACAGATGACGCCGGGAGGATTGTTTCCGGGCGGGTCATAGGCATGCGCCCGCTTCAGCGATCCCACGCCGGCGAATGTGGCCAGCGCGAGCGCCACTGCGACGCCGACCAAGGTTTGTGCTCTTGATCTGCTCATGGGTTACACCCTCCGAACAAGTTCCAGACAAGTTCCTGGCATCAGTCTCTGGGCCGCGGCGCCGCGCCACCACGCGCAACCCACGCAGCGCGGCACGCATTCGCCACGCAAGCGCCCGTGCCGGCGCAACCCGCGCGGGCGGAGCGGGGGTTTGCATCAGGATGTAGCGCCAGAGACGTCAGTTGGTGATCTGGACGGTGGACACGTTTGACGTGATGGTTGCAGGTGGAAAAAACGGATTGAACCCAAACCGGGTCCAGGTCGCCTCGATCCAACCCTGGCTGACGTTGCTGGCTGTCGGGTCCGCTTTGATGTGGACGACGTTGGCCAGGTTCGGGCTGACACGCACCAGGTAGATCGGCAGGGGGAAGGGGTGGGCCAGGTCGGTGTGATTCAAGCCGCCCTGGCACGAGTCCGGGTAATACGTGTATAGGCCGCCGCTGCCGCACGGAATGGTGAAGTCCTGCGAGTTGGATTCGAGGATGATCAGGCCTGGGCTCACGTGAAAGTGAATCGTGCCGCCGTCGATGTCGGTCGGGAAACCATCGGAGTCCTCGAAGACCGCGCCGCAGCTCGCAAAGGAGAAGGCGGGATTCGAGCGGCTCAGCATCGCTGGCACGCCGGGCTCCGGAACCTGCGTGGCGCTGCTCAAGGTCGCGGTTCCCGCCGCGTTTGTCGTGGTTGGAAAGCTGACCGCGGTGGAAGTCGTGCTGTTCGCGCAGCCCATCGCTGCGATGGTGGCTGCGCCGGCGAGCGTCCTGGTCGCCGCATGGAGTCCCGGCAATGTGAGGCCGGCGGCTGCCAGGACGGCGAAGGCGAAGAGTCGATAGCGACGCAGCATGTGCGTTCGTTTCGTGGATAGGCGGGGCTGGCTCCGTGCCGGCCCCGCCGCGTGTGTGGCGATGTGCGATTCGGCTAGCGCGGGGTGCCGACGACGAAGACGTCGACCGTGGCCTGAATCGTCTGGCCGTTCACGATCTCGGTGGCCACCAGCAGGTGGTCGCGCGTGGCGTCCGCCGGGGTCTTGAACTTCGCCGAAAACGTGCCGTCGTCGGCAACCGTCGTAGTTGCGAGCACGGGCCCACCGGCGGTGTCCAGCGAGACGGTCACCTTCCCCCCCTTGACGAAGCCCTGACCGCGCAGGGTGTAGGGAGCGCTGGAGGAGGTGCTCTGCTGGATCGCCTGCACGACCGCATTCGTGGCCGGGTCGATGACCGCGATCACCGGCTGCAGCTTCTGGCCGGCGGCAACCACCGTGGTGGTCGTGCTTGCTTGCTGCCCCGTGGTGGCCTGGCTGCCGCCGGCGCCACCGAGATTCCCGATCAGGTTCGGGTCGATCACGACGCCGTTCCCGCTACCCGAGGGCGCAGGAGTGCCCTGGGAACCGCCGGGGAGTGCCCCCGCGCCGAAGGGCACGAGCGGCAAGGATGGCAGCGGCAGGTTTTGGGAGCCCTGCGACGCGCCGACCACGGCGATGACCGTGTGCTGACCGGGGGTTGCCGAGCCAGGAATCGTTACCGTCGCGGAGAAGCTGCCGTCGCCCTGGAGCGTGCTTGCCCCGATCTGGTTCGCCGCCGAGACGCTGTCGAGGTAGAGCGCCACCTGGCCGGATCCTGCGCCGGCCGTCGTGATGTCCGCCTCGGCGCTCCAGGGCGTGCAGGTGAGTGCATCGCAGTCCCGAACCTGGAACTGGTAGGTGACGCCGGGCGTTAAGCCGGTGATCTGATAGCTGCTCGGGCCGATCGTGTACTGCCGGCTCGCCGTCACGGTCATGGTCTGCAGCCGGCCGCCGCTGGAACCCCACTTGATCTGGGACCAGCCAATCGGGTGATCGGCGCTGTCCCACACGAGTTGGACCTGCGTCCCCTGGGGCACATGAAAGTTGCTGCCGGTGATCGTGAGCTGCCCGCCGGCGTTCACCTCCGACTCGCTCGCCGCGAGTGCCGGCAAGCTGAGGTTCGGCTCTCCCTGGGCAAGGTTCGCGTTGATGCTGGGGGCGGTGTCCGCGGCGTGCATCAGAGTGAAGCGCAGACTGCCGTCCGGCGTCGCCGAGGCGTCGAACTTCGTGATGCCCAGGCTCTCCGACGCCGCGCAGCCGCGAACAAAGGCGTTAAAGCCCTGCACGGCGGGGTTCGCGCCCGCATCGACCGGCCAGGGAACGCTGAGGAAGTTGAGGTCGGCCGAGACGGTGTCCCTCAGCCCGTTGTTGCCGATCGCGTCAATGCCGATGCCCGCGAGCTTCGCTGCAAGCTTCGCGGCCGTCGCCGCGACTCCGGCTGTCGTAACGAGCGGCTGACCGGACGCCGCGCCGGATGCGGCGCTCGTGCCGAGCTCTTTAGCCGCGGCCGCGAGCGCGTCCCGGATCTGGCCGGACACGTCGCCGCCGTCGACGCCGTCGAACAGGAGCCACTGAGACGCCGACACGGAGAGCGGGCACCCCAGGCTGTTTGGAAACGTGCTCGGGTCATCTTCTGTGAGCGCGATCTGAAGGTGGATGTCAAAGCTCAGCGTGAACTGCGGATCCGCCGCGCACACGAGGTTGCTGTCCGCGCAGGTGTATGGACTGGTCACCTTGAAGACCACCGTGTTGTCCGGAACCCAGTAGTCCAGCAGGAGTCGGTGTCCCGTCACATCCGGTGGTGGGTACTGGCTGATGTCGCTCCACTCGGTCTCCTGGGTAGCGGTCAGCGTCGCGAGCGGGCTGAACGAGCAGGCGCTGACACCGTAGGCACCGTTGTCGCTGGTGTGGATGTCGCTTTGGATCTGAGCGCTGATCACGCCGCAGTCCTGGTCGCGCAGGCTCGCCCAGATCTGCCCGAAGGCGTCGCTGAGCGGAGCGGTCAGCAGCGGCGAGCCGTGCAACTGCTGCAAATCGCCCGGCAGCTCACTGAGCAACGATTGCGGGGCCGACGCCAGATCGACGTCCTGCGGATTGCCGCTCTGATCTGCGTACGCAAGATGCACCTGGACGGGGCCGGCCACGTTCGGCGCCTTGTTGATCAGGCTGCCGTCGGCGTGCACAGCGCCGCCAGACGCTGCAAGCAGCGAGCCAATCAGCATCGCTGCGCTCAGCAGCGGCACCAGCCATCGGGCGCGACTTCCGTGCTTTGGTTCGTCTGTCATGGGTAACCTCCTCTTCCTGTCTGCAGGCGCCGCCACGAGCGCCCCGTACGGCCATCTGTCAGCCCATAAGGGCCTTGACTCAGTCTCTCGACGGCGAAGAAATCCCACCACGCGCAACTCACGCAAGTGCACACGCATCACCCACGCAACACGCCGTCCGTGTGTCGGCCTGCGTTGGCGCCCCACCCGTTCACGGCGAACGTTGGACCAGCGGCCACGACGGAAAGGAGGGCTGGGGCAGGTATAATGGCCGTGCCTCGCGGCGCGGGCATCGTCGGGCGCGGAGAGCGGTCAGGAACGGGCCGTGGCGACAGAGCCGGAGACGCTGTTCGGCGATCTGCTGCGGGAGTACCGCGTCGCGGCCGGGCTCACGCAGGAGGCGCTGGCCGAACGGGCGGGACTGAGCCCGCGCGGCATCTCAGACCTCGAGCGCGGCGCCCGACGCGCGCCGCGGCGCGACACGATCCGTCTGTTGGCTGAAGCGCTGCAGCTCGCCGGGCCGGACCGATCTGCCCTGGTCGGTGCTGCCCGGAAACCGGCGGCGATGGCGCCACCCGACACGGCAGAACCCACAAGCCGTGTGGAAGCCGCCCGCCTGCCCGCTCCAGCCAGCAGCTTCGTGGGCCGCGTGCGCGAGCTGGAGGACGTACGCCGGCTGCTGGGCACACGACGCCTCGTGACCCTGACCGGGCCGGGCGGCTGCGGCAAGACGCGGCTGGCGATCGAGGCCCTGTGCGGCGCCGCGGCCGAGTTTCCGGACGGCGTCTATCCGGTTGACCTCGCTGCGTATGCGGGGCCTGGGCGGGAGGCGGAGGCGGTCGCGGCCGCTCTCGGTCTGCGCGAGGAGCCGGACGCGTCGCCGCTTGCAAGCCTTACGCGCGCCCTGGTCGACCGGCGCCTGGTGCTGCTGCTGGACAACTGCGAGCACATGATCGCCGGGTGCGCTGCGCTGGTCGACGCGCTGCTCTCCGCTTGTCCCTCCCTGACGATCCTCGCCACGAGCCGCGAGGCCTTAAACGTGGCCGGCGAGGAGCGCTATCTCGTCCCCGCCCTTGCTCTTCCACCGAAGAGAACGCCGCCTGAGCCGGACCGGCTGGCGTCGTTCGATGCGGTGCGTCTATTTGTCGACCGCGCCGGCAGCGTGGCGCCCGGGTTCAACCTGACGGCAGGGAACGCCGCGGCCGTGGCGCGCATCTGCCGCCGGCTCGACGGCCTGGCGCTGGCGATCGAGCTGGCGGCGGCGCGCGTGCGGGTGCTGGCGGTCGAACAGATCGAGATCCGCCTCGCCGATCGATTTGCGCTGCTGGGTGCAGGCAGCCGCTCCGCGCCGCCGCGGCAGCAGGCATTGCGTGCGCTGATCGATTGGAGCTACGCACTGCTCTCGCCGGCGGAGCAGACCCTGTTTCGCAGACTCGCAATCTTCACGGACGGATGCACGATCGAAGCGGTAGAGGCGGTGTGTGCCGGCGAGGGCGTGGCGGAAGCGGACGTGCTCGACCTGCTCACCCAGCTCTTCGACAAGTCCCTCGTCACCACTGCGGAGGAGCAGGGCGAAGCACGGTACCGGATGTTAGAGACGATTCAGCTCTACGCCGTCGAGAAGCTGGAGGAAGCCGACGAGCGAGCGGGCCTTGAGCCTCGGCACAGCGCCTTCTATCTCGGCCTCGCCGAGCTGGCGCGTCCGCACGCCATGGGGGTGCATCAGGCATGGTGGCTCCGGCGGCTCAGGTCCGACTACGGCAACCTGCGTGCCGCGCTCGACCGGGCATGGCGCACAGGCGACACGGCGACGGGCCTGCGCCTCGCGGTCGCGTTCTGGCGCATGTGGGACGTGCACGGCCAGTTCTCCGAGGCGGCGTACTGGCTGGAGCGGTTGCTTGAGCGAGGCGGCGACGCTCCGCTGGATCTGCATGCACAAGGATTGGCGGCGGCGGGTCAAGCCGACCTGCGGCGCGGTCTGCTGGGCCGCGCCGGTGCGCGCTTCGAACAAGCCCTGGAGCTGTTACGCGAGTTGGACCAGCGGGAAGGCATCGCCGACGTCCTCCTCATGCTCGGTGCCGTGGCCGGAATGCAAGGTGACTACGATCGGGCGCTCCACGCCTTCACGGAGGCGTTGGACCTGTATCGCGAACTTGATCTGCGGCAGGGAGGGGCCAGTGCCCTCGCGAATGTGGGGTACGCGCTCGCGCATCAGGCGGACGCGGCCGCAGCGTCGGTGCATCTGGAGGAGGCACTGGCGCTCTTCCGAGACCTGGGCAACGTACGGGGTATAGCGAACGTACTCGAGAACCTTGCCAGGGTCGCCGTCTCATCCGGGGAGCTGGTCACCGCGCTGGAGCGCTACCGCGAGAGCCTGCGGTTGTTCTTTCAAATGGACGACGCCCGTGGGATGGCGCGGTGTCTGGAGGCGATCGGCGTGGTCATGGAGCGCTGCGGCGCGCCCGATCGGGCGCGCGCGTTGCGCGCCGGCGCGGCGCTGCTGAGCGCGACCGACGGTGCAGTCGGGCAAACCACCCCGACCGCACGCCGGGCGCGCCGCAGGAGGTCGCGGCCGGCGCCGTAACGGCACCGCTCGAGCCGTTGCCTTCGGAACGCGGAGCCGAACTGGCGGCACTGATCGAGGTGGCGTTGACCGACCCGCCGTTGCGCTGACCGCCGTGCCCGCGGCGGTCGCTGGCGCTATGGCTGGCAGCCCGGTCCGACGCACCAGTCCTTGTTCTGAGGATTGATCTGAGGAACGATCGGCAGAAAGAAACCGCCACCGGGCCGCTGGCTGCCGCTGAAGAACCCGGGAAGTGTTTTCATGGCTCGATTCCTCCCTGTACTCGTTCTACCTGCAGAAACCACATCACCGCTTCCTGTGGGCAGTATCCTCGCGCTGGATCTCTCCGCCCATGGCGTTGGCCACGGTCACCGTGTGAACCTCCTCACACAGGGGCGCACGCTGTATGCCCTGGATGTGGTGCAACTGTCCAGTGCCCGACCCGCCGGGCAGAGGGACCAGCAGTTGGTGGACCGGCCTCCCTTCGCGCACGGACTATGAACTACCCATCTTGCCGGGCGAGCACCGGCCGAGGACGAGCAGTTTGTGCTCAAACTGAGCCCTTCCTGCCTTGAGCGAGAACCTTGGCCTGGCGACGCTACGCGCGGACTGTTGCCACCTGGCTGAGGTAGCTGGTCAGCTCGTTCGTGAGCAGCAGGTTCACATGATCGGGCGCAAGGCCCGCGGGCACGCTGGTGACGCCGACAACGCCGTGACGGCAACTCGTGCAGGCGCCGCGCCAGGCGTAACGCACGGTTTCGCCTTCCAGCGCGTGTACGGCGTGGTCGGTGATGGCGGCGGCGGGATGGGTACAGACCATGCAATCCCCCGGCGATACGGTCGCGCCGGCCACCACCGCGACGAGCGGCGAATGGCCGGCACGTTTCCTGCATGGTACGAAATGCAACGTTGAGCGCAACGGCTCTCGCCATCGACGCAGCAGATACGCACAGACCAGAGACATAAACTCGACACCGCCGTATCCGCGTACTCCCGACGCGCTTGCCATGTCTTAAGGTCACTGTTACGCTATAACAACGCTTCCGGCGAGGCGACAGAGGCAGCCATGCAGCAGCGCCGCTATGACGATGAGGACGAGCTGCCGCAGCATGCGCCCGCGCGGCCGCGCCTGCTCAGCGATGACGATCTTGCGAGCGCCGCCATCGACGGCACCGCGCCGAACGGCGCCCACGCCAGCGCCGTCGGCGCCACGCCGGCCGCGGCGCAGCTCTGGCAGGCCGCGCTCGGCCAGCTCCAGATGCAGGTGACACAGCCGATCTACGAGATGTTCCTGCGCGACACGCTCGGCGTACGCTACGCCGGCGGAGCACTCGTCGTCGCCGCGCCCTCCGACTTCGCCACGGAGTATCTTGCGCTCAAGCTGCGGCCCACGATTCGCCAGACGCTCGCCCAGATTACCGGCGGCCCGCTCGACGTGGCGTTCGAAGTGCTGGGCGCACCCGGCCCGGCCCAGCCCGCGCCGCTCACCGCGGCGGGAAACGGCAGTACCGGCGCTCCGCCGATCGAATCCGCGGGCAGCCTGTTCGGAGCCGGCGACGGCGGCCGCCTGCGCGACACCTACAGCGACGCGCCCTACGCGCCGCCGCGCCTCAATGAGCGCTACACCTTCGAAACGTTTGTGGAGGGCGACAACAACCGCCTCGCGCTCGCCGCCTGTGTGGGCGCCTGCGAGCGGCCAGGCCAGACGTACAACCCGGTCTTCCTGTACGGCGGCGTGGGCCTCGGCAAGACGCACCTGCTGCACGCGATGGGCCACGCCCTGCTCGCCCGCGGCCTGCGCGTGATCTACGTAACCTCAGAGCAGTTCACCAACGACATGGTCGCCGCGATCCGTTCGGGCCGCAACGAGGAGTTCCGCAGCCGCTACCGCAGCGCCGACCTGCTGCTGATCGACGACATCCAGTTCATCGCCGGCAAAGAGGGAACGATGGAGGAGTTCTTCCATACGTTCAACGATATGCACTCGCACGGCCGGCAGATCGTGCTCACCTCCGACCAGCCGCCGAAGAAGGTCACCGGCCTGCAAGACCGGCTGATCTCGCGCTTCGAGTGGGGGCTGATCGCGGACATTCAGCCGCCGAGCCCGGAGACGCGGCTGGCGATCCTGCAGGAGAAGGCACATGTCTCCGGCCGCGGCGTGCCGGAGGACGTGCTGGTCTTCATCGCCGACCGCAGCCGCGAAAACGTGCGCGAGCTGGAAGGCTCGCTCAACCGCGTGATCGCCTACGCCGACCTGACCGGCGGCGCGATCACGCTCGACCTCGCGCTGAAGGCGCTGGGCGAAGCGCCGGCCGGCGCCGCACGCCGCCGCGCGCCGCAGCCCGAAGAGATCCTCGACGCCGTCTCCGAATACTACGGCGTGAAGCAGACACAGCTCGCCGGTCAGGGCCGCGACAAACGCATCGCCCACGCCCGCCAGATCGCGATGTACCTGCTGCGCGAGGATGCCGGCCGGCCGCTGACCGAGATCGGCCGCATCCTCGGCAAGCGCGACCACACCACGGTCATGTACGGCAGCAAGAAGATCGAAGACGCCCGCCTGCTCGACCCCGAGCTGCGCCAGCAGCTCGCCGACCTCCGCGCCGCGCTAGGGAACAGGGGTTAGGGAATAGGGAATAGAGGGGCGGGATCTCCCACCTCCTACAAACAACCCACACCTCAGCTTCCCCCTCTCCATTTCATGGAGAGGGGGCCAGGGGGTGAGGCCACGCCGCTCGCCTCGTCCTGGATCTCGCCGAAGACGCAGAAGGGCCGGCGCAGCGGCATCGCGGGGCGCGGGCTGTACGCCGCGTCGCGCCGATCGCCGCGGGCGAACTGGTCACGATCAAGGGCGGGCACATCGTCGATCGTGCCACGCTCGACGCCAACGCCGCGCTGATCGGCGACTCCTACATCCAGATCGCGGATGACGCGTATCTGGCGCCGCTTGCGCCTGAAGAGGTCGAGCGCGTGATGCTCTCGTTTTGACATGGTTGCAAAAGCACCTGACCGGCCGCTTTTGCAACCATCTGTGAACCACTCCTGCGAGCCGAACGTGGGCCTGCGCGGCAACGTGCTGTTCGTGGCCGTGCGCGCGATCGCCGCGGGCGACGAGCTGACGATCGACTACGCCATGATCGACGACGAAGACGGCGAAATGGCCTGCCGCTGCGGCACGGCGGGCTGCAGCGGCACGATCAGCGGCCGCGACTGGCGCCACCCCGAGCTGCAGATCCGCTACGGCCCGTACTTCTCGGCCACCTGCTGGCGAAGATGCGCTGAAGTCCGCGCTCGACGCATGAGCGGCGGCGGCTTCGGGCCGCCCGGCTCGCGCAGTAGTCAGGGCCGTGATTGTGCGCGTGATTCCCCCTTTTCCGTGATTGACAACCCGCAACCGCGGTGCCAGTATGCTGCACACCCCGCCCGCTGGTTTCGATCCGTTTCCGTCGGTCATGCCATGCAGGGGGGTGCCATGAAAGCCCGGCCGCTGTGGTTCGCGCTGCCGCTCATGCTCGCGCTGCTCTTCGTCGCCCAGCCCGGAGGCGGCGCCACGCCGACCCGCGCTTCCGGCTACGATCAGCTCAAGCCGATCCAGAAGCGGCTGCTCTCCGGCTTTGCCGCTTTAGCGCTCAATCCACCGCATGCGGTTCAGGCCAATGCCGTGCTGCGCAACTTCTTCCCGCACGGCGATGACGGCTGCCCCGTGCATTTGCGCGGTGACATCAAAGTCAACCAGAACTGCGTCAACCTGAGCGATACCGATCTGCAAGGCCGCGGCCAGGCGAACAATGAGACGGCTGTGGCTCAGGATCCGCTGCGGCCCGGCCACCTCGTCGCCAGCTACAACGACTACCGCCGCGGCGATGGCAACTGCTACTCCGCCTACAGCCTGGACCGCGGCCAGAGCTGGACGGATTCGACGCCGCCGATGGGCTTCACCCGTGGCACGGCGTTCGGCGCCGCGCGCGAGTACTGGGAGGCCGGCGGCGACACGGCCGTCGCCTGGGATACGCGCGGCAACGCCTATCTACAGTGCCAGATGTTCCAGCGCGGCAGCCCCACCACGCCCAACGCCGACCTCTCCAGCGCCGTCTACGTCTTTCGCTCCACAGGTAACGACGGCGCCTCCTGGAACTTCCCCGCCCGCCCGGTGGTGGAAAACAACGACACCGGCGCCACCGGCGTGTTGTTCGAAGACAAGCCCTACATGACGGTGGACAACAGCGAAAACAGCCCCTTCCGCGACCGCGTCTACGTCACCTGGACCGAGTTCGCCGCCGACGGCAGCGCTTACATCTGGGAGTCGTTCTCGAACGACTACGGCGAGCACTTCAGCGCCCGCCATCTGGTCAGCAAGACCAGCCCGCTGTGCGTGATCACGTTCGGGTTGGGCACGCCGCAGGGTCCGTGCAACGAGAACCAGGACTCGCAGCCCTTCACCGGCGCCGACGGCGCCCTGTACGTGCTGTTCAGCAACTTCAACAACGCCGTCAGCGGCAGCGACAACCGCAACCAGATCCTGCTGGTCAAATCGACGGACGGCGGCGCCACATTTAGTGCTCCGGTAAAAGTGGCCGACTTCTACGATCTGCCGGACTGCGCCACCTATCAGGGCGGCGCCGATCCGGGCCGCGCCTGCGTACCGGAGAAGGCCGCGACGGCGAACTCCATCTTCCGCGCCACCAACTACGGCTCCGGCGCCGTCGACCCGACCGACAACTCGCACGTCGTGGTCGCCTTCGGCTCGTACATCAACACGCACTCAAACGAGGCGAACGGTTGCACGCCGGCGGGCTTCAGCATCTTCGGCACCAACACCTACACCGGGGTGAAGACGCCGGGCGCCTGCAACAACGACATCCTGGTCAGTGTCTCGACCAACGCCGGCGCAAGCTTCAGCGGCACCACGCAGGATCCGCGGGTGCTCATCAGCGCCACGCCCGACCGGCGCCAGGCGACGACCGACCAGTGGTGGCAGTGGCTCGCCTTCACCCGCGACGGCCGCATCGCCATCTCGTACTATGACCGTCAGTACGGCGACGACGAGACAACCGGCTTCATGGATTTCAGCCTGTCCGGCTCCGATGACGGGACGCAGTTCGGCACCACGCGCATCACCGCCGCGTCGATGCCGCCGCCCACCCAGTTCAGCGGCCTGTTCTTCGGCGACTACACCGGCCTCAGCGCCGATCAGAACGCGCATCCGATCTGGATGGATACACGCGACGAGGAGCTGTTCCTCTGTCCGGGCACCGGCGTCCCCGGCGTGCCGCCGGCCACCTGCACCGCGTCGGCCAGCAACGCGGCCACGGCGAACGATCAGGACATCTTCACCAACACGGTGAGCGTGCCGAGCCGGTAGTGCGGCGGCCCTCATCCTCATCCTCTCCTGTCTCCTTCTCCCAATCCTGGGAGAAGGAGAGGGGCGATCCGGCGTCGAGCGTTCCGGAGGGCGTCGGGTTAGCGAGCCAGTGTAGGGGCGCACGGCGTGCGCCCCTCATGACACATGACACAACGCCGCGACCCGCAGCGTGCAAGTGGTGGCCCGGCCGTGCCGCTTGCGGGCGCGACGACTGCGGGGTGAGCCGGACGAATCCCCTGCCAGCCTCCACCATGCGGGGCGGGCAAGAGGCAAGGGCTGCCGCAACGATCCGCCCACTTCGTTCGTCCTCTTGATCAGCAGTGGCACACAAAACGGATCTCGGGGAGGGGCGGCGTGCGGGGCAGGTCGGGCAAGCGGCGCGCGCGGCGGACGCTGGCGCTGACGGCGGCGCTCCTGGCGCTGGCGGCGCTGGCACTGGCGAACGGCGCTCTGCCGGGCCGCGCACAGACGGCGCCCACGCCCACCAGCGGCGCCGGCCCGAACGTGAGCCTGCAAGCCTCGCAGCACGCGGTGCAGGCCGCGGACGGCAGCCCCGCGATCGAGGTCGATCTCCGCCTCAGCGCCGACGATACGGTGCAGGTGCGGTTGCTCGAAGACCGCACCACGTTGCTCTTTGACGGTTTCGTCGGGCCGCAGGGCACCGGCTTTGCCCGTGTCTTTCCGCGCGACTGCGGCCAGCAACATCAGTACGTGCTGTATTCGATCGTCGATGGCAAGGCGGCACGCGGCGCCGGGCAGACGGTCGTCCTCTGTCCCGAAGCGGCGCCCACACCCTCGCCCAGCCCCACGCCAGCCGCGTCGCCCGCGGCCGCCGGTGCCGCTCCCGCCCCGACGCGCCCGCCCGCGGCCACGGCCGCCGCGGCGGTGCCCGCGCCGCCTCCGCCCGCTCCGGCGCTCGCGCCAATCTCCGCCGTGAAGCCGGGGCAGCCGCCGGTACCGGCGCCGCCGCTTGAGCCGCCAAGCCTGGCGCTGACCGATGGCTTTGTGCTGGCCCAGCCGGACGACGGTGCGGCCGCAGGCGCAATCTACGCCGGATTGCCGCTGATCCGGCTCACGGCGATCTGGCTGCGCGGCAACGACACGAATGGCGGCGGAGATGGTCACTATCAGTACGTCGAGATCGGCAACGAGGGCGGTGCGGCGCAAGATCTGAGCGGCTGGGCGCTGCAAGGCGACAGCGGCAACATTGCCGGGCTGATGTACTTCTTCCCGGACGGCCTCGTGCTCAACCCCGGCGACACCTGCCGCATCTACGTCGGCCATCCTGCAGAGGCGACCTGCGGCGACGGCAGCTTCGCCCTTTTCCCCTTCTGGAGCGACCACGGGACGGCCAGCCTCTGGGACGCCGCCGGCAATCTGGCAGATCTTCTGGGATACTGACCGACGCCTACCCCTCCCTCGCGCAGGCGCTCGGATTTGCTTTGGAAGTCTCCGTCTGACATGGGCGCCCATGTACACATGAGCCCATCTTGCACCGTTGCGTTGCGCTATGGCGCACGGAGAAGGGGTTTGTCTGATGACGATCGGTGGTCCTTGAACCGACGATCGAAAGGTTGGCTGAGGACAACCGGGTTTCCTCAAACGAACCCTTCCCCTGTGGGGAAGGGAGACGCGCGTTTACGCGCGGCGGGGTTAGGCGAGCGGCGCTCAGAAGGCGAGCGAACGGTAGACGCGCACGACGAGCACGGCACAGACGGCGATCATTGCGACCTCCATCCCAAGCCAGATCGGCCCCTGCACGCGTGTGTCGAGGTGTACGCCCAGGATCCAGCGCGCCGTGTTTGGCCCGACGAGCAACGGATCGATCAGCACGGCGTACTTCGCGCCGCCCGCCTTGATCGCGTTGTTGGCGATGCCGGCCACCACAGACGCCACAACTACGCCGCCGATCAGTGCGCCCGCCGCGTAGCCCTTGCGCTCGGTGAAAGCGGCGACCGCCAGACCGAGCGCGGAGTTCAGCAACGCCAGCAGCACGCCGCCCGCAAGGATACGCGGCCCTTCGTCCCAGTGCGCCTGCAAGTAGACGCCGGGGTTCTGCGCCAGGCCCACGTTCGCCGCCCAGAGCAGGAACGGCGGCAGCAGCGCCACCAGCGTCAGCACGATCGTCACAGCCAACGCCTGGCCGAGCAGATAGAGCAGCGGCGGCACGGGCGAGGCGTAGTACAGCGAGAGCACGCGTTGCCGGCGGTCGGGGCAGAGCGCCTCCGACGCGGCCAGCGCGGCCAGCAGCAGCACGGCCAGCCCGAGCCAGGTGAAGTAGCGCTGATACGGCCAGATCTGATCGGCCGGCACACGCCGTGAGATGTTGTCGCCGATCAGCAGGCGCAGGCCGGTGACGATGATGAACGGCAGAAACGACGCCGCCACGAGCAAGAAGGGAAAGACTTTGGCCGAGCCGGGTCGCTTGAAGCCCAGGCTGCGCTTCATCGTGCCGACGGTGATCGAACGCAGGGCGGAGGCGATGCCGCGCCGCTCGCCGCCGTAGTGCTGATAGCCGCGATCGACGATGCGCGCGCCCGCGGCGCCTTCCTGCGCAGTCATCGGCCGGCGCCATCGCCGGACGTGGCGGGGTCCTCGCCGGTGCCGGAGAGAAAGACCTCCTCCAGCGAGCGGGCGCCGCGCTTCAGACGCGCCAGACCGGCGCCGGTCTCGGCCGCCGCGTCGCGCACCGTGTCGAACACGGCCTCGTCGGTCAGCGCCACGCGCAACTCGCGGCCGCTTCCTTCAGGCCGCAGACCCTGCGCAATCAGGTACGCCACGAAGGCCGCGTTCTCCTCGATCAGTTCGATCAGCACTGTATCGGTGTCGGAAAGCAGCTCGCGCAGGGTGCCCTGCGCTGCGACATGGCCGCGGTCCAGCAGGATCACCGCGTCGCTCACCTGCTGCACATCGGCCAGCAGGTGCGAGGAGATCAGCACGTTGATGCCCATCTCGCGCACCACGCGCTGCACCAGCTCGAGCATCTGGTCGCGGCCCAGCGGGTCAAGGCCGTTGGTCGGCTCGTCGAGCAAGACGAGCTGCGGGTCATGCACGAGCGCCTGCGCCAGCTTCACGCGCTGCTTCATGCCGGTGCTGAAGCCGCCGATCTGGCGGTAGCGCTCTTCGGCCAGCCCGACCTGTGCCAGCACATCGCTTGCCCGCTGTACGGCCACGCGCGCCGGCAGGCCGCGCACCTCGCCCATCTGCCGCACGAAATCCTGCGCCTGCCAGTCGTTCGGCAGACAGTCGTGCTCGGGGAAGTAGCCGACGCGGGCCCGCACATCGGAGCCTTGTGTGGCCGGATCGAAGTCGAGCACGCTGGCGCTGCCCGCGCTGGCCGCATTGAGCCCGAGCAACAGCTTGATCAGTGTGCTCTTGCCGGCGCCGTTCTCGCCCAGCAGGGCGGTGCAGCCGGGCCGCACGATCAGGCTGGCGCCGTCCAGCGCCCGCACGCTGCCGTACGTCTTCGTCAGGCCGCTGGTGGTCACCAGCGCCGCGCCGGCCGCGCCCGGCGCAGGCACAGTTTCCCGCAATGCCGTCGTCACAGGTGTCGCTCCACGCCGACATTGTAGCGCGGGCGCGGCATCTATCCCTCCCCGGTTCAGCGTATGTTGACTCACGCGGTGTTGCGTTGCGACCGCGCAGGCCGTTGCGCGTCCATGCAATGAGCGTCAGTGCCCCGCTGCTGGTTGGACAGCGGGGCGCTGACGCTCATTGCTGTACAGGCGAGGGGTGCGGCGGCGCGGCGGAACTCCCGTTGAGCGGCCCCTCGTGCCGGAGGAGCCAATACAACAGGAGTCCGCCATGTCGCCGCGCCGCAAAAAGTGCGACAGCCGGGGCCGCGCGCTGCATCGGGACCGCGAGACGCGGCGCAGCGCGCGGCCTCCGCTCAGGCCGGCGGCAAGCTGCCGCGCTGCGGATCGTCGAGCGCGCCGAGCGTAATCTTGCCGGTGTTCACCGTCACAGAGCCGTCGCCGTTGCGGGTCAGCGCGAACGTATCCAGCGAACGCGGCGCCGGGCCGAAGACGCGGGCGCCGCCCTTTGTGTAGGTCGAACCGTGGCAGGGGCAGCGAAACCAACCCTTCGCGCCGCCGAACTCGAAGTCGGAGCGCCAGGGCACCGCGCAGCCCAGGTGCGGGCACTTTTGGTAGAGCGCCACCAGCCCGCCCTTTTGGCTCGGCGCCACGCTGCCGAAGCCACCCTCGCCCGGCTTCAGATTCACCAGAAAGCCCTTCATCGCGAAGATCTTCAGCGGATCGCCGCCTGGCTTCGGGATCTGACCCGCGGGAATGCGCACCGTGCCGCCGAAGCCGCCGGTATGGCGCGGGTTGAAGTAGTTGAGAAAACTGCCGGCGCCGAGGGTGAGGAAGCCGGCGATCGCGCCGAACACGCCGCTGCGCAGCACCTGCCTGCGCTGGACGTGGGCCTGCACGATCTGGCCGCGCCCGCGCCGTTCGGCCAGAGCCCCGCGCTCAGGCCGGGCCACGACGACCGCTTCGCCCTCCGCGACGGGGATCCGCCACGCCGACGCTGTGGGCAGGGGCGCGGCTGCCAGCGCCCGCGCCGCGACAGGCCGTGACTCGTCTGCTTGTCCCGTCGCCGGTACGCTGGCCGCGTTTCGCTGTTCAGTGGGAGGCGCCGGCGTGGCTACCCGCGCCGCGGGCTCCATGCCATTGTTTTCGTTCTGCTCGATCATCATTGAGTTCCTGTAATCCCGCTGTGGCCCGGTTGCTGTCTCGTCCGCGCCTGGCGCCGTGCTCTGCGGCAAGGGATGCACCGCTCAGCGGATACAGCAAGTGCGGCGCATCCGCGGCGGCTCGGCGGCATGCCGTCGATTCAGGCGGCGCTAGTCAGGTTTTCGGCGCGCTGCGCACGCTGCGCCCGCTCTGTCATGAAGGCACGGGCGGCGACCAGCAGGAACGTCCCCTCTGCCGCCAGCGAAACCACCCCCAGCAGGCAGAACTGCTGTCGCGGGACGGCCGGCAGTCCGGTGGTGCGGCTCGCCAGATAGGCGACGAGCGTTCCCCCGGCAACGAGCGAACGGAGCAGCCAGCCCGCGCGCAGGCCGAGCAGCAGCGCGCCGGCCACGACGAGCGCTCCGGCAGCGGCCGCGATGAACAGCACGCCTTCGTACGCCGCATCGCCGAAGCCGTCGGAGACTTCGAGCAGATGAATGGCGCCGTCGATCAGCACCAGGCTGGCGCCGCTCCACAGCCAGATCCGGGATTCCCGCCCGTTGCGTTCCATCACCTGTCCCTCCTCACCCGGCCGGCGCCGCGCCGTATGGCGGCAGCGCATGGCCCGAGTCCTGCCGATGCCCGCGCTCATGCTGCCCGCGCCGCGTCGAGCTGTTCGGCGATCAGGCGTGCCAGATTCTCCAGCTCGCGCTCCATGCTGCCGCCCACATACCAGGCGAGGGCGCGCTTGAGCGGCAGCGCCCAGGGCGGCAGCATGTACTGCTCGTAGTGCGTGATGCGGCTGGCGCTCTCGCCCGCGGGCGCGACGTGAAAGCCGCCGCGCACGTTCAAGCCGGAGCGACCTGGGCTGGCCTCGGTGCTGTCGAAGCCGTCGGCGCTGAGCCGGTAACGGAAGTCGCCGGACCAGCGCAGGCCGGCCAGGCGACCGCTCGCCCGGAAGACGCCGCCCTCTGTGCTTTCGCGTGAAAGCTCCAGCGCATCGACTTTCGGCTCGCAGTACTCGAGGTTGCCAATGTCCTGCACGACAGCTAGCGCGGTCGCCCACGGCGCCAGCACGCGGATCGTCCGCGTCAGGGTCAGGGTTCGCACGGTTGCATGCTCCGCTCGCTGCTCTACGGCGGGAGCGTGGCCGTTGAGCCTCACCCTGCCGCATCAGGAAATACACCGCCGCGCCGGGCGACGATGGAGGCGTGCAACCGTAGCTTGTGACTCAGTTCACAGGTTGGGGCAGCGGGCCATAGTGGCTGCGCTGAGGGTCAGGGGACGGCAGCCGACAAACGTTGGAAAGTGTGTGCTACGAAGATCCGCCGGCTCGTATATCCAGCTCCGTACCAGGCGGCTGCACTTCAATCAGTCGCCGGGCCGGAAGTTCGTGCTCCGCTGCGTCAGGAGATGCCGATCGGCATCGGGATAGGGACTGCAGCGCCGTCGCAGGAGGCAACATCGGCGCTGGTGGGGGCAGCATCCCCCTCCCATGGCGCCGTCGCATCTGGCCTCACGGCCGGATGAGGATTGAAACTTGCTGGGGCATGGGCTTCCTCGCCAACCGCCGCTCCTGACACAGGTATCCAGGCCTACGCCTGACGGTGCAGAATCGTCAGCGGAATCTCGCGCGTCGTTTTCTTCTCGTAGCCGGCGTAGTTCGGGTAGCGTTCCAGTACGATCGGCCACAGCCGCCGGCGCTGCTCGGCATCGGCGACCGTCGCCGTGACGCGGAACTTCTGCGAGCCGAGCTGCACGACGCCCTCTGGATGGGCGGTGAGGTTGCCGAACCACGCCGGCGGCCAGTCCTTACCGCCGTTCGAGGCGATCAGCACGTAGTCGTCCCCGTCCAGCAGGTACGTCAGCGGCGTGGTGCGTGCAAGGCCGCTTTTGCGCCCCTTCGTGGTGAGCAGCAGGATCGGCATCTTGCCGAAGCGGCCGCCGATCCGGCCGCGGCTGAGCCGGAACAGCCCGCGGTGCACGCCGGTGAACAGCTTCGCGAAGATGGGCAGCGGCCGGTACGTCGAGTCAGCCATGTCACGCCTCTTCTCAAACTCCCGTGGCCGTCCGCGGCGGAGTACGCGAAGTATAGCGCACGTCGGTATGCCCGGGGGGACGAGCACCGAGCCGGGAAGGGCGCCACGGCCGGCAGAACCGGCAATTTCCTGACTCTGGTGCTAACGATGCGCAACCGACACAATGCGTCGGAGACGCGTAAGGTCGCAGGATGGAAGATTGGACGTTCGCGCCCTTGGAGCGATCGCCGCGGGCTTCGTCGCAGGCCTGATTGGCCTGGCATACTTCGCGTTTTTCGTCAAAGAGCTGATTCGGAATCATCGGCCCAACGGGCCGGCAGTGGCAGGGTTTCTCGGCGTACTCTTCGGCGCCACGATTGCGAGTGCCCCGGTCGGCAAGGCAGTCTTCAACTCCGAATTCCTGTGGGCATGGTTTATGCTGGGAGAGGCGATCTCGTTTGGTCCCAGAGCGCTGGTTGTGACTTACCGTTACGCGCTCCGTGACTGAGGTCGAGATTCAGGTGGAACCATGAGCGACGTACTAACCCGAGCCGTCGACGCTCTGGCCGATCTTGGCCAGGCGCTCTCCCCCGGTGGCCATAAGCGCGCAACCGAGCGGCCACTGATCGCACCAGAAGAGACGCTGCCGGCGCCGTCGGAAGCCTTGTGGGCCGCGCGGGCGGAACTCATGACCGCCCTCAACGGCGAGCACCACAGCGACCAGGAGAGGCACGCTTTGGCCGCTGCAAAGGAGCATGTCGAGGCCGCGATCGCACTCCTGCGGGCTGGCGAGACAGCAGAGCAGCCCGCTCACAGAACAGCTACAAAACCATAGCCGCAGCCGCAAAGCTGAAGCGATGAGCCAGCGCTCCTACGCCCGGTACGCCGCCGGCGCGGGCTTGACGGCGCGCTGCAGCCACTGCGGGCGGCGGCTGCCGTCCGGGCCGGGCGCCGGGCGCGTTTGCGCTAGCCACTCGCGGTAGACGCGCATCGAGGCGGCCGTGTCGGCCGTGGCGTCGCCGTAGCGGTCGCCCGGCTGCGCCCGCTCCACCGTCACCTTCTGGTGCCAGCAGTGCATGCCGGAGATCGGGTCCGGATGCACGCCGAAGGTGAAGTTCTGATGCACGCCGCCCTTGCGCCACCAGATGCGGCTTGAGTCCGGATCGTCGCTCGCAAACGGGCCGAGCGGCTCGCGCTGGCGCAGCAGCCACTGGCTCTCCGACGGCCGCGAAAGGTCGGAGAGCACCGTGGACCAGCGTTCGCCCGCTGTCTCCGTCAGCCGCCAGCGCCCCAGATGGTGCGAGCAGGCCACCACGCCCGGCCGCATCGCCTCCGTTACCCAGGTGTTCACGACGAAGTAGCCGATCTCCGTCGTCACGCGCACCAGTTCGCCGGCCTCGATGCCCAGCCGCGCGGCATCTTCGGGATGCAGCCAGAGCGGGTTGGTGTTGGAGATCTCGTACAGCCACTTGGCGTTGCCACCGCGCGTGTGGATCAGCGTCGGCAGCCGAAACGTTGGGACCAGCGCGAACTCGTGTTTCGCCGGGTCCAGCCGCTCCCAGTGCACGTGGCTCTTGCTGTAGTTCGGCACACTCGCTTCCGGCCAGCGCCAGGCGGCGAGCGTGGGCGAGTAGAACTCCAGCCGGCGCGAGGGCGTGGGGAAGCCGGACCGCGCCACGCCGTCGATCACGACGCCGAGCGCCGCGCCTTCGGTCGAGCGCACGATCTCGGTTTCCGGCTCGACGCTGCTGCCCGCAAGCTGCGCCTCCGTCAGCGGCGTCTCGTGCAGGCGGTAGACGCCGCGCCGCACCTCGAAGGCGCCGAAGCGGCGCATGTAGTCGAGCGGAGTGAGGCCGCGCTCCGCGGCGGCTTCGGGCAGGCCGGGCACCGAGTTCTCGAAGATCCAGCCGTAGTAGTCCTCGACCGTCAGCTTCTCGCCGGGGCGGTAGGGCGACTCGAAGTATTTACGAATGCCGAGGGCGCCGTCCGGGTCGATGCGCCAGGAAAGCTCGGTCCAGAACTCATCTTCCTCCCAGACCTCGCCGGGGTTGGCTTCATAGGTGTAGCGCGCCTGCTGGCCCAGCCGCGCCATCGCCACGCGCCGCACCGGCTGGCGGAAGGCGATCCACTGCGAGGCATGCGTCTCCTGCGACTGCAAGTCGTGCCGCTCGGCGCCGACGCCCATCGGCAGCACGTAGTCGGCGAACCAAGCCGTTTCGCTCCAGATCGGCGTCAGCGCGGCGTGCAGACCGATCAGCGCCTCGTCCTGCAGCACATCGAGCCACATCGCGCCGTCGGGATTGGTCCAGACCGGGTTGTAGACGCGGGTGAAGTAAACGTCGAGCGTACCGCGCCCCTCTTTCAGGAAGTGCGGCAGCAGAAAGCTCAGCTCGTGGTGCGAAAGCGGGTACTCTTTCGGCCAGAGCAACTCGTTCCAGAGCTGTTGCGGCGGCGGCTTCAAGAACGGCTGCGGCGTGAACTTGTCCCACGAGTTGGGCGAGGTGCCGCCCGGCGTGCCGATGCTGCCCGTGAGCACGTTCAGCAGCTCAAGACAGCGCGCCACCTGCCAGCCGCCCAAATTGCCCGAAGCGGCGCCGCGCCAGACGTGCGAGGAGAAGGCGCTGCCCGCGCGGCCGATCTCGCGCGCGATCTGCACGATCGGCTGCGGCCGCACCCGCGCCTCGCGCGCGGCGAATTCGGGCGTGTAGCCGTCGTAGAGCGCTTCCAGCTCGGTGAGGAAGTTATCGAAGCTCGGCGTCAGCGCCGGCCGCTCGGCCGTCAGCCACTCGCGCCAGTTGGTCCACTGCCGCACGAACTCGCGGTCGATCAGGTTCTCTTTCAGCAGGATGCGGGCGATGGCGAGCAGCACGGCGGCCTCGCTGCCGGGCCAGGTGGGCAGCCACCAGTCGGCGACGCTGGCCGTGTTGGAGAGGCGCGGGTCGAAGACGGCGATCTTGGCGCCGTTCTGCTTGCCTTCCATGATGCGCTGGGCGTGCGGGTTGAAGTAGTGGCCCGTCTCCAGATGCGACGACAGCAGCAGCATGAAGCGGGCGTTGGCGTGGTCGGGCGAGGGCCGGTCGGCGCCCTGCCAGAGGTCGTAGCCCAGCCGCGCCGCCGCCGAACAGACGTTGGTGTGCGAGTTGTGGCCGTCGATGCCCCACGCCTGCAAGACGCGATCCATGTAGCCGTCGTGGCCCGGCCGGCCAACGTGATACATCACACCGCCGCGCCGGCCGTTCAAGAACGCCTCACGGATGCGCCCGCCGATCTCCTCCAGCACCTGCTCCCAGCTCACGCGCTGCCACTGGCCCGAGCCGCGCGGGCCGGCGCGCTTCAGCGGATAGAGAATCCGCTCCGGGTCGTTGACCTGGTTGATCGTCGCCGGGCCTTTGGCGCAGTTGCGCCCGCGCGAGGCGGGGTGCTCCGGGTTGCCCTCGAAGCGTTTGATCGCCAGCGTCTCACGGTCCACATAGGCAAGCAGGCCACAGGCGGCCTCGCAGTTGAAGCAGATCGTGGGCACGAGCGTGTAGTGCCGCTCGACGCGGCGCGGCCAAGCGTTCGCGTCCAGCTCCGTCCAGTCGTCCCAGCGCTCGCGCGGCGGATAGGAGACGAGTTCGCCTCCCCCTCCCCGGCCCTCCCCCAACGCGTTGGGGGAGGGGGTGTTCGGGGTGTTCAACAAGACACCGG
>CALFMN010000076.1 GCA_937879875.1 uncultured Chloroflexota bacterium | reverse complement strand
GAAGGCGACGGAGCTGGCCGCCTGGCGCATCGTGCCGCTCCTGACGGAGCGCACGGCGCACGCCGGCGCCGAGCCGAGCGCGGCGCGGCTGCGGCGCTGGCAGACCATCGCCGGCGCGGCGGCAGAGCAGTGCGGTGCCGCGTACGTGCCGGCGATCGCCCGGCCGCTGCCGCTGGCGGCGGCGCTGCGCGAGCCGGCCGCGCGGCGCTTGTTCGCCTGGGAGGGTGACGGCGCGCGGCAGAGCGTGCGCGAGGCGCTGCTGGGCGTGTCGCGGCGCACTCCTGCGCAGCACGAGGCGATGGCGGACGTTCCGGAGGTCGCGATCTTCGTCGGGCCGGAGGGCGGCTTCTCCGAAGGCGAGGTCGAGCTGGCGCGCACGGCTGGTTGCCGGCTGGTTACGTTGGGATCGCTGATCGTGCGGGCCGAGACGGCGGCGCTGGCGGCACTCGTGGCGCTGGCCGAGGCGCTGCGGGATACGCCAAACGCCGAATGAATGTTATGGTACGTGATGCGCGGAGCCGATCTGAGCCGCGTACTGCGCGGGGTAGCGGGGAGCCGGAAGCGGGCATGGCAGTCGAAAAGGTGACGATTATCGGCCTCGGCCTCGTCGGAGGTTCGATCGGCCTCGCGCTCAAGGCGGCGAAGCTGCCGAACCTGCAGGTGGTCGGCCACGACCTGGAAGCAGACCCGATGAAGGAGGCGCAGCGGCGCGGCGCCGTGGACAGCACCGAGCGCCACCTCGAAGGCGCGGTGCAGGACGCACGACTGATTATCATCGCCACGCCGCCGCTGGCGGTGCGGCCGATCTTCGAAGACCTGGCCGAGCTGGCGCCCGATGGCTGCATCATCACCGACGTGGCCAGCACCAAGGCCGACGTGATGCGCTGGGCGAAGCAGATCCTGCCCGACCGCGTCAGCTTCGTCGGCGGCCACCCGATGGCCGGCAAAGAGGAGTCGGGCGTCGCCGCCGCCGAGGCGGATCTCTTCCGCGGCAAGGCCTACGCCGTGATTCCGGCGACCTCGGCCACCGAAGGCGCGGTCAAGTCGGTGCTGGGCCTGGTCAGCGTGCTCGGCGCCGAGCCGGTCTTCATCGACGCCGAAGAGCACGACCAGTACGTGGCGGCGATCAGCCATATGCCGATCGTGCTTTCGACCGCGCTGTTCACGCTGGTGCGCAACAGCCAGGGCTGGAACGAGATCGCGCCGCTGGCCTCCTCCGGCTTCAAGGATCTGACGCGGCTCGCCTCCGGCGACCCCTATATGAACCACGACATCTGCGCCACCAACCCGGACGGCGTGGTCCACTGGCTGGACCGCATGATCGCCGAACTGCGCCGCTACCGCGACCTGATCATGGACAACCACGAGGAGCTGTTCAACACCTTCAGCGCGGCGCAGCTCCAGCGCGAGGCGTTCCTGACCGGCGCCGACCGGCCGCAGCGCGATCGCATCGACCTGCCGTCTACGGCCGACCAGATGAACGCCATGCTCTTCGGCGGCTGGATGGCCGATCGCTACAAGAAGTACGAGAAGATGATGCGCCGCAGCGAGCAGCACGGCGGCGCTCCGGCCGGCGCCGACGACGATGAAGACGACGAGTAGCGCCGCCGACAGGCGCGTCATCCGTGCCGCGGCGCGGCTGCGCGGCGAGATCTGGCCGCCCGGCGACAAGTCGATCTCCCACCGCGCCGCGATCTTCGGCGCGATCGCCCGCGGCCAGAGCGTGGCCGAAAACTTTCTTACCGGCGAAGATTGCCTCTCGACGCTCGGCGTGCTCGCGGCGCTGGGCGTGGACGCACGCGTCGAACCGGGTGCGAACGGGCGCGCGCGGCTGGTCGTGGAGGGCGTGGGGCGGCGCGGCCTGCGCGAGGCGGGCGACGTGCTCGACTGCGGCAACTCCGGCACGAGCATGCGCCTCTTCTCCGGCCTGCTGGCGCCGCGGCCGTTCCTCTCGATCCTCTCCGGCGACGCCTCGCTGCGATCGCGGCCGATGGCGCGCATCATTGCGCCGCTGCGGCAGATGGGCGCCCACCTGCACGGCGCCGGCGGCGACCGCACGGCGCCGCTGGTGATCGGCGGCGGCCCGCTGCGCGGCATCGAGTACGCCACGCCCGTCGCCTCGGCGCAGGTCAAGTCGGCGATCGTGCTGGCGGGGCTCTGTGCCGAGGGCGAGAGCCGCGTGCGCGAGCCGGCGCCCTCGCGCGACCACACCGAGCGCATGCTGCGGGCGATGGGCGCGGGGATCGTCTCCAACGGCCCCGAGGTGCGCGTGCGACCGCTCGAACGGGAGTTGGAGCCGCTGCACCTGCGCGTGCCGGGCGATGTGAGCGCGGCCGCCTTCTGGCTGGTCGCGGCGCTGGTGCATCCCGACGCCGAGATTACGCTGCGCGGCGTGGGCGTCAACGCGACGCGCTCCGGCATCGTCGACGTGCTGCGCCAGATGGGCGGCACGATCGACGTCGAAGAGGAGCGGGAGCAAGGCGGCGAGCCCGTGGCGGACCTGGTGGCGCGTAGTTCGCACCTGCACGGCGTCACGGTCGCGGGCGAGACGATACCTCGCTTGATCGATGAAATTCCCGCGCTTGCGCTTGCAGCCGCCTTCGCGGAGGGCGATACTAGCGTGCGTGACGCCGCTGACCTGCGGGCTAAAGAGAGCGATCGGATCGTCTCGACCGCCCGCGAGCTGCGCCGCTTCGGCATTGATGTTGAAGAGTTGCCAGACGGTCTGCTGGTGCACGGCAGCGGCGCTGCGCGGCTGCACGGCGCCGCAGGCCGAAGCGACGGCGACCATCGCCTGGCGATGACGCTCGGCGTGGCCGGGCTGCTGGCTTCCGGCGAAACAACAGTGCACGGCGCGGCCTGCGCAGCGGTATCGTATCCGGACTTCTGGGAGGATCTCGAGCGCCTCTCGGGCACGCCCGCGGTGGTCTAAGCCGCCGGGCCATACTCGCTGTGCCTCCTCCCCGACCCTTCCCCATGACGATGGGAGAGGGGATCGAATCCACTCCATCCCTCCCCTAACGCGTTGGGGAGGGGCAGGGAGGGGGCCGCGCCAGAGCTGAGGGAGTGCATGGCCACCGAGCTAATCCACGTGGGCTTCGGCAACGTACTTGCGGTCAATCGCGTGATCGCCATCGTCGCGCCGAACTCGGCGCCGACCAAACGCCTGATTCAAGAGGGAAAAACCAAGGGGCTCACCGTGGACATGACCAGCGGCCGGCGCACCAAGGCCGTGCTGGTGATGGATGACGGCCACATCGTGCTGGCCGCGATCACGCCAGAGACGATCACCAACCGCGTCGGTCAGCAGCGCGGCGGCCCGCGCATGATCTCCGCCGACGAAGAGTGAGGCGATGAGCGGGGCTGGCACACCCGGAACACAGGAGGCGGACGCAGTGGCCGCGCCGGGGTTGGCCGCCGACGGGCCGCTGCTGGTGGTGCTCTCCGGCCCTTCCGGTGCAGGCAAAGACGCGGTCTTGCAGGAGCTGAAGCGGCGCGAGGCGCCCTACCACTTCACCATCACGGCCACGACCCGCGCCCCGCGGCCCGGCGAGCGCGACGGCGTCGACTACCACTTCCTCTCCGAGAACGCGTTTCTGCGCCTGCGCGACACGGATGGACTCGTTGAGCACGTGCTCTACCACGGCACATATCGCGGCGTGCCGAAGGCGCAGGTGCGGGCGGCGTTAGCAGCCGGATGCAACGTGATCATGCGCACGGACGTGCGCGGCGCCCTGACGATCAAGCAGATGGCGCCGGGCGCCGTGCTGATCTTCATCGCACCGCCGAGCTTCGAGGCGCTGCGCGAGCGCATGCAGACGCGCGGCGGCGAGGCGCCGGAGGCGATCCGCGAGCGGCTGGAGCTGGCCCGCGCGGAGCTCGATGCCGCGCCGCGATTCGACTACGCCGTGCTGAACGAGGACGGCCGGCTCGATCGCGCCGCCGATCAGGTGCAGGCGATCGTCACCGCCGAGCGCTGCCGCATCGGCCGGCGGCCGGTCGCGCTCTGACCCCGCGCCCTCACCCCCTCCCCTCTCCCAATCCTGGGCGAGGGGCGATCCTGTCTGGAGCGATCCGTTGCGGCGTCGGGTTAACCGCACCGGCCACGGAACGCCCGACGCTGGATCGTCTCCTTCCCTCCAGGATTGGGGGAAGGAGACAGGAGAGGATGAGGGCCGGCCGCCACTTGCGAACTCGGCGCGGAGCCGTTAGAAGAGAGATCGCCGGACACGGCGCGGACGGCGGCGAACCCGGCGACGGCGGAGGTACTCCATGCGGCGGATCAGCGAGCATGTCTACGCCGAGATCTACTTCTGGGGCTGCAACCCCGGCTTTCTGGCCGCCAGCGACGGCGTCGTCATGATCGATACGCCGCAGCAGCCGATCGACGCCGTGCGCTGGCGCGAACGGCTGCAAGAACACGGGCCGATCCGTCACCTGATCAACACCGAGCCGCACATCGACCACATCCTCGGCAACGCCTGCTTCCCCGGCGTCGAGGTCGTCGGCCAGACGGGGCTGCGCGAGCGCTATCTCGAGGCCGTGCCGCAGATGGGCGAGCGGCTGGAGCCGATGAAGCAGGCCGACCCCGACAGCGTCTGGCTGTTCGGCCACCCGGACTATCCGCCGAACCCGCCGACGCGCACGTTCGACGAGGAGCTGACCCTGCGCGTCGGCCAGCACACGATCCAGTGCCTGCACATCCCCGGTCACACCGCGCCGCAGACGGCGATCTTCTTACCGGACGAAGGCGTGCTTTTCACCGGCGATAACATCTTCCACCGGGTCAAGACCTTCATCCAGGAGGCGGACCCCTGGCAGTGGCTGGCGGCGCTGAAGCGCATCGAGGCGCTGGGCGCGGAGACGATCGTGCCCGGCCACGGCGAGCCCTGCGACAACCGCTATCTGCCGCTGCAGGCGGAGATCATCGCAGCCTGGACCGGCGCCGTCGAGGACTTTGTGCGCCGCGGCATGACGGAAGCCGAGGCGCTGCAGCAGCCGGCGCCACGGGTCGATCCGTACCCGATCGGCCAACGGCTGTTCCCGATCAGCGACCGCGTCGACGCGATGAACGTCAGCAATCTCTACAAGCGGATCGTGGCGCGGCAGCAGGCGGCGCAACCGGCATAAGCTATGCAGTAGACGTACGATTCGGCTGTTCGCAGAGAGAAGGACTTCCGCGATGACGACGAACCTGAGCGAGTTCCGGCCCCGGCAGCGTCCGCCGGCGTCCGGCCGCGTGCTGCCGGCCGTGCTGCCCGAGTTCATCCGCCGCTACATGCAGGACGGCGATGCGGCGGTCGCGCAGCCGTATCGCGGCGTCACGGCCGGCGGCGCGGCTGTTACCAACCTGTTCCCGCTGCGCAGCACGGGCGTGTCCACCCGACCGATCGCCGATGCGGCCGGAGCGTTGCTCGCGGCGCTCGGCGCGGACCAGCGGGCGCAGGCGCAGTTCCCGATCGACAGTGACGCCTGGCGCCGCTGGAGCAACATCCATATCTACGTGATGCGTCACGGCGCCCTGCTCGAAGCGCTGAACGAGCCGCAGCGTGAGGCGGCGCTGGCGCTGCTGCGGGTGAGCCTGAGCACACAGGGTTTCCAGACCGCCCGCGATGTGATGCGGCTGAACGAGACGATCGGCGAAATGACCGCGAAGCCGGAAGAGTACGGCGAATGGCTCTACTGGCTCAGCGTCTTCGGCACGCCGCCGCCCGCCGCGGCCGAACCCTGGGGCTGGCAGATCGACGGCCATCACCTGATCGTCAACTGCCTCGTGCTGGGCGATCAGCTGGTGATGACGCCGCTGTTCATGGGCTCCGAGCCCTGCGAGGCGGAGTCCGGCAAGTATGCCGGTACGCGCGTCTTCGCCGCGGAAGAGCGCGACGGGCTGGCGTTGATGCAGTCGCTCTCACTCGAGCAGCGGCGTACGGCGCTGCTGTCCGAGGATCTGCCGCGCGAAGTCTTCACGACCGCCTTCCGCGATAACTTCGAGCTGAACTACGAAGGCATTCGCTTCGATGCACTCTCCGACGCGCAGCAGCGGCTGCTGCTCCGGCTGATCGAGACCTACACCGGCCGCACGCGGCCCGACCACGCCGCGGTCAAGCTGGACGAGGTGAAGCAGCATCTCGCCGAGACGTATTTCGCCTGGATGGGCGGTTGCGAGGAAGACAGCGTCTTCTACTACCGCGTGCACAGCCCGGTGATCCTGATCGAGTTCGACCACGAATCCGGCATCGCCTTCGACAACGAGCAGCCGACACGCAACCATATCCATACCGTCGTGCGCACGCCGAACGGCAACGACTACGGCAAGGATCTGCTGCGTCAGCACCACGAGCAGGTCGCGCACCGCCATTGACGCACCTGCAGTCGCTATCCCGTCCGGCGTTTTACCCGCAAGCCCCGCTCATTCCCTGCCGGGACTGACGACGCGAAACCCGTGCCGCCAGGGAACGGCCGAGCGGGCATCAGGAATGGGGCACGCGCAGCTCTGCAACCGCGCCGTCGGTGTACAGAATGCGCAGCGCGGTGAGCACGCTGCCCAGCGCTCGCTGTGCCTGCTCCGGCGGCAGTTCCGCGGCGATGCCGCGCAAAAGCTCGGCCAGCGTGCGCCGCCCGTCGATCAGCGCTACGGCCCGCGCCAACAGCCCGCTCAGTGGTGTGCCCTCCGGGCGGGCCGGCGTGCTGAGCACCAAACCCCAGACGAACTCGCCCTCGCCCAGCACCGCCTTCTTCTCCAGCCGCGCGCCCTCGGCCAGGACCGGCACGAGCCGGGCCAGCGCCCCGCCGTCGCTCAGCAGCGCCGCGGCCGATGCACTGCGCGCTGACCGCTCGTTTTCTACCACGCGCACGCCCTCGACGAAGCCGGCGGGCGCCTCGCCGTGCTCCAGCACGACGCGCTCGTAGCCCTGCGGCGGCTGGCCGGCCACCGCCTGCACGAACGCCTGCCGCGGCGAGAGCGATTCGTCCGCGCCGAGGATGCGCCGCGCCTCCCAGAAGTACGACTCGATACTGCGGTTGCTGGCGTAAAACAGCTTCGCCAGCTCGCGGAAGTGACCGTACTGACGGTAGTACAGTTCCTTGTAGGCCTGTCCGGCCGGGCCGCGCAGCGTCGGGTCGCGCAGCGCCGAGGTGGCGTAGGCCGCGGCCATCACGCCCGACGACAGTGCCAGGTGCACACCGGAGGAGAAGAGCGGGTCCACGAAGCAGGCGGCGTCGCCCGCGAGCACGTAGCCTTCGCCCGCTACTTCGTCGGAAACGTAGGACCAGTCACGCACGACGATCGGGCCGGCGACGAGCGTGGCAGCACTGAGCCGTATGGCGCTGTGCCGCGCCTGCGCGAGCTGGCCGCGGAAAAAGCCCTCCAGCCCCTCGCGGCGAATGCCCTCCTGTCCGCGCTCGCTGTCCACGACGAAACCCACGCTGGTCCAGCCCGTGTGCAGCGGAATCGCCCAGCACCAGCCATGCTCGTACGACTCGATGAAGATGTTGCCGCGCTCGGCCTCGGGCAGGGGCGCGGCGCCGCTGAAGTAGCCGTAAACAGCGAGGTTGCGGAAGTAGGGGTCGGGGCGGCGCAGGCGCAGCGAGCGGCCGATCAGGCCGGTCTGGCCGCTCGCGTCCACGACGAAGCGGGCACGGCAGGTCTGCTCTGTGCCGGACTCGTCCAGAAAGCGCAGTCCGGTGACTGCCTCGCCCTCGAACAGCGCCTCGGCGACGCGGCAGCCCTCGCGCACGTCCACGCCGGCGGCGCGGCTGTTGTCGAGCAGGATCTGGTCGAACTGCGGGCGCCAGACTTGAAAGGCATGCGGATAGCGGCGGTTGGTTTCGCTGAAGTGCCAGCTCCAGGGCTCGCCGCCGCTGCCCCAGACCATCACAGCGCCCCACTTCTTGACGAAGCCGGCGCGCGCGATCGCGGGCATGGCGCCCAGCTCTTCGAGCAGCGGCATGGATGCGGGCAACAGCGACTCGCCCACGTGCTCACGCGGAAAGCGCTCCCGCTCGAACAGGCGCACGCGCCAGCCCATGCGGGCGAGCATGGTCGCGGCCGTGCTGCCCGCCGGGCCTCCGCCGATCACGAGAACATCCGGGTTTGTCGTGCTCGTGGCGACGCTCAGTCGCCGGCGCCCGCGGCCACGGGTTGGTTGGTGAGCGGATCGACCTCGAAGGCGCCTTTGAGGTCCAGCTCTCTGGCCATCTCCCGCACCGCCGGGATCACCTCGTCGCCCATCAGCCGCAGACTGCGCATCGCGTCGTCGTGCGTCATCGCCCCGTCCCCGTCCCAGAAGAAGATGTTGCCCGGCCGCAGGTACTCCAGCACATGCTTCACCTTGGGAATCACCGTGTCCGGCGTGCCCGTGATGATGCTCATCTTGTTGATCTGATCTTCAAATGTGCCGAGGAAATCCTGCGTCTGGTGGTCGGCCTTCTTGCGGGCTTCGAGGTACTCTTTCTGCCGGCCGCGCGCCGCCGCCTGCGCGAAGCTGGAGACGGTGGGCAGCAGATTGGTGCGGGAGGTCATGCCGGGCAGGTTCTGGATGTAGGCGCGCACGTTGCCCTGGTTGCCTTCTAAGAACGGGTTGCTCGGTCCCTCCACGTACTTGCGCCCCGCCGCCTCCGCCAGCTCTTCCGTCTCGTCCACGTGGACTTTGAACAGATAGCCCCGGTGC
>CALFMN010000075.1 GCA_937879875.1 uncultured Chloroflexota bacterium | reverse complement strand
TGGTGCATGAGATCGTCGGCAAGACGCTGCTGGGCACCCTCGGCATGCCGCCGCGTTGGGGTTAATGCCCGCCGTCGCTCCAGCCGCCAGATGGGGACCGGAGCAAACGGCAGCGGCTGCTGCCGTTTGCTCCGGTCGTCGCGACGAGCAGACGCCATGCGTGGCCCCGGCGCGAGTGCTATCCCAATCCGGAGTCGGTTATGACCACCACCACGGGCCAGGTCCAGGCATCCCCACTCGACGCTGCTCGCGCCATGGCGCCGCTGCTCCGCGCCATGGCGGAGGAGATCGAGCGCGAGCGAAAGCTGCCGCACGAGGCCGTCGCCGCGCTGCGCGGCGCGGGCCTCTTCCACCTGACCGTCCCGCGGGACTTGCACGGGCTGCAGGCCGATCCCCTGCTGCTGGCGCAGATCATCGAAGAGGTGGCCGCGGCCGACGGCTCCGCCGGCTGGTGCGTCATGATCGCCGCCCAGAATGCGGTCCTCTCCGGCTTCGCCGATCGGGACGCGGCCACGACCATGCTCGCCACCGGCGGCATCCTCGCGGGCGTCGCGCGCCCGATCGGCCGGGCCGTGCCCAAAGACGGCGGTTGCGTGGTCTCCGGGCGCTGGCCGTTTGCCAGCGGCAGCAGCCATGCGGACTGGTTTGCCGCGGAGTGCCTGCGCTATGACGGCGGCGATGACCAGCCGCTGCGAGACGCGGCCGGCAACGCCGTCAGTTTCATGGCCTTCCTGCCCCGTGAGCAGGTGACTGTGCACGATACCTGGGATACCACCGGTCTGCGCGGGACGGCGAGCCACGACTTCAGCGTGGACGGGGTGTTTGTGCCCGAGCCGTTTCTGCTGCGCATGTTTCCTGCCCCCTGGCACCCGTGGCCGTTCTACCGCACGCTTGCGCTGATGTTCACCACGCACGGCGCGCATGCGCTCGGCCTTGGGCGGGCGGCGCTGGATGCGGCGATCGACGCGGCGCGGCGCAAGATTGGTTGGGGGACGGCCCGCCCGCTGGCGGAGCAGCCGCGGCTGCAACTGCAGCTGGCGGAGGCGTTTGTGCTGGTGGAGTCGGTGCGCGAGCATCTGCATGGCGCCACTGGCCGCCTCTGGGACGCCGCCCAGGCCGGCGCGGAGCTGGGCCGGCTCAACGCGCGGGTGCGGTTGGCAACCAGCCATGCGGCGGCGGCGAGTTGGCGCGCCGTGGAGAGCCTGCACGCCGCGCTCGGGACGACCGCGGTGTTCAGAAGCAGCCCGCTCGAACGGCAGTTCCGCGACATGCGCACGGCGGCGGCCCACGTGATGGTGGGACCGCTGACGTACGAAGCGGCTGGGCGGGTTGAACTCGGGCTGCCGGCGGGCATGCCGTTCTTTGACTAGAGCGACCGGCAGCCAGGGGAGCGCGCGATGACGACCACCGAGTTCACCCTCCCGATCGTGGGCGATGGCAGCGGGCTGGAGCCAGACCAGCGGCTCTACGTCGAGGAGTTGCAGCTCGCCTTGCGCAACCATGCCCTGCCACTGGAGGCGCTCCGCCACGACGTCACGCCGACGGGGCTCCATTACACGCTCGTCCACTACGACATCCCGCTGGTCGACCCCACGACCTGGCAGCTCAGCGTGAACGGCGCCGTCCAGCGGCCGCTCACGCTGGCGCTGGACGCGCTCAAGCGCCGGCCTGCGCGCACCCTGCACGTGACCCTCGAGTGTGCCGGCGACGGGCGCGCCTTGCTCTCGCCCCGTCCCCTGAGTCAGCCCTGGCTCACCGGCGCCGTCGGGACGGCGGCGTGGACCGGCACGCCGCTGCGGCCGCTGCTGGAGGAGGCCGGGCTCGGCGCGGGTGTCGTGGACCTGCTGTTCACCGGGCTGGACCGGGGCATCGAAGGGGGGATCGCGCAGGACTACCAGCGCAGCCTGCCACTGGCCGAGGCGTTGCACGAGGACGCACTGCTGGCCTGGGCGATGAATGGCCAGCCGCTGGAGCCGCAGCACGGCTATCCGCTGCGCCTCGTCATGCCGGGCTGGTACGGGATGGCCCACGTCAAGTGGCTGCGCAGCATCACCGCGCTCACCGAACCGTTCAGCGGCTATCAGAACGCGCTGGCGTATCGGTACAGCCCGTCCCGTGCGGACCCGGGGCAGGCCGTGACCCTGATGCGGGTGCGCTCGCTGCTGGTGCCGCCCGGCATCCCGGACTTCCTGACCCGGATGCGCATTGTGGAGCGTGGATCGGTCCTGCTCACCGGTCGGGCGTGGTCGGGTCGGGCGCCCGTCACGCGGGTGGAGATGAGCACCGATGGGGGCACGTCGTGGGCTGCGGCGGAACTGGCGCCGGCGGACCAGCCGCACGCCTGGCAGGCGTGGCAGTATCGCTGGACCCCCAGCACGCCCGGCAGCTTTGAACTGCTGTGCCGCGCCGCCGATAGCACCGGCGCCGTGCAGCCGCTGGCGCAGGTCTGGACGGCGCGGGGCATGGGTAACAATATGGCCCAGCGCGTCCACGTCCAGGTGCGCTAACTGCGCGGTCGCCAGCGCACCGCCCGGGCAAGACCCTCTGTGCGATAACCACGTGCCACACAGCACCGTAGCGCTGCCGTGTCTTAGACGCTGTCTACAATGCGCCGCATTTGCTTCGATTCGCTGCAAAATGCGGTGAAGATACTACTGTTAGCGTCACTGCAAAATCGGAACGATTTCTGGATCAACGTGCTGAAGTAGGGCAAACCAGCCCGGACGTTTCCGATAGACGTTACGAGCAGGCTACCCGAGAAGATCGTCACGACCGAAAAGGTGTGGGACGTATGCTGCCACATGTCGGTGAGCGATTGCAAGATATGGCAGCGTATCGAACCAATCTGGTTATGGTGCGAGGGCGCCAGCGCCGAACCGTCCGTGCGAGTACGCGGCCGATCCGACGGCTCGTGGCGAGCGCGCGCGCAAGGCGGTGGAGACGCCGTTCAACCGCGTGTTCGAAGCGAGGCCGTAGCCCGCCGCGGCCATTCCCGCCGGCTGTGTAAACGGGTACGCGCGTCCCCACGAAGTCGTGAGCAAGGCCGGCTGGTAGCTTCTCCCCATAGCCTGCATGCAGCGACGTGCGTGCCTCGGCTGCAACATGAGAGGTTACGCCGATGTGGCGGCGCGCCGCCCCGCACACACTAAACCCACGTTCCGCTCGCGAGACGAACAACGGAGGAACTTGCCATGTACTTCTGCACCGATTGCCTTCTGCCGGCCTGCCTCGACGATGCTGTGACCGTCTTCCGCGACGGTACCTGCATCTGCCTCTCCTGCCACCATCGCGCTTCTGCCCTGCCGCCGGTGCCAGAGGCCATGCGCCGGACGGTCGAGGCGCTACTCGCCGAAATTGAGGCCGCGTAGCGCCATACGCCACTCATCGCCAGCCGGCCGGCTCGTGCGGCCACGTAGCCATGCAGCCACGCGCGCAACCCGCGGGCGCCGAGGAACGAGGTGTGAGAGATGGACCGTATGACCATCGACCAGGCGTTGGCGGAGACCTACCAGGCCAATCGCGCACTGCTCTCCGGCCTGCGCGAGACCGATCTGGCGCGGCCCACGACGAATCCGACGTGGCGCGTGCGGCAGTTGGCTGCCCACATCGCCGAGGACGACGGCGGCTCACTCTACGTCGGCAGGTTGCTTGCGCGAGGAAGGAACGCGAAGGCGCCTGAGATCATGGTCAATCTGGCGAACTGGTGGACCTTGCGCAAGTACAAGCGGGCACGGCCGGCAGACCTCGTGGCCGTGCTGGATCGCAAGCACCAGGAGCTGATGTCCTGGCTGGCAACGCTGCCAGCGGAGCAACTCGCGCAAGCCGGCGAGGTTTCAGGAATGGGGCGGCTGACGCTGGGCGAGTTCCTCGTCCGCACCGGCGCCCACAGTCGGGAGCACGCAGCCGATCTGCGTGCGGCGATCGAGCAGTAGCCGTCGCGCACATGCGAGAGGGGAGATACACATGTTTGGCAGCGTCTTTCACCTGCGACCGCAGCCTGGCCACGAGCAACAGGTCCTGGAGAGCTTCAGCCGCTGGGACACCGAGCGGCGGCCGAAGGCGCCTGGCGCTATCCAGAGTACGGTCTTTCGGACCGTGAACGGCTCCGGCGACTACATCGGCGTGGCGGTCTTTGCCAGCCGCGAAGCGTGCGAGCAGAACGCGCGGGATCCGGAGCAAGACCGCTGGTATCGCGATCTGCGTGCGCACCTCAGCGCCGATCCGGTGTGGGAGGACGGCGATGTGCTGTACCGCTCACCCGCGTAGCGCCTGGCGGGCGCCTGCTGTCTGACCCTGGCGCAATGGCCTGTGGCTCGCTTGCAGAGCCCCGGGGTCGCCGCTGCACACGCCGATTGCCCATCAAGGCATCAACGCACCCACCAACGCATCAATAAAGGAGAGAAGGACATCATGGCTCGGATACGCTACATCATCTTCGCCCTGATCGGCCTCAGCCTGCTGTTCGGCGCCGCTCGTCAGGCGGGCGCCGCACCGCGGCAGGCCGGCCAACCGGTCCTGCTTATGGCCGCCGTCC
>CALFMN010000074.1 GCA_937879875.1 uncultured Chloroflexota bacterium | reverse complement strand
GGCATCGCACCGGTGCCCCGTGCCCTCAAGCACCTCGATGGACACCACCTCGGGGAACTCTATCGAGGGCCGCCGGCAATGTAGTCTAGATCCCCGATCGACAGCCCTGCAGGCTGATGGAAAGTAGATTTGCCCAGATTTCAAGTCACCGTTATGTTTAGCTGCACGCGGGGCTTGTCAAACGGCAGTGGTCATCAGCAGTCGTTTTTCAGCACCCTGCTAGATCACGACGAATTGCCGCCGGGTCAAGTGCCTCGATCGGCCCGGCAGATGCCTGAGTGTCGGGGTGGTTCGCGCGAAACGTCTCAAGCGCAACACCATTTATATCGTTCGCGAATAGGCAGCTAAAGCCAGCTTGCCTGAACCCCTCAGTAATGCCGCCGGCACCGCAGAACAGGTCGAGTGTCGTCATCCGTCTCATATGACGCCACTTTAGCGCCCCAGACTCCGGACCGCTAGACGCGGCTTAAGGACGATTCCGTAGTAGACGTAACGTCTGAAGCAGTTCACGGAGTTGATCCGCCAGCGTACATTCCCAAATGGTATATGGCGTCCATCCGGGCTGTCTCAAGGCCGCCAAGTGGCTTTCATCGCGTGCCCGGTTTCGCTCGATCTTCGCAGTCCAGTAAGGGACATTTGACTTCGGGGTGTGCGCGACCCGGCATTCATGACCGTGCCAGAAACACCCATGAACCGAGACGGCTAATCCGAACCGCGGCAGAATGATGTCTGGAGAACCTGGAACCCCTTTGGGATGGAGACGATATCGGAACCCGGCGCCATGAAGCGTGCGGCGGACCGCCATCTCTGGAGATGTATCCTTGCTCCGAATCGCCGCCATATTACGGCTTCGTGCGTCTGTGGGCGGTGCAAAGGATGGCAGCGGAGGGCGCTTCGCGGTGGTCATTCCCGTTGATCGCTCGTCTCGGCTAGGAGCTACTCCCGCGCAAGACCCGTCGGCATCAGCATCCATAGATGCCCCACCGCGTCGCTGAAATCCGGGTCGAAGTTGAAGTCACCCCGCTTCCAGGCCGCGATGAACTCGTCGCCGCTCATGCCCAGCTTGCGGCGCGCGTGCTCGTCGAACAGCGCCCGCGCCTCTTCGGGGCTGAGGAACTCGACCTTTGGCAGCCGCGGATCGCGGCGGCGTTTGGCTGAGGGCTGCGTTGCTCGGACCATGTGCTGCACCGCCCGCGCATTGAACTACTGACCCCTGCACTGAACTCTAAACCCCCTCAGGTCCCTGCCGAGCGGTCTGCACGTACCACCGTCCCGCGCCAGAGACAGGCCTTTAGTTCCTCACGCAGGGGTCAGTAACTTGATCTCAGTATACCGTGCGTAGCGGCGCTCGGCGGGGCACGGCTGGCTACTCGGCGGACGGCGGGGCGAGCGGCAGACGCAGCACGAAGCGGGCGCCGGGGCCGTCGGGTTGCTCGACGGTGAGGGTGCCGCCGTGCTGCTCGGCGATCGTGCGGCTGATGTACAGGCCGACGCCGATGCCGCTGATCTGGCGGTGCTGCTCGTCCGGCACGCGGTAGAAGCGCTGGAACAGCCGGCCCAGCGACGCCGCCGGCACGCCGAGGCCGTGGTCGCGCACGCACAGCAGCGCCTGCCCCCCCTCTTGGCGCACGTTGACCTCGACAGGGCCGCCGTGCGGGCTGTACTTCAGCGCGTTCTCCAGCAGATTGACGACGATCTGCTCAATGCGCTGCGGGTCCCAGACGCCGGCAACGGGCGCGGCCGGCGTGTCCAGCGCGATGCGCTCGCCGCCGGGCGCAAGTTGGGCGCGCCCGACCACGGCGCGAGTCAACGCTGCCAGATCCATCTCGCCGGGCCGCAGCGGCAGCGAGCCGGTCTGAATGCGGGTGAAGTCAAGCAGATCGTTCAGCAGCCCGCCGATGCGGCGCAGCTGTCCCTCCATTACCGACAGCCCCTCCATCAGCCCCGAGTCGGGCTCGGTCTGGCGGCGCAGGCGGCGCAGCAACACCTGGGCGAAGCCCTGCGCCGAGGTCAGCGGCGTGCGCAGTTCGTGCGAGGCGACGGAGAGGAACTCGTCTTTCTGCCGGTCAGCCGCGGCCAGCTCCGCCTGAGCGCCCTCGGCAATGCGCCGCAGCGAACGCTCGGCTTCGAAGAGGCGCGCGTTGGCGATCGCGCCGGCGGCGATACCGGCGAAGGCGCCGGCGAACTCCAGATCGTCGTCGTCCAGCTCGCGGTCGGCGCGCGCGATCACGATTGCGCCGAGGCCGTGGCCGCGCGACATCAGCGGCAGGCAGGCCCAGGAGCAGACCTGGCGCAGTTCGTTCATGTAGGCCGGATCGTCGCGCGGGGCGAGGGCGCGGATCTGCTCCTCGCCGAAGGCGCGGAAGACGCGCGGCTCACCGCTGAGCACGACCGTGCCGGCCACACCTTCGCCGACCTTCACCGGACTGGCCGCGAAAACGCGGCGCACGATCTCGGCACGGGCCGGCTCGCGGTGCTGCACGGCGCGCATCTGCATCAGCTCGCGCGCCTCGTCGCGCAGGTAGATCACGCACCAGTCACCCAGCACGCCGACGGCGCGGCGGCAGACGGTCTCCAGCACCCCGGCCAGCTCGAGCGTGGCGTTGAAGCTGCGGCTGACCTCGGCCAAAAAGCGGGCGCGCTCGCCGGCCGCCGCGCTTTCGCGGTGCAGCCGCGCCGCGACGACCGCGTGCCCGATCTGCTCTGCCACGATCTGCAGCAGGGCGACCTCTTCGGCCGGCGGCGCCGTCGACCGCACCCCCGTCACATTGACCGTGCCGCTGACCTGACCGCCGCTGTGGAACGGCACGATGATGAACGTATTGCCGCCGCCGAGCGCCATCACGTCATGCGCGGCTTCGCCGGGAAACGAGGCGCCGGAATACTGCGGGACGCCCGAGCGCAGCGCCAGTGCCGTGAGCGAGTCGCCGTCCAGCGCCAGCTCCGCATAGCGTTCCATGAACGCGGGCGGATAGCCGCTCTGCGCCAGACAGCGGGCCAGGCCGGCTTTGCGCTCGGCCAGATAGATGGAGCAGGCTGGCAGATCGGTCACGCGCACCATGACGCGCGCCGCCTCGCTCGCGACGGCGGCGGGATCGAGCACGGCGGGATCGCCGGACGCGGCCTCGGCGATCGTGCGCACCGCGTCCAGATACCCGGTGAGCCGCGCGGCGCCGGCTGGACTGGATCGCAGCGCCACGCCGCCAGCAGGGCGTGCGGCTCGCGGGTGATGCTCCTCTCCGGCCTTCATGGTTCTCAGTCTTGCCCGCGCAACGCCTGCAAACAAGCGCTTTGCGCGGCAGTTCTGTCGCGTAACCACGACAACCGCTGGCTCAGCTTGCAAGGTCTGCTGATTCCTCATGCCGAGCCGCGTGCTGCCGCGCTCGCCCTCACCCCCGTCCCCTCTCCCAATCCTGGGCGAGGGGCGATCGAGCCTGAAGCGTTCCGGGGCCGGCGCGGTTAACCCGACGCCGCTTCGCTTCAGCTACCCGAGATCGCCCCTTCTCCCAGGATTGGGAGAAGGGGGAAGGGGGGATGAGGGCCGGCATAGCGCACGAGGCTGTCGAAGCTGCGGCCGCGGTGGCTGTAGAACGTCGCTTCCATGATCTTGCTGTACTGCCAGTGCTGCGGCACTGACGTCTGCGCGGTCAGCTCTGTCGCGTCGCGGCACCAGACGCGGGTGCGGGCGTCTTTCAGCGCCACTTCAAGATCCTCAAGCCCCTTCGTCTCCACCAGCCAGTGCTCGCCGTTGGTGAGGCGCACGACGAAATCGGGCTCGTAGAGGCGGAAATGGCCCTTCGCGCTCTGGTAGTCGATCGTCAGCAGCTTCTTCGCATTCTTGGCATAGGCGGCAACGTCCGGCGCCTCGTCCATAAACTCGACCAGCGCCGCTTCGAGGGCGCTGTCCACCGGCACGAGGTTGAAGACGGTCTTGCGCCCCTCGCAGACCTCTTTGCCCCAGACGAAGGCCCGCGTCTCGGAGACGCGCAGCGCCTCGCCGCGCAACTCGACCTTCGCCTCCTCGCGCACCACGCGGTTGATCGCGCTCACGAACGGCCCCACCACGGCGGCGCGGGCGTCGTCGCGCATCAGCCGCCAGAAGACGCGCGGATCCTCCAGATCCACGGCGCGGCCGAAGGCGACGGCGCAGAGGTAGCGCTTCACCAGCTCGACCACTGTGGGGAAGAGCGCCTGCGGCACGCGCGCCTCGCGCTGAATCCAGCGGGCGTAAAACCAGAGGATGCCCTGCGCGTTGGCCGGCAGCGGCAGCTCCAGGTCCAGCTCTTCCTGGATGCGCCTGGTCAGCACGTCGCGCAGGGTGTAGCGCTGTGTCTCTTCGGGAAGTATCTCTTCCAGCTCAAGCTGCTGGCCGCCGAGCGCCGCCACGTCGATGCGGCCGATCTGCTCCTCGGAACGGCGCAGCAGGTTCGACAACTGCGGCACGGAGATGTCGTACTCGGCGATGCGCGCCGCCAGCACGGCGATCGTGCGCCCCTCCAGCGGAGCGTCGATGCGGCGGCTCTTGAACTCGACGTTGTCGCTCTGCTTGAGCTGCCGAACGAAGCCCTCGAACGCCTCCGTGCCGAGAATGTCCACCTGCTCGCGGGCGCCCGGCTGGCCGGGATACATCAGCCGCAGGCCGCGACCGATCGTCTGCTCCGGCAGGATGCGGCTCTCCGCTTTGAACGGCCGCAGCCCGACCACGACCGTGACGTTGCGCACGTCCCAGCCCTCGCGCAGCATCAGCACGGAGACGATCGCGCGGTACGGGTTCTCGTCCGAATCCACCTCGCGGCTGGCCGTGCGCAGCCGCTCCAACTCCTCTTTGGCCGCCTTGCCGCTGGCCGACTCGGAGACCTCGCCCTGGCGGTTGGTGTGAATCGTCAGCACGCGCCCGGCGAAGCCGTCGAGCGACTCGAGATAGGCGGCGATCTGGTCGGCGGCGGTGGTATCGGCGGCCATCACGAACAGCAGTGGCTGCTTGCCGGCCGGCTCGTGCAGCTCCTCGTACTGCTTCAGCCGCGCCACGCCGGCGTCGATCCACTGACGGTACTGCACGGAGGCGTCGTCGCTGGGGATCTCGTGCGGGTCGCTCAGCTCGCCCAGCAGCGGCTGCTTGACGATGCCCGCGGCGATCGCGTCGGCCAGCGAGTAGTCGCTGACGATCCATTCGAACAGGGCGCCGTCGTTGTGCTTCGGCGTGGCGCTGAAGTCGAGCTGCGCCACCAGCCCCGGCAGCCCGCGCGCCGTCAGCCGCTCGTGCAGGCCGGCGATCACCCGGCTCCAGGCGAGCTTTTCGTCGTGGACGTGGTGGGCCTCGTCGTCGAGCACGATCAGGTCGTCGTGGCGGCCGACGCGCTCGATCAGCTCTTCGGCCGAGCCGGCGCGCAGGTCGCGGCGCACGGGCGGCGGCAGCAGCGCCGCGACCGGATTCGGCTCTTCCTGCGCTTTCTCCTCGTAGAGCCGCTGCACGTTGGTGAGATAGAGTGTGCCGGTGGCGGAGGGCGGCGCGGCCTCGTCCTGCAAAACCACCTGCAAATCGAAGTCTGGGCGCCATGCGGGCGGAATCAGCGGGTCCTGCACGAAGATGCGGCCGGAGCCGAAGTCGACGCGCAACCGCTCGAAGACGATCAGGTTGGGCGCGATCAGCACGAAGTTGCGCGCCAGCGGCGAGCCTGGCTCGTAGAGCCGGTGAAAGTAGGACCAGACCATCGCCAGCGCCATGACCTTGGTCTTGCCGCCGCCGGTGGCGAGCTTGCAGACGTAGTGCGGGAAGCGGTCGGCGTTCGCGTCGTAGGGCGCAAAGTCAGTCGGTCCCATATCGAACCGCCGGAACGCCTCCATATTGCCGTGCCGGTCGTAGGTGCATTTGACGCCGTCCTCGTCGCGCTCCAGCAAGGCGCGGAAGGTGCGCGCGGCGGCGACCTCATAGCAGTAGACGATCGTTTCGATCGCCTCACGCTGGCCGAAGTAGTAGCGGAAGGCGCCGCCGTCGCGCAGCTTGTGCTCGTCCTCGAACCAGAAGTCGAACAGGCGGCGCGTGGTGTCGGAGAGGCCGGGATGGCCGGCGGCGCGCCAGGCGTTGACGGCGGCGCGCAGGCCGGGCACGAGCAGCGCGGCGCTGGGCTGACGCTGGTTGGCGCCGGGCACGGCGTAGGCATTGACGCTGCCGGCTTCAAGCAAAGGGCCGGCGGCGATCATCGAGAGCTGCGTCTCGGCGATCTTGGGGCGTTTGGCAGATGTTCTGGGCATCTCGGCCCTCATCCTCCCCCTTCCCCTCCTTCTCCCAATCCTGGGAGAAGGAGGGGCGATCCTGGGGTGGGCGATCCGGAGGGCATCGGGTTAGCGGAGCGTGATGACGGCGCCTTCGGCGCGTCGGGCGGCTTCGCCGCCATACTGGCACCGGATGTGCCGCGACGGTCGCGCTGCGACGTCGGCCGCGGCGCGTCCGCTGGCGAGGGGAGTGCAACGCGGCGGCTGCGGCGTACTCGCGGCGCAGAGCGCGCCTCCGCCGCAGCCTCGCCTTCAGCCTCGAACAATCGGCCTGAGTCCCCCTCTCCCAGGATTGGGAGAGGGGACAGGGGTGAGGGCCGAGAGGCAGGGGTGAGCCCGACAGCCGCCGCAATCTTCTCCACCACCGCGTCCAAATCGCCCAGCACCTCGGCGTTACGCAGCCGCAGCACGCGGCAGCCGGCGAGTTGCAGGCGCTCGTCGCGGCCGGCGTCGCGCTCGCGCTGATCGGGCGTGTTGTGCACGGCGCCATCGACTTCGACGACGAGCTTGTGCTTCGGGCAGAAGAAGTCGAGCACGAAGGGGCCGACGGCGTGCTGGCGGCGGAACTTGAGCCCCGCCAACCGCCCGCCGCGCAGCCCCTGCCAGAGCACGCGCTCGGCCGGCGTCGCCTCCTGCCGCAGCCGGCGCGCGGCTTCCGCCAGCTCGGGCGAGACGCCTCTCACACGGTCGGCCCTATCGGCCCTCATCCTCTCCCCCTTCCCCTCTCCTTCTCCCAATCCTGGGAGAAGGAGAGGGGCGATCGTGCGTTGCTTGTACGGGGCGGTGTCGGGTTATCCCGGCTTCTGTTCCGGCGCTTCGCGCGGAACTTCGACATCGCCCCGCCTTCGGCTTGCTTCTGGCAGCGTCTGCTGCCCCTCAGCCGCACCTTCAGCCGACGCCCTCCCGCAATGTAGACTCTTGATCCTTCAGCCGTGCCTTCAGCCGCCGCCCCCCCGGAACGCGGTCCCCCTTCTCTCCAGGATTGGGAGAAGGGGACAGGGGATGAGGGCCGAAAGCCGACGGGCCGCCATCACACTTCCACCTCCAGCCGCCGCGTCGAGTCGATGCCGAACACGTCCACCACTTTCACCAGCACGGCGTAGCGGCCGGGCCGCTCGTACGTGTGCGCGGCGCTCACCGTGTCCAGCGTGCGGCGGGCGCGCGTGCGAAACGCCTGCCAGCCGTTGCAGAAGGTGTCGTCGTGATAGTCGAAGTCCACCGCCCAGTAGTCGATGTAGTCCGACCAGCGCGTGACCTTCTCGCGCACGGCGGCGGGCACCAGATCGAGGTCGGAGAGCACGAAATCGGTGAGCGCGATCTGCACGCTGCGCGGCGAGACGACGCGCGCCTCGGCTTCGAGGTAGGCGAGGCTGTAGAAGCGCACGTCGGCCTGCTTGGCGCGGCGGTCCATCACATCGTTGGGGATCTGGTAGCAGCGCAGATCGACGCCGTCCGCCTCGGCCTGCTTACGCGCCAGGTCGTTGACGCCCATCTCCCACTCCCAGCCGAGCACGTCCACGGCGCTGGTGTGCGTCTCGCGGCATTCGGCCAGCACGTCGGCCAACTCGGCGAAGGTGACGGGCGAATCGACGGCGCCGACGTGCACGGCGCGGTTGCCGCGCTTGCCGTGCAGGTGGCGGAAGCCGGGCGCCGGCTCGGCGCGATAGAGCGCGAGGATGAAGTCGACGTAGGCGCGCAGTTGGGCGCCGAGCGTGACGCCCTGCCAGTGCGAGCGTTCGTATTTGCCGAGGTTGTAGACATCAAACGTCGCGCCGAGGTCGAGCAGCCGCTTGCGCGCGGTGTGCACGGCGAAGCGGCCCAGGTCGCAGCCGATCCAGCGCCGGCCCAGCTTGTGCGCCACGGCGGCCGTGGTGCCCGAGCCAAGAAAGAAGTCCGCGACCAGATCGCCCTCGTTGGACGCGAGTTTGATTATTCTCTCCAGCAACTTTTCGGGCTTCTGTGTGTCATAGCCGAGCCGCTCGCCTGCTTGCGGCTGAACGGGAGAGATGTCGAGCCACAAATCCTGAAGCGGGACACCGGGCATCTCATCAAGGTAGCGCTTGTACCGGGGCACTGCGCCGGGCGACGTTTGTATGATTCTCCCCTGCGCCAAAAGCTCGGCCATTCTCTCCTTCGAGTAGCGCCAGTAGCGCGTGATTCCGAGGACTTCGTATGACGGATTACCCTTCGCCGCGCCGCCGGGACCTACAAGGTTGTCTAAACCGTACCGCCGACCGGTGTCGGGCTCGACATGGCGATAAAACGTGGCTGCGAAGTCTTTGGCATACGGCCTGTCTCTTATACACATCTCCGAGCCCACGAGACAGGCAGAA
>CALFMN010000073.1 GCA_937879875.1 uncultured Chloroflexota bacterium | reverse complement strand
GTGAGTCGGTGCTGTCGCAGGCCAACCAGGCCCCGCAGGGCGCCCTCTCCCTCCTCCCGCGGTAACGCGTGAGCCAGTAATGGGCGGTGGCTGAACCCGCCGCCCTGACGGCCCCGGCCTCCCTCCCCGACCGGGGAGCGGGGGCCGGGGCTGAACCGCTAACCAGTGCCTGCCGATAGCTGATCGTGGGATGTCTCGTGCCCGTATGGCCGCGGCGCCCGCTCACGTTTCAACCGGCAGTCCAGCAGGCAGTCCGAGGAGGGCGGCCATGGTTTCCTTCGGTAACGGCTCTTCCGCGACGCAGCCGGTGACGCTCACCGGTCTCGTGTCCGGCTTGAACACCGCCTCGATCATCCAGCAGCTGCAGGCCGTCAACAAGGCCAAGCTGCAGCCGATTCAGAATCAGATTACGCAGCAGAATTCGATTTCTCAGGCCTACACCAACCTCAATACGAATTTGAGCGCACTGCTGACAACGATTCAGAACTTCAGCAACGCCAACTACCTGCAAGGGGCGACGGCGAGCGTCCTGCCCGGCGGCACCAGTCCGACCGTCTCCGCGACGGCCAGCGCCGGTGCGGCCGCGGGCAGCTTCAAGGTCACGGTCAACCACCTCGCCACGGCCACAAACGTCGCCAGTCCCGGCGCGATCGGCGCGGCCATCGACCCGACCGCGCTCTTGCAGAACGACAAGCTGGCGATCGCGGTCCAGGCGGGCACCTTCACGGTGAACGGCGCGCAGATCTCGATCGACCCGACCACCGACACGCTGAACTCGGTGATCGCCAAGATTCAGGCCGCGGCGCCCGGCACCACCGCGCAACTCGTCAACGACAGCAGCGGCCGGCTCAACCTGCTGCAGATCAGCAACGCGGGCGGCGTGCAGCTCGGCTCCGGCGGCGACACCAGCAACTTTCTTGGCGCCATGAACCTGCTGGCCTCGCCCTCGGGCACGACGCGCACGAGCACGGCCAACCTCGGCGTCGTGCAGACCGGCGCCACGCTGCAAAACGCCAACCTGAAGACCGCGCTCTCCCCGAGCACCGGCAGCTTCACGGTCAACGGCGTCACGATCAACTGGGACGCGACCAAAGACAGCCTCTCGACCGTGCTGGGTGAGATCAACAGCTCCGCGGCCGGCGTGACGGCGATGTACAACACCAGCAACGACACCGTTTCGTTCGTCAGCAAGACGACGGGCAGCACGGCGATTCAGCTGCAGGACACCTCCGGCAACCTCCTCGCCGCGATCGGCGTGGGCAGCGCGACGCAGACGCTGGGCAGCAACGCCCAGTACCAGATCGACACGGGCACCGGCCCAACGACCTATTACAGCACGACGAACACGGTGAACAACGCCGTGCCCGGCGTGACACTCAACCTGCTGCAGCAAGGCACGACGGCCGACACCGTGACGGTGGGCCAGGACACGAACGGCGCCCTCGCGAACGTGAATCAGCTCATCGGCCAGATCAACGCGACGCTCGACCTGGTCGCGGCGGATACCGCGGCGAGCACCAGCAGCACGCCGACCTACACCGGACAGCAGTCCTCGGCCGCGGCGCAGAACGGCCCGCTCTCCGGCGACTACGACATTCAGCAGATCGGCTACAAGCTGCACCAGATCCTGGCGGGCAACACGCAGGGCGCGACCGGCAGCTATACAAGCCTGAGTCAGATCGGCATCACCTTCGGGTCGGTCGGCAGCGCAGCGGGCACGACCAACCATCTGCAACTCAACCAGCAGCAGTTCTTGAGCGCGTTGCAAAGCAATCCCTCGGGCGTGGCCAGTGTCTTCTCGGCCTTCGGCGCGGCCGGCACGCTGCAGCCAGGCGGCACGAACGTCGCCTCGACGTCCGGTGCGCCGAACCAGGTGCGCTCGCCCGGCAGCGTCAGCATGACCTCCGTGATGAACGGCGATGGCTCGGCCACCGTAACGGCGATCTTCACGCCCTCCAACGGCGCCCCGGCGACGACGACGGTGGCGAATCACGTCACCGCCGGCAGCAGCAACACCACGCTCGTCCCGGGCATGACGCTGACGTTTAAAGGCGCCCTGGCGGCCGGCACGGACAACATCACCATCACCACGCCGACGCTGGGCTTCGAAGCGCAGCTCGAGCAGATGCTGACGCCGCTCACCGGCAGCGGCGGCGTGCTTTCGCAGCTCCAGAACGACTCGACCCAGACGATCACGGATTTGAACACCCAGATGACCACGATGAACACCACGCTGCAAAACCAGCAGCAACGCTTGCAGAACGAGTTCATTCAGATGGAGCTCTCGCTGCAGCAGTTGAACAACCAGAAGGGTGATCTCAACTCGATCCTCGCGCTGCAGCCGCAGACCGGCCTGTAGTGCGCCCGGCGCGTCCGGCCCTCATCCCCCTTCCCCTTCTCCCAATCCTGGGAGAAGGGGCGATCTGGTGGAGCACAAATCGGACAGCGCCGGGTTAACCGCACCGGCCACGGAACGCCCGACGCTGGATCGTCTCCTTCCCTCCAGGATTGGGGGAAGGAGACAGGAGAGGATGGGGGCCGATGGCCGAGTGCCGCTAAAGTTCTGGCGGAGTGCTTCGAGATACAGGGTGAGACACGGATGTCTGCTCACTCCCACGCACACGAGGTGCCCCCGATGCAGCCCAACCCTTACCGCCAGTACCGTACCAACCAGATCAAGACCGCCAGCACCGGCGAGCTCGTCGTTCTGCTCTACGACGGCGCGCTCCGCTACCTGAACACGGCGCTGCCCGCGATCGCGGCGCGGCAGTACGACGTCTCCGGCCACAACCTCTTCCAGGCTCAAGAGGTGGTCCTTGAGCTCTACGTCGGCCTCGACTACGAGCAGGGCGGTGAGCTGGCGCAGAATCTGAGCCGCCTCTACCTGTACATGCACCGCACGCTGGTGCAGGCGAACATCAAGAAGGATGTCGAGGCGATCACGGGCGTGATCAAGCTGCTCTCGCAGCTGCGCGACGCCTGGCGGTCGGTGGTGCACGGCGCGCCTGGCCAGAGCGCTGCCGCTGCGGAGAGCCCGCTCGTGGCCGGGGGGCTGGCGGCATGACGGACCTGATGCTGATGCAACGCCATGAAATGCTGACCCACCTGCTCCACCTCGCGCGCGACCAGGCCGAGGCGCTGGAAAGCGACCGGCTCGACCTCTTCCTGCGGCTGATGGAGGAGCGCGTCGAGCTCGTCGCCGACCTGGTGACCGCGGCGACGCAGCCGGCGCCCGAGAACGTGGTCGCCTTCCCCGCGGCGAGCTGGCCGCCGAAAGATAGGGATCTGCACGAAGCGACGCGCGGCCTGATCTCCTGCATTCTGCTTCAGGACGAAGAGAACGAGCGCCTGCTGCACATGCGCATGGACGCGATCCGCGTGGCGCTGGGGCAGATCGGCCACGGGTTCGCCACGGCGCGGGGCTACGCCTCGGCGCTGCGCGGCGCACCCGAGCACCGGCTGCTGGACGTCGCCTATTAGGCGGAGCGCCCGGCGCGGCGCGGGCAACGACGAGGCTGCGATGCGGTCGACCCGAACGCTGATCACCTTCTTCCTCGCCCTCAGCGGCTTTCTGGCCGTTGGGGTCGGGGCGTTGCTCGTTGCGCCGCACGGCAGCAAGTCCGCGCACGGCACTGGCGCCGCCCATGCAACCGCCTCACCGGCGGCCGGCGCTCAAGCGACAGCCGCCGGTACGCCCCAGGCGCTGCCTTCCGGCGATGTCGTTGCTTCCGCGACGCCGGCCGCGCCCGGGGAGTACAGCCTGCTGGCCGACGCCGCCTCGATCGGGCGGCCGGACGAGCCCAGCCGCATCGTCATTCCCTCGATCAGGCTCGACTCGAAAGTCGTCGAGGTCGGCATCGTCATCGACAAGGGCAGGCCGGCCTGGGACACGGCGGCGTTCGCCGTCGGCTATCATCGCGGCTCGGCGCTGCCGGGCACGTTGGGCAACACGGTCTTGAACGGCCATATCAGCAGCCCCGTCAGCCACAAGGGCGACGTCTTTCGCCACCTGCCCGAGCTGCGCATCGGCGATGAAGTGGATGTTTACGTGGGCGACAAGAAAGTCGCCTACGACGTGACCGAGCTGCGCGTGGTGCCGCCGACGGATATTCAGGTGCTGAATCCGACGCCCGACGCAACACTGACGCTGATCACCTGCTATCCCGATAACGTCTACACCAGCCGGCTGATCGTGATCGGCAAGCTGGCGAGTGCGACATCATGAGCTGAGCGGGCGGCCGTACGCCGCGCGGGCTTGCCAGCCCGCGTGGGCAGTGCAGTACGCTGGAAGGGTGAGAAAGAAGCGGGCGATGCGCATCGATGCGGCAGTCATGCAGCCGAACGCCGTGCCGCGCGCCCTGAGCGCCGGCCAGTCCGCCGCGCCCGCGCCGGCCCCGGCGCAGCCGCCCGATTCGGTCGAACTCTCCCGCCGCGGCGAGCAACTGCTGCGCGCCGCCGAAGCCGCCGTGCAGGCCGAGAACGCCCGCGCCGAGCGCGTGGCCGAGCTGCAGGCCCAGATCCGCAGCGGCAGCTACCAGGTAGACACCACCGCCGTGGCAAAAGCGCTGCTCAAGCGGGAGTAGCGTATCCTGTACGGACTATGCTGCCTAAGCGAAGTAGTGTCCTAACCTGGAGGCTCCAGAACCACGAAAGCTATGCCAAAGCCAGAGCACCCGTATCGAATTGACCTCCGCCACACGACCAACCGCCCGATCCAATCCGCGGAACTAGCACGTCGTCTTCAGTCACCAGGTAACGACCTCAGGATTGAGATCGTGGTGACGAATCCAGGCCACGTCGCTTCGCCGCAGGAGCCAGATCACCTCGGCGGCGGCTACCTATTCCACATGCTGGTCACTCCCACTGGAGCGCTCCAATTGATTCCGTACAACGATTCTGACAGATTCTCGTTTCGCGATATAGAGTCAATGGCCCGATTCATTAATCACGCAACCGGCTTGGAGTTCGACCATGACTCTTGGCAAAGAAGCGAGGAAATCAATCGCAAGATTGATCCTGTTTCGACGTCAACGAACACAACTAGCACTTGAAGTGATTCCGAATGTAAGCGATCGACGTGTCCAACTTCTTGCCTTCACCAACCCTGGTAAGAGAGTTATCCGTCATCATATAGGCGAACCAATTGAACTTTTCGGTGTACACGATCACCAATGCTTGCGAAATACCGTCTCTGAGTAGTTGGCGGTGATAGGCATCGCGCATGGCAGCGGTCATCGCAGCGCCAGTTGCTAGAACCAATTTCTCGTCAGATTCTATTACGTCACCATACCCTAGTGTTTTTATCTGGAAAGTTGAGTGTGCGAAATCGTCAACCGGCGTGAATTCGACGCCTGTGAGTTGAGATATACTCCCGGCACGATAGATCAATCCCAATGACTTTGCAGCCACTACAAACTCTCTATAGAGCTTGATAGATGGTTCTCTGGTTAGAACCTCTGGCAAGGCCGCGAACGATTGGTTATCAAGTATTCGCATCAGTTTTCCAACGTTTCCCTCCTCCTCTCTGAAATACCCGTCCCTGCCAACCACCGGGCCGGCAAGGTCGATGGCCTTTGACATTTGGCGTGTTCTCAGCCTCAGCCATCCGAGGTCGCGTGCCTGCGCAATCGGTCTTGCTTCAAACGCATACGCCTTGGTCACTTTGGGGATGTCGTGCATGACCCCGTCGATGGAAAGTACGTCCCACGCCCAGAGCAGCACGAGCAGGATGTCTCGATGAGGGTGAATGTCGCGAATCTGTGCATCGAAGTTGGCAGACTTTTCCTCAGATGTGAGATCCAGCGTTTTAATCTCTATGCGGATAATGGGTAATCCGTGGCTGTCTCGGATGTATAGATCGGGATAACGATTGGCGACAACGAAGGATACTCGAAAGCGATCAACTTCCCGAGCTTCGATTGCGTGGTGAAGCGCAAGTGCGAAGAAGTACTCCAGCAGAATACCGATTCTGGTTCGTGTGTCAGTGAGGTTTCTCTGACGTGTTGGAAGCAATTCTGTAGGCAGTTTTATGAGATGGCGCGGTGCGAAGGTGTTGTTGACTTGATCGATACATTCAACCAGAAGGCCACTATTCAAAAGGTCGGTAAAGATGGCGGCGCCACTGGAGAGTGCATGAATTAGGGTGGGTGTGTCAATATCAGTATCTTCTTTGCCACTCATCACCACGGCGTTGGCCTACTTTCTAGGGGGTGGGACATGCCTGGCGCATACTGGCTGGGAGGCTGCTCAAACATGTGGCCGATGAGTTCATCGTATGCTCGCTCGATCTTCTGGTGAGCGTCCTGGTGGTTTTGGTGGGCTTGCGCCCGCAGGTACGCAGCCTCGGCGTGGGCCCTGTGCAGCCTGCCTAGGAGTTCCGTTTGGTCACATATAGGAGGCAGGGGCAACATGACATGCTTGACGGCGTCGACCGAGACGCGCGGGCGGCCGATGCCGGTGACCTGGTAGACAAGTTGACCGTAGGCGAGGTCACTGCGCAATAGATACGCTAGGAATTCCGGAAGGATGGCGGTGGCCCGCTGTGGCGCGAGCCGGAGCACGAGAAGTTCCGAGGAGCAGATACCCCCTTCATCTCCTGCTGGGATAAACACGGTTTTACGAAGCTTCGGCCGGAGCCGCGAGAAGAGGATGTCGCCGGACTTGAACCCATGTGCACTCGACTTTATTCGATCACCCGGCATCTGCCTCACTTCGTAACGGCCAGTGACGGATTCGATGTCGCCGAGTCCGATCCAGCGCACCGCCAAGTCGCCAAACTCTGAGGCAGGGTTAACTCCAGAATTGTCTATCTGGACGAGTTCCCCAAGTCGAGCCAGTGGGTACCTGCTATGGCCGAGCTGTGCCTGTGCGGCCGACCGGGCCGGGTGGTAGAAGTTTACGTCGAGTCTTGTCCCGTCGGGCTCGCTTAGGTGGGCCTCAATATCCGCGGCAAAGACGACAGGGCTCGCGGGTTGACTTCCCAGCGAACCGCAGTCCCGGAATGATCGATAGCTTTGAAGAACTGCGGGCAGATCGGTCTTGAGCCTCGGCTGTCCCCCTTCTCCGTACTCATCGGCATAGAGCGGATCGCCGTTTGGGCGGATGCCGACTTCGTCTACCTCGGCCATGAATACAGGCCCTGTGGTCTCAGCCTGCGACAGCCGCGACCGTGCAATCAGGATCGAGCACTTGGCCGTGGAGTAGGGCATGAACGCAACTTCCGGGAGGCTTATGACCGCCTCGATGACGGCGCGCTTCCGTATCAGCCTTCGGACGTCGTCGTTGGTTGGCAGGTTCAGAACGCTGTCGTCAAGCACGATCGCCAGACGACCACCTGGGCGCAGCAGCCGCAGGCAGCATTCCACGAAGAGAATGCTCCGCCGTCTAGAAAGGCGGCCGCGACCCGTCTCGTATCCCGCCAGCACTTCGCGATCGGTGAGGTCACTCCCGAAGGGGGGATTCGTAAGAATCAGATCAAAGGACTGTGGCGGGAGGCAGGTAGTCGACGCCTGCGGACCAAGCGAGCCGGCACTTGGCAGGTGGCAGATGGCGGATGGTTCGCCCCCGTGCATCAGCATGTTCATGCGTGCCACCCAAGCCATGCGCTCGTCAACGTCGGCGCCGCGTATGGATTGAGTACGCCGTGAAGTGGCTGCATCACCTCTGAGAAGTCTTGAGAGGGTGGCTACTAAGAATCCTCCGCTGCCGCAAGCCGGATCGCAGATATCATCGTCTAGGGAGGGACAGCACAGATCCACGATGAGGTCGACTATTTGGCGAGGAGTGAAAAACTGCTGATTCTCGTTCTTCTCAAAAGTGTTCCGCAGGATATCCTCGTAGACATCGCCCTTGACATCCGATCCTACTGAGCGTAGATCGATGTTGCCTAGGAGCGTGGCTACCCTCGCCACGGCTCGTACGTCCTTGGGAAAGCTTCCCCGCTCCCCATCAGCAATTCCCTCATGGCCGGCGGTTGTTCGTCTCCATATACTGAGCACACGCTGGTAAACGGTTCCTTCGGTGTCACCGGGGCACCAGCGGAACTCTGGTGAAGACTTGGATGGCCGGCCGTCCCAATGACTCTCTAACTCTCTCTCATCCATGATCTTGGTAAACAGCAGCTTCGAGACCGCCTCAAAGCGCTCGACAATGCCTCCGCCCTCCGAGTCGCGAAACGCGCGGTTCATTTGGTGGATGAGCTGCCGCAGCGACCGTCGGTCGGGCGCGGCCTCCGTGGATGGGAGGAGGGAGAGCTGCATTTGCGTCTCCGACTCTAGTGTCTGGAGTGACGATATAGTCGTCAATATATAGGCCACTAACGAGCCTCGCAACCCTTCCCGATGGCGAGCCCTTGCCGGACTCGTCATAATTACGATGGCTCGATCATTTGATGGTGATCGGCCAGGGACAACGAGGCTTCTCGCCCCATGGAGAACTACGTCTCGGCCGCTCTGGCTGTGCTGGGGTCCTTCGAACAGCCTCTGACAGCCAAGGAGATAACCACCGAAGCCATCGATCGTGGGTTACTGGAGTCAAAAGGCCGAACGCCGCATGTGACGATGAGTGCACGGCTTTACGTGTTCACTCGGCAGCATCCTGATGGACCCATTGTGAGATTGTATGCCGGCGGCGAGCCGCGCGCTCGGCGTGGTTCAGTGAGGTGGATGCTCCGACGCATCTGACGTCTGCACAGTGCGTGGATCACCCTCGGTGCTCGCCGCGCTAAAGGCCGCATCGCCAGCAGACCTTCGACCGCGGCGACGCTCAGGCTGACCGTGTACGCCGGCGCAGCCACGCTGCCCTCCGCACCGCCGGCTTGCGCCGTTTCAGGCCGAAGCGCGCCTCAATCTCGGCGAGCGGGACGGCATCGCCGGCATCATGCGCGGCCCAGGCTGCCTGGGCGACCGGGCCGAGCCGCTCCGGCTCGGCGCTGATCTCCAGCGAACGGCCGCGTATGCGCAGAGAGACAATCGCGCCCGGCCGGAGTCCGAGCCTGCGCTGCATTGACGGCGGAATGAGCAGCCGCCCGCGTTCGTCGATGTGTGCGGTCGCCACCGATTGCCTCCGGTCAAGTAGTCGTGCGGACATCGTAGCAGTGCTCCGGTGGGCGCTCATTGCTGACCTACCGTGCGCACCCCATCCAGCTTGATTCGGCGGGCGCGATTTCCGGGTTTCTCCGAATGAACCGCTCGGGCCGCCGCTCGTAGACTCGGCTTGTCGGCGGGCGTCTGCCCGGGGCAGCGCCGCCGCGCCGTTTCGGGGGTCCGCATGGGCTTCGTCAGGCAAACCATCGCCCAGCTACGCCAGCTCTGGGGCCGGCTCAGCCGCACGCAGCAGCTCGCCATCGTCGGGCTCGCCGCCGGCGCGCTCGTCTTCTCCTTCATCTACCTGCGCATGAGCGGGCAGCAGACCTTCGTCACGGCCTACACCAATCTCGACCCCAAGGACGCCAGCGCCGTCGCCGACCAGCTCAAGGCGAACAACATCCCCTACCAGGTCACACCCGACGGCACCACGGTCAAAGTACCGCCCGCCAATGTGGCCGACGCGCGGCTGAAGCTGGCGTCCAAAGGCCTGCCGCAGGGCGGCGCCGTCGGCTTCGAGCTGTTCGACAAGACCTCGTTCGGCGTCACGGACTTCCAGCAAAACGTCAACTACCAGCGGGCGCTCGAAGGCGAGCTGACGCGCACGATCAACACGCTCTCGCAGGTCTCGAACTCGCGCGTCAGCATCGTCGTGCCGCAGAACCAGCTTTTTGTGCAGGACCAGAAACCGGCCACCGCCTCCGTGCTGTTGCAACTGCGGCCCGGCAACACGCTGGACGGCAGCCAGCTCAAAGGCATTGCGCATCTCATTTCCCGCTCTGTCGAGGGGCTGGACGAGAAGAACATCACGATCGTCGACGACTCAGGCAAGCTGCTCTGGGACGGCGGCGCCACCGACGACGGCGCCAGCGGCCTCAGCACATCGCAGCTCGACATGCAGCACAAGGTCGAGCAAGGGATCGAGACCAACCTGCAATCGCTGCTGGACAAAGTGGCGGGGCCGAACCGCAGCGCCGTGCGCGTCAAGGCCGACCTCGACTTCTCGCAGCAACAAACGTCGAGCGAGACCTTCCAGCCGCAGACGAACGGCCAGGGCGTGCAGCGCTCCAGCTCGAGCGTAACCGAGAGTTTCGCCGGCGCGGGCCAGGCGGGCTCGGGCGGCACCGCGGGCTCCGCCAGCAACGTGCCGGGCGTGCGCGCCGGCGCCACGCCGGCCGCGGGCGCCAACGGCAATTCGGCCTATCAGCACACCGAAACGACCACCAACTACGAGATCTCGCGCACGACCACGCAATCGACCGTGCCGCCGGGGCAGATCAAGCGGCTCTCCGTCTCCGTGCTGCTCGATTCGAGCATCAGTGCGGACGACGCGGCGGCGCTGCGCGACTCGCTCGCCGCGGCGGCCGGCATCGACCAGAACCGCGGCGACCAGATCGTGGTGAGCACGGCCAGCTTCTCTGCCGCGCAGGCCAACGCGCTGCCGCCGGCCAAAACCAGTCTCTTCGACCTGATCGGCAAGTACGCCAAGGTGCTCGTGCCGATGCTGGTAGCGCTCGTCATCCTGATCGCGGTCTGGCGCATGTCGAAGGGCATAGCCACTCCGCCGGCGGGCAGGACGCTCGTGCTCGCCACGCAGGCTGCGTTGCCCGCGGGCACGGCGGCGCAGGCCTACGCGCTCAACGCGGGCGGCGGCGAAAGCGCCCTGCCGGAAGCAAACGGTCAGCGGCTGATCGCCGAGCCGCAGATTCCACCCGAGCAGATCGAGATGACGCGCCGGCGCAATGAAGTCACCGATCGCATGACGAACCTGGCCAACGCCAACCCCGAGGCGTTGGTGGAGATTATCCACGACTGGATGGCGCAAGACGACCGCAGGCGGAACTAGGCGATGCCGATAGACACGCGCAACCCGCGCAAGATGCCCGGCGCACAGAAAGCCGCGGGGCTGCTGATCGCCCTCGGTCCTGAAGTCTCAGGCAAGCTGCTGCCGCGCTTCAAAGACCACGAGGTCGAGCGGCTGACCTGGGAGATCACCAACCTCGGCACGCTCTCGTCCGACATCCGCGACGCGCTGATGGAAGAGGCCTACAAAGTCGCGCTTTCGCAGGACTACGTCTCCACCGGCGGCATCGACGCGGCGATGGAGATCCTCGAAAAGGCGTTCGGTGTGGACAAGGCGCACCAGATCGCCGAGAAGATCTTCGACACCTTCAAGACCGTGCCGTTCAGCTTCGCCCGCGAGCTGGACCCGGCGCAGCTCGTCTCCTTCCTCGCCAACGAGCATCCGCAGGCCGTGGCCCTGATTCTGTCGTATGTCGCCACCGATCGCGCCGCCGCCGTGCTGGCGCAGCTCCCGCCCAACCAGCAGGCCGAAGTGGCGCTGCGCATCGCGCGCATGGAGCGCACGGCGCCGGAAGTGGTCAAAGAGGTCGAGGAGCTGATGCAGCGCAAGCTGGCGACGGTGCTGACGCAGCGCTCGGATTTGAAGCAGTCGGGCGGGCCGGACGCGCTGGTGAAGCTCTTAAAGAGCGTGGACCGCGTGACCGAGCGTTCGATCCTGGACACGCTGGACCGGTTGGAGCCGCATCTCGCGGACGAGATCCGCAAGCAGATGTTCGTCTTCGAGAACATCGTCATGCTCGACGATCGTTCGATCCAGCGCGTGCTGCGCGACGTGGACACGAAGGATCTCGGGCTGGCGCTGAAGGGCGCGGGCGAAGAGGTCAAGCGCCGCATCCTCAAGAACATGTCCGAGCGCTCGGCCAAGATGCTGGAAGAGGACATGGCGGTGATGGGTCCGGTGCGGATCAAGAACGTCGAGGCGGCGCAGGGCAACATCGTCAACATCATCCGCACGCTGGACGAGGCCGAAGAGATCGTCATCTCCCGCGGCGACGACGACGTTTTGTAGGGATTCGGGCGAAGGGCGAAGGGCGTAGAAATGCGTGCAGGGGCGCACGGATCGGCGCCAGCCCATATTGAGGCGAAGGCATGGCGTTGCTGGGCAACCGGCTGATTAAGGGCATGGCGACGGGCGGCGTGGTGGGCGCCGACGAGCTGGGCCGCTGCCTGACCGAGCGCCAGCAGGCGTTTCTGGTGGAGCGGTTGACCGAAGACGTTGTTACCCGCGGCAACGCGCTGCTGGCCGAGGCGCGGGCGCAGGCTGCCGCCATCGTCGCCCGTGCGCACGCCGAGGCGGACGGCATTCGCGCCCGCGCCCACGGCGAAGGCTTCGCGGCCGGCCAGGCGGAAGGCAATGCCGCCGCGCTCGCGGAACTTGAGCCGCACGCTGAGCTGCTGCGCCGGGCGACGGACGCGGCCGCCGAGATTCGCACCGCGTTGCTCGAAGGGCTCGAAGAGCAGGCGGTCGGCTTCGCGCTGGCCGCGGCGCGCAAAGTCATCGGCGCGGCGGCGGAAGAGCATGCCGGGCTGGCGGCGCAGATCGTGCGCGCGGGTATTCGCGCGGCCGCCAATCGCATCGTGCGCGTACGCGTGCATCCCGAAGACGAGCCGGCGGTTTCGGTGGCGCTGCTGGCGCAGGGCAGCGAGATCCCCGTGCACGCCGACGCGGCGATCGAGCTGGGCGGCTGCATCATCGACGTGGAGGGCGGCAGCGTGGACCTGCGCATCGGCACGCAGCTCGACGCGCTCGAACGCGCCTTCGCGGCGTAGCGCAACGCGCTGGCAGCGCTCAAGCATCGCGTTCAGAGCTACGTTTTCGGCCCATAACCAACATGTAACCAACCTGTAACCGGATAGCTCTTGACAGGTTATGCGGGGGAGGTAGCCTT
>CALFMN010000072.1 GCA_937879875.1 uncultured Chloroflexota bacterium | reverse complement strand
TCAGCATGCCAGACGCTTGCCATAACCGACAGACCCTCGCTGACTAGCTACTAGGCTGGTACACCTTCGCCGTAAACGGTTGGTACACCTTGGCCGTAAACCACCGGTACAGTGTCAGCCGTAAGACGAGACGCGCAGTACGCGGCGGGGGCCGGCTATCGCTACGCTGGGGACTGTCAGCGCGTTGACGCCGGCAGCGCCGGGCAGGTCTGCTCGCTGGCCTTTGTCCAGGACAGCGAGCGCACACTGGTGCAGTTCTTCACCGTGGCCGCGGATGGCACGGCGGTGCAGCCCGCCGTTGCGACGTTCACCGTACCTGCCGCAACCCTCAGCGATGCCGCACCGCCCGGCCACTAACCCCGCACGCCGCTGCGCATCGCCACCCGTCTCGCGCCGTTCGCCGCTCGGAGGCGCCGACCATGCTGCACCCTCTGCCCCGCCGCCTCGGCCTGCTGGCCGTCCTGCTGGTCTGCGTGATGCCGATCACCGTCGTGCTGCATGGACGGGCCGCAGCGCAGACCGGCGGTCCCGGCAACCCCACGCTGATCGGCCCGCTCGACGGCGCCACCGGCCAATTCAACCCCGTCGTGCTGCGTTGGAACACCGCGGTCAACACCCTCTCCTACGATGTCGCCTACCTCGACAGCACCGTCAGCAGTACCTACAGCTACTCCGGCAGCCTCACCACCACCTCCTATACCCTGCCCACCATGCCGAACGGCCACCTCATCTATTGGGAAGTCTTCGCCTGTGACGCCAGCAGCTGCTCCGGCCAGAGCCCGCTCTGGTCCTTCAGCATGACCGCCCCGGCGCCCGGCGCACCGCCGCTGGTCTCCCCCAACAACGTCTCCGGCACGGGCACCACGCCGACGCTGTCGTGGAACCAGCCGAGCGGCGTGATCGCCGGCGTGACGGTGTACAGCGCCACCGTGGCCGACGGCGACACGGGCACGGCCATGGGCACGACCGGCTATAGCTTCAGTCTGAGTGTTGCCGTGCCGGCCAGCTTCAACCTGGTCTACGGCAAGTCGTACACGTGGAACGTGACGGCCTGTAATGCCGGCGCTTGCTCCGGCTGGGGGCCGAGTTGGGACTCGTTCAGCACGGCGAACGCGCCGGCCGCGCCCGTGATCGTCTCGCCGGATAATGTGAGCGGCATTGGCGCGATGCCGACCCTCTACTGGAGCCCGTCCTCAGACGCCATCGCCGGCGTGACCCAGTCCTACGCGGGCGTGTTTGACGGCGACACCGGCGCGACGATGGGGATCACCGCGGGCACGACCGGTACGAGCGCAACGGTGCCCGCGGGCTTCGGCCTGGTGCTGGGCAAGTCGTATACGTGGAACGCCTACGCCTGCAACGGCTGGTCCTGCTCGGGCTGGGGGCCGACCTGGGATGCGTTCACGACCTCCCCGCCGCCGGACCGGCCGGTGGAGAGTGCGCCGCTGAACTACAGCGCCGCCGAGGGCATCACGCCGACCGTGTCGTGGACCGCACCGACCAACAGCGTGAGCGGGATCACGACCTATACCGTCGGGGTCTGGCTGTTGAACTGGCAGGACGGGACGAGCACCACGCTGCCGACGCTCGCGGCGGGGACAGCGCTGGCGCAACCGATCCCGTCGAGCGAGGGGCTGGTGGCGGGGCTGTCCTACTTCTGGGCGGTGTACGGCTGCAACGACTGGAGCTGCGGCGACTGGAGCGCCACGGAGTGGCTGTTCAGCACCGCGCCGGCGCCGAGCGCGGCGCAGCAGACCGCGCCCGCGGATGGGGCAACGAACACCGGTACCTCGGTGACCCTGACCTGGAACGCCTCGACGCAGAACAACAACCCGGCGCCTGGCCAGACACACTACTACGCCGACGTGTACGATCAGAACACGGGGCAGTTCGTGCAACAGAACGCCAGCATCGGCATCAGCACCAGCGATGCGCTGCCGACCCTCACCACCGGCGATGTCTACCGCTGGATCGTGACCGCCTGCAACGGCGCCGACACCGAGCAGGATTGCATGCAGACACTGTCCACGGCCGGGCCGACCTACACCTGGCCGGAGTTTTTCACCGCCCCGGTGCCGCAAGCGCCCTGGCCTGGTGTAACCACGACCCTGTATATCGATTACAGCAGCGCGCAGAATGCCCAGGATCTCGGCTTCTGGCTGGGCAACCGCGGGGAACCAACTGGACTGGTCCTCCTCAACTTCCTGCGGCAAGACTACACGAACGGTGAGGGAACCTTTCTCTGGACAGATGGGCCGACGTCGATCGACACGGACAAGCAGATCGCCATCAGTTTCATGCAGGGCTACGCCGCGGCGCAGTCAAATCTACCGGTCACCATCGCCCTTGGCACCACCAATTTTGACGATTCAAGCGTTGAAGGCCGGACCTACTCATTAGCGGGGCAGGACTGGGCACAGTTCGTGCTCTCCGTGGTTGCCGCCGCAAATGATCCTCAGAACGGCATTCGGGGAGACTTCATCGTCGACGGCGCCGTCGACATGGAGCAGGACTGGAACACGGCAGCGAACTCGCGTGCCTGGGTGCGGGGCTATGGAGGCGTCAGCGGTGCGCCGCCGCTGTACAATTTCGGGACGTGCGAAGGCTGTAACGCTGGCTTCAGCTACATGACGAGCTGTGCCTATCACGCGGGTCAGTATTGCAACATCCCGAGTGCAGGCATCATCCTCAACAATAGCTGGTCGGTCGACGACGTGTACTACGTTTCCTACGGCAACTCCATTGCGCAGCCCCTGCCGGAGATCTACGGCGACGTCTTTGCGCGGGAATGGGCGTACGTGGCGCTCTACGGCACGGCGAACGATCCGCAGCGCGTCCCGGACGCTCATGGCTTCGTCTTCGCCGGTGAACTCACGCAGTGCGTTGCCGATCTTGGGCCGAATGCCCCCGACGGGCTTGGTTATCCGCCGAGCAAGGGATTCGGTGCGGTGTGGAACTGGCTGTTCAACCAGCCGTGGGCGCCATATATCATCCAGGCGCCCCGCTGGTCTACCGATATCGGCTATGAGCACCAGTACTTCACGGGCGGCGTGCCTCATGTGCTGCAACCGCCAACGGCGCTGCTGAGCGCCTGTTACACCGACTATCCCTACCCGTAGTGCGAGGAGCCGGGACATGCGCGCTGGACGAGTGGTCCGCATCGGCTGGCGGGTGGCGCTGGCAACGCTGCTGGTGGGCGTGGTGAGCGCCGTCGTCGCGCTGATGGTGGCGGCGGCGGCCAGCCGACACGGCCGCGGCGCCGGGGCTGGCGTCCGCCCGGTCACGGACGCTCAGTCGCTCGTGGCCAACGTGCCACCGACGCCGCCGGCGCTGCGCACACCGACCGACCCGGCTAACCTCTCTCCGGCCGAGCTCTACTGCCTGCGCGTACTGGGCGCGGAGGAAGAGTATCGGGCGGCGCCGTTCAAGCGGCAGGGGCTCCAAAACGGAATTAGTAGCTGCGTCTACTTCTACGAGCACCCGTCGGAGCGGTCGGCCAGGCCCACGCCGCCGGTGCACACCACGCCCGAACCCTGCCGCCCGCCGAGGATTCCCTCCGGCCGCAGCGCCGGCGCCGGGCAGGTCGTGGACGAGCGGCAGGTCGAGTTTGGCCCGGCTTACCTGATGGAGAACCAATGGATTGCGCTGCCGCCGCAGGACGGCCATACCGTGATCGCCTATGCCGGCACACGGAAGGCGGGCGCGGCGCTGGACGACTACAGCCAGGGAGTGGTCGTGGTACAGGGCTGGGTGTTCGCTCCGTGCGGCGCAAACACTGAGGGTGACAGAGCGGACTACCCGACCCCGACGAAGCACGGCGCCGTGAAGATCGTCGATGCCGTCGAGGAGACGTTGAAGCTGCAGGCGAAGGACGGCACCATCTTCTACTTCGACGTAGCGTCGCGCCAGTACGTCTCCGGCGTCCCGGCGGCCGGGACGCCCGCAGCCGCGTCGCCGGCCACGCCGGCACCGAGCCGGACGCCGGGGCCGTAGCCGGCGCACCATCACGTCACGGCGCGTTCTCAGCGCCGTACTCTCGCCCCGAGGAGCCGCGTGTTCGGGAGATGGGCGCTGCGGCTGGCCGCCGGCCTGGCGATCGCGGGCGTGCTGGCCGCGCTGGGTATCCTCTTCGCCCTGGGCATTGGCCGTGGCCGGCCGCACACGGCAGGGCAGGCGGCTGGGGCGACGGCGGTCGAAGCGCTGGCGGCCACGGCCTCGCCCACGCCGGCGGCGAGCCTCACGCCCGCACAGCAGGAGTGCCTGCGGCGGGCAGGGTTGCTCGATCAGTATCTGTATGTGCGGACGGACAAGGCGCGGCAGGCGATTCTGACGGGGGTGCGCTACTGTGTGGACACACTCAGCGGGATCCCGCTGGAGAGCGACCCCGCCTTCCGGGCCGCGCGGCGACCCGTCGTGACGCCCCGGCCGTTGCGGCCGGAGAACTACGGCTCGCCGCTGGGGGCCGGCCGGCTCGACTCGCCCGGGAATCCTGCCAGACCCGGCCAAGATGCGGTGCTCAATATGTGGCACGAACTCACGTCGAGCGGCGCCGTTCGGGTCACGGTCACTGCCGGTGTCAGCGGCGCTGACCCGTTGCAGGGGCTCATCCTCGTGCTCGACTATCCGGCTGGCAAACCGGTAGCCGCCGGCGCCCGCTATCCTACGCCAACGCGGCACGGAGCAGTAAAGATCGTGGATGCTGTAAGGGAGACGCTGAAGCTGCAAGCCGACGACGGCACGATCTTCTACTTCGACGTCGCCTCGCGCCAGTATGTCGCTGGCTTCCCGGCAACAGGGGCTACGCCGGCCGCCACACCGGCGGGGCCATAGACTGCCGCCGTTGCGTGCCGGGTCGTTGGTCGTCCCGTACCATCCTGGTATGAGCCGCGCGATCGCGAGACGTTCGCCCGCCGCCCGAAGCCAAGCGTCGAGTTCTTTGCTGCAATCTGCCGCCGCAACGGGCTGCCCTAATCGGCGGCCAGCGTCCCCGCGGAATCGAAGTGCAACGGCCCGGGCGCGCCGAGCAGTTCGAGCCGTGGATCTGCCTTCGCCTCGTCGTGCAGCGCCTCGGAGAGTTGCAGGCACGAAAGGTGCGCGGTGTCGTTGCTCAGCGTCATGCGCGGAGCGCCGTCGATCAGCGAGGCGAGCAGCTCGAACAGCTCGCGGTCGGTACGCTGCGCCAGCGGCTGCTTGGCGCCGCCCAGAAAGCCCGAGGTGATGCAGTTCATCGCCGTCGCTTCCCAGTCGACCTTGCAGCGCAGCCGCTCCGTGATCAGGTCGAGCATGCCGACGCCGGTGGCGTTGCCGTGGCTCTCGTCGGTCAGGTCCAGCGCGGCGACATAGCGGATCGCGTGGTCCGGCTCGCCCCCGAGGCGCCGGTGCATGCCGATCACGTTCGGGTCGACGCCGGTGCCGGAGATGTTCTTGCCCATCTGGCGCACCACGAGCGCGTCGAGCGGCTCGATCGGCAGCTGCGGCAGGTAGGCGCGAGCCAGCTTCAGCAGGCGCTTGTCCGCCTCCTCGATCTCGTCCGGCAGCACGATTTCCAGCTTCGCCGCCTCGCCCAGCCCGTTCTCGACCAGCGCCAGGCCAGCGAGCACCGGGTCGTGCTCCAGCGCGAGGCGGGCGGCCGGGATCAGCTCCTTCTCCACATCGAGCAGATGGATCGCCGCCGCGCCGGCGTGCTTGCCCAGGCCGATGCCGAGCATCTTCATTAGGCCGCTGCCCAGCTCGCCGCGCAGGATCGTGTGCGGCTTGACGCGGTTGAAGACGAGAATGCCGTCGGCGGCAAACGCCTGCGCGTCGCAGTACACGGGACAGCCGTTCGGCGTCGTGCCGACCAGCACAGTGTCCATCGAGGAGCGGATCGGGCAGCCGGCGCTCGCCTCGGTCACGCCATAGCCGGCGAGCATCTCGCGTTGGCCCTCGGCCGTAGCGCCGCCGTGGCTGCCCATCGCCGGAATCACGAACGGCTCGGCGCCGCGCCGGCGCAGCTCCCGCACCGCCAGCGCCACCAACTCCGCCATGCGCGAGAGGCCACGGCTGCCCACGGTGATCGCCACGCTCATGCCCGGCCGCACGCGGCCATCGAGCTTGCAGAACTCCTCGGCCAGCACGGCGGCGATGTCGTCGAGCCTGTCGTCGGGCACACTCTGGCGAACCGGGAAAAAGCGTGGCAAATCGCGGGCCATAGCGTGCCTCCTCCATTTAACGATCAACCTGCCAGCACGGCATCGCCCGCGCAGCCTGAGCCTACGAGCGGGCGGGGCGCAGGTCAACGCCGCGAGCGGGCGAGAAGGCTCAGCGGTCGAACGCGATCACAATCTGCCGCGAAAGCGCCGGGTCAACCTCGACGCGCAGCAACGCGCCCGACCGCTCGGCGGCCGTCGCGCCGCTTACGCTGAAGCCGGCCTCGCGGAAGGGATCTGCGAGGCCGATGAACAGGCTGTCCCGCCGCTCCCAGGGCGGAGCCAACGCGATGCTCAGCTCGCGCCGCGCCGCGTCCCAGCGCTCGGCGGCGATTGCCAGCGCGCCCATGCTCGTATGCGCGGCGGCGCCGACGACACGCGGATGGCCCACGTCCGGCGTGAGCAGATAGAGCCGGCAGCCATGCGGTTCGATCTGTTCTGGCGGAATCTGCTCGTGCATCACGCCGCGATACAGCCGTTCCCAGAACTCGAGCACATGCTGTGCCTGGCCGGCCGGTACCCCGAGCCGCGCGAAGTCGATCGCGATCTCTGCTGGCTCGTCCGCCCAGTTGAACAGCGCGACGACGCGACGGCCTGCCCGCGGCGCCTCCTGCTCAAACACGAACAGGCGCGGCAGCTCGCGTTCGAACAGATCGACGGGCCGTGCCGCCACGCCGTAGGGCGGCAGCACGCTCTCGGCCAGGGCGCGGCGTTCGGGCGAAAGCGTCGCGAGATCATCGCTGAGCATGGCGCTGCCGCCGCTGATCGCGATGCCCGTCGCCAGCGTGCGCGTCTCGCCCAGCGTCAGCTCGGCGCTGTCGCGGGCGATCAGGCAGTCGGGGTCGTTCAGCCAGAAGCGGCGGTGCATGAACCAGCGCGGAAGGGTCATACGCAGCGCGTGGAAGGCGGAGGGGCGCTGGCCGTTGAACCAGAGCGCGTCCACGTCCGGCCCGACGCGCATCGCATCGACCAGACCGATCGCCGGGCCGAAGGGGCAGGTGCAGCCGAGCAGAAACGTCTCCTCGCCGGCGGCCGCGCGGCAGATCTCGAGGCCGCGGCGCAGGTTCATCGCCGCGGTCGTGTTCGGCATGTGGTAGCGCGCGTCTTCCTGCGCCGCGAACACCAGCGCGTCGAGCTTGAGATACGGATAGCCCCAGCCGAAGACCGCCGTGCCAATCACTTTCCGCAGCCAGGCCTGCGCCTCGGGGTGGGTGCAGTCCAGCGCGGCGCACTCGCCCAGCCATGTCTGGAGGAAGCGGATCGAGCCGTCGCGGTTGCGGATCGCCCAGTCGGGGCGGTCGCGGAAGGTGTGCGAGTCTTTGTACATGACGAACGGTGCGAGCCACAGGCCGGGCACGAAGCCGGCCTCGCGGATGCGCCCGGCCAGCGCGGCCATGCCGGAAGGGAAACGCTCGTTCGGCGTGAGCCAGTCGCCGGTGGCCGACTGCCAGCCGTCGTCGATCTGCACCAGCTCGACGGCGCCGCGCTCGCGACGAAGCGTCTCGACGTTGTGCAGCACGTCGCCTTCGGAGACGCGGTTCCAGTAGAAATACCACGAGCACCAGCCGCTCGGCGCCCGCTTCGGCACGCGGGCCTGCATCGCCTCGGCCGTGGCGCGGGCATACTCGTCGATCAGCGCGAACGGATCGTCACCGCTGAGGTATAGCATCGTCTCGGACGTCACGCTCTCACCCGATTGCAGCACGTAACCGTCGAGCAGGCAGGCGCACTCGAAGTGAAGTACCCGATCTTCCTCAGGCGTCACGCTCCGGCGAACTTCGGTGAACTGGCGGTCAGAAGTAGTGAATCCGTAAAGCCTGGCCAAATGAGTCGCCCCGGGGACCTCGATGCTCATCCCCGAGCTGATATAGGACGTTTGGCGCGAATCGGTGTGCCGGAAATCGCCGGAATAGTCTGCGTGGTCTTGGTCCGCGCCGAAGCGATGCAACAGCGTGGGTGAATTCATCTGCCGGCCGTGCAGCCACATGGCGTTAGGCGAGGGCTCGTCCTTGTGCGGCGAGACGAACGCGAGTAACTCACGCAGCGCAACAGGAACCTCACCGGAGTTGTGCAATGTCACCGCCTGCTGCCAGGCAAAACGGGAGATATCGCTGCGCGTCGTCATGTGTACGGTCAGCCGCAGGCGCAGCTCTGCTTTGGCCGCCTGGTAGACTCGATTGTCCGGTGTGTATTCCTCGCGGACCGGCTCAAAGTCGGTTAATTCAAAGCGTCTTCCATCGGCAAGAACCGCACCCGCCCAGCACGGCACGGGGAACCGACGCCGCGGCCTCAAGGCTTCCTGCCCGCCGCGCTCTGCTGCTCCGCTCATCGACGCCCCGTACTCAGTCGCTCTTTCTCCGGCACGTCAAGCGTGATCACGCCGTCGAGAAAGACCGCGCGTAACTCAAGCCGGCCGCCCAGCGCCGCGACGTAGTCGTGGGGCGTCGAGAGATACAGATCTTCTTCGTGCTCGACGCGCGAGACGTTGGCCTGCGACGTTTCGAGAACACCTGCCACCTCCGTCTGCGTGAGTTGACGAGATTCCCGTATCTTGCCTAACGTCAGCGCATCCTCAATCGCGCGACCGTACTGTTCCATCCGCTCGCGGCGCATCGGATCGGAGAGTATGCGCTCCCGCAACTGTCGAAAGTTCTTCGCCACTCGTGGGCTCCTGCGCTCGGCGGCAAATCGCGGTATTCATCGTACACCGCGGCGTACGACCGACCGACGCTCGCGCCTACGGGCACGCCTCGTGCGCACGGCGACCCGGCAGGGTTTCTCGTTGCCGAGCTTCCCGGCGACCCAGCACGCTGCTGCTCGCGGCTTTCGCATCATATGTCATGAGGGGCCGTTCACGAACGGCCCTTACCGGCTGGCTGTGGGACAATCCGTTGAGTGGAGCTTTACGGTGAGTGCGAGAAGTGCCTGGGCAACACCGACATTTGACCCGCCGTGTAGTGGTTCAGGCCAGGTGAGCCAGGGACGGGGCACGCCGGCTGGGTGCAGTGGTGCGCAGCGTACCGGGCGGGCGTGGTGGCGCCCCGCTGCGCTGTGCCGCCGCGGCGTGGGCACACCTTGACCCTGCCGGCGCGCCCGTTCTCGGCGCACGCCGCCTGTTATGATTCCGCGACCGCGCGATAGTGCCTTCATTTCCGCGAAGTCCGGCGGCGGCAAGTGCTGTGCTGCGATACTCGTATTGCGTCGCGCCGTATTCGCGGTGTTTGACTCGCAGGTGAGCGGCCGTGGTGCGCTGAGCGGTTTGCCCCGGCGCCAGGTACTGGGAAAACACACGGCCGGCGCCGGGGCCGCTGCCGCAAGCTCTACGGATCCACGCACCCCAGCGGGGCAGCGGCTGTGCCTGCGTCGTGATGCACAGCGTCGCGCCATCGGGAGGCCAGCTTTCGGCGCGAATGCTCAGCCCGTTGCCCGAGATCGCGGCCCGCGGCGTGCCGTCCGTGCCCACGATCGCCAGATCGGCAAATCCCGTATCGTCGGCGGACGAGTAGGCGACGGCAGTACCGAGTACCGCTCCGAGGGCGAAAGGTCCGTTTGATCGCTGCTGGCAAGAGGAGATTGTGTGGGCCGACCGCCGGCCAATACGAGCGCAGTACGGCGAGGGAGCACGATCAGATCGTCCCGCTCAGGCGCGGCGGGCAAGGCCGCGTCCTCCTCGAGTCTATCGGGCAGATGGTAGGCAGGATCGACCGTGGAGAGCAGGCGGCGCGGCGTGGCCGTCAGCGCGGGCAACGCCGAGGCCGGAACCCGCAGCGCATCGCCCAGGTTGGCGAGCAGCAGGCGGACATCGTCGCCGCGCCGCCGCAGCACCCAGAGGGCAGATTCGCCGATCGCGCCGGACTCGACCACTCCATCCGCGTTTGCAAGCACCGGGTCGGCGCGGCGCAGGTGCAGCAGATCGCGGTAAAGGCGCAGCACGGGCGCGTGGCGCTGCGCATCGCTCCAATCGAGCCTGGAGCGCCGAAACGTCTCGACTGCCTGCGGATCGGGAATGCGCTCGCGCAGTATGTCATCGGTGAAGGCGCGGAAGGCACGGAACTCTTGCCGGCGCCCTTCGGTCACAAGCCGGCCCAGCTCGGGCTCGAAGTCGGTGAAAAACTGGAACGGTGTCGCGGCCGCGAACTCCTCGCCCATGAACAGCAGCGGCGGCTCCGGCGCGAACAGCAGCAGCGCCGCCGCCAGCCGGTACAGATCGCGATCGACCAGCGCGCTCAGCCGCTCGCCAAAGGCGCGATTGCCCACCTGGTCGTGGTTTTGGATGCAGGACACGGCGCGATCGCGCGGCAGCGCGCCGGCTCCTGAGCGCTGCGAACGCAGGGTGCCGTTGCGCACGGCCTGTGCGATCGTTGCCGCGCTGCCATCGTAGCCGCCGTAGTAGCCGTCGCGCTCGCCGGTGAGCGCAGTATGCACCGCGTGGTGGAAGTCGTCGGCCCAGACGGCGTCCAGGCCGTAGCCGCCGCGCTCCGGCGGCGCGACGAGGCGCGGATCGTTGTGCTCGTTCTCGGCGATCAACACGATCGAGCGGCTGCCGGCCGCGGCGCGCGCGCGCTGCTGCAGCTCAAGCAGAATGTGCGGCTCGCCGCGATCGTGGATCGCGTGCGTCGCGTCCAGCCGCAGGCCGTCGATGTGAAAGTCGCGCAGCCACTGCTCGGCGTTTTGCAGCACGAACGCGCGCACGCAGCGCGAATGCGGGCCATCGTAGTTGATCGCCTCGCCCCAGGGCGTCCGGTAGCGGTCGGTGAAGTAGTGCGGGCTGAAAGCACGCAGGTAGTTGCCCTCCGGCCCCAGGTGGTTGTATACCACGTCGAGCACGACGCCCAGGCCGTGCGCATGCGCCGCGTCCACGAGCCGTTGCAAGCCCGCCGGCCCGCCGTAGGTGCGACTCGGCGCGTAGAGCGCAACGCCGTCGTAGCCCCAGTTGCGGGCGCCGGCAAAGTCGGCCACCGGCATCAGCTCGATCGCCGTCACACCCAGCGCCCGCAGATAGTCGAGCCGCGCCGCCACGCCGTCGAACGTGCCTTCCGGGCTGAACGTGCCCACATGCAACTCGTAGAGCATCAACCCCTCGCGCGAGAGCCCGGCCCAGCCATCGTCGCGCCAGCGAAAGGCGGCGAAGTCCACCAGGGCCGATGGGCCGTGCACGCCGTCCGGCTGGAAGCGCGAACACGGGTCGGGCAGCGCATCGCCGCCGTCGAGCCGGTAGCGGTAGCGCGTCCCGGCGGGCAGGCCGATTGCGCTGACGGAGAACAGCCCCTCGCCTGCCCGGTCGGGCGCGAGCGGCAGCCGCGTGCTGCGGCCCTCGATCTCCAGATCGACGCGCCGAGCCGCCGGCGCCCAAACGCGGAACGTCGTCCGCTCATCGTCAACCCTTGCGCCGAGCGCCGGCACGGGCGCGTGCGGATCGGGCATCGCCACACTCCGGTTCAGGCTTCATCCGGCACGTGGCGCCGATCGTACACGCCGCCTGGCCCGCTGCACCTACCCCGCGCTCGGATTTGCTTTAGAAGTCTCCGACGGTTGCGCTGCGCTCTGGCCCACCGGGGAGGGGTTGTCTGAGAACAAACGGCGACCCTCAAACCAACCCTTCCCCTGTGGGGAAGGGACAGATTTCGCCTGCGAAATCAGGGATAGGCGGGCGGCGGGAAAAGATAGCCCGTTGCGCCAGCGACGCAGCGGTGCGCGGGCGGCGATGCTCGAACACGGCGGCGCGTCGCTTTCGGAGTGCTGCCGGCGGAGGGTCTGGTGAACAACGCGCCCCCGGTCCCGGAAATCGCCGCCTGCCTGGAGCGGCTGGCAGCAGACCCGTTCGCTCCCTCCTCGACGTACCGTCTGCAGTTCCACCACGAGTTCACGTTCGCCGATGCGCGCCGCCGGGTGAAATACCTCGCGGAGCTGGGCGTGGGCGCCGTTTACGCCTCGCCCATTCTCAAGGCCGAACCCGGCAGTATGCACGGCTACGACATCATCGACCACGGCGAGGTCAACCCGGAACTGGGCGGAGAACCCGGACTGCGACAATTTGCGCGCGAGCTGCGCCGGTGCGCGCTCGGCCTGCTGCTGGACGTTGTGCCCAACCATATGAGCGTCGGCGGCGGCAATCGCTGGTGGCTGGACGTGCTGGAGAACGGACGCGCCTCGCCCTACGCCGGCTTCTTCGACATCGACTGGCGCCCGCCCCGCGCCGAGATGGCGGACACCGTGCTGCTGCCGATCCTGGGCGACCAGTTCGGCCGCGTGCTCGATCGCGGCGAGCTGCGCCTCGCCTTCGCCGGCGGCGCCTTCAGCATCCACTACTACGACCACATTCTGCCGCTTGCACCGGCGACCTATGCCGACGCCTTGCAGCCGGCGCTCGAGTCCGCCGCAGCCGCGCTGCCGGCGCAGGACGACGCGTTGCTGGAGCTGCAAAGCGTGATCACCGCGGCCCGAAACCTGCCAGCGACGACGGAAACAGACACGGAGCGCATTACGCAGGGCCGGCGCGAGGTGCTGGTGATCCGCCGGCGCCTGCAGGAGTTGACCGCCCGCTCGCCGGCCGTACGCTCGGCGATCGAGGCAGCGGTCGCGGCGCTGAACGGCCGGCCGAACGACAGCGCCAGCCACGATGCCCTGGCCGAGCTGCTCTCGCGCCAGCCCTACCGGCTCAGCCACTGGCGCGTCGCCACCGACGAGATCAACTACCGGCGTTTCTTTGATGTGAACGGGCTCGCGGCACTGTGCATGGAGCGGCCGGAGGTCTTCGCCACCACGCATGCGCTCGTGCTGCGGCTGCTGGCGCAAGGCATGGTGCAGGGGCTGCGCATCGACCACATCGATGGGCTGTTGGACCCCGCGGCCTATCTCTGGCGCCTGCAGGCCAGCTCTGTGCTGGCTCGCTGCACCGACGCGCAGATGCACGCGACGCCGGCGAGAGCAGACGCCAGCGACACGCCGGACGCTGCGGCAGAGGCGGAGCCGCAGCTTGTCGAGCACCTGCGCGGCAGTCGCGGCGCCGCGGTGCGGCCGCTGTACATCGTGGTGGAGAAAATTCTGGGACATGGCGAGCGGCTGCCCGTCGAATGGCCGGTGGACGGCACGACCGGCTACGACTTCCTCAACGCCGTCAATGGCATCTTCGTCGATGGCTCGCAGCGACGCGCGTTCGATGCGCTCTACGCCGCCTTCACCGGCGAGCGGTTGCGCTACCGCGAGCTGGTCTACGAGGCGAAAAAGCAGATCATGCGCAATGTGCTGGCGAGCGAGGTCAACGTTCTCGCCCTGCAGCTCAGCCGCATTGCCGCGGCAAACCGCTGGTACCGCGACTTCTCGCTCACCGCGCTTACAGCGGCGCTGGTGGAGGCGATCGCCTGCTTCCCGATCTACCGCACCTACGTGCGCGCCGATGCCGATACGGCGGGCAACGTCGCCATCGCGGAGCGCGATCTGCTCTACATCGATCTGGCGCTGACACGCGCTCGGCGCCTCAACCCGCTGGTCGACCCATCGATCTTCGCCTTCATCCAAGCAACCCTGACGCTGAGCGGCGGCGTCAGCGGCCCCGGCGACCCGCGCCTCGACTTCGCGCTCAAGTTTCAGCAGGTCACCGGCCCGGTGATGGCGAAGGGCATTGAGGACACGGCCTTCTACCGCTACAACCGCCTGATCTCGCTGAACGAGGTCGGCGGCGACCCGGACCAGTTCGGCAGTTCGATCGCGGCGTTTCACCGCCAGAACAGCGAACGGCAGGCGCGCTTCCCGCGGGCGCTGCTCGCCAGCTCAACGCACGACACCAAGCGCAGCGAGGACGTGCGAGCGCGGCTCAACGTGCTTTCCGAGCTGCCGGACGAGTGGCGCCGCGCCCTGCGGCAGTGGAGCCGGCTGAACCGCAGGCACGGCCGCAGCATGCACGGCGAGCGCTATCCCGACCGTAACGATGAATATCACCTCTATCAGGCGGTCGCCGGCGCCTGGCCGCTTGAACTGCTGGAGGCGGATGACCGGCCCGGTTTCGCGGCATTCGCCGAGCGCTTGCAGGCATACATGCTCAAGGCGGTGCGCGAGGCGAAGCTGCACACGAGCTGGATCACGCAGAACGCCAGCTATGAAGACGCGTTGCAGGCATTCGTCGCGGCGCTGTTTGCTGAGCCCGAGCACAACCCCTTCGTGCAAGCCGCCCGGCCGTTCGTGCGCCGCCTTGCCGCCTTCGGCATGGTCAACAGCCTGGCGCAGACGCTCTTGAAGCTGACCTGCCCCGGCGTGCCGGATCTTTATCAGGGCACGGAGCTGTGGGATTTCAGCCTAGTGGACCCCGACAACCGCCGGCCCGTGGACTACGAGCGGCGCTCGGCCGCGCTCTGCGAACTGCAACGGCGCACTGTGCAAGCCCGCGGCGACACGGCCGCCCTCGCCGCCGATCTCTGGGCAGCGAAGGCAGACGGCCGCATCAAGCTGCTGGTGACGCACGATGCGCTGGCGCTACGGCAGCGCTGGCCCGCCCTCTTCGGCGCCGAAGCCGGCTACACGGCGCTGGAAGCGGCCGGCGAGCGGGCAGAGCACGTGATCGCCTTCGCCCGGCGGCAGGGCGATGCCGAGATCGTCGTGGCTGTGCCACGCTTTCCGGCGCGGCTGGAGCGTGCAGGCACGCGGCCGGGCGAAACCGCGCCGTCGCCGGCCGATCTGTGGGGCGGGACGCGTCTGCTGCTGGCCGGCGTCGGCGCCGGCACAACCTATCGCGACGTCTTCACCGGCGCGACGGTGCAGGCGCAGGCAGCCGCCGGAGCAACCGGGCTGCCGCTGCAGCAGGTGTTCGCGACGCTGCCCGTGGCCTTGCTGGAGCGGGTGGCCCTCTTTCCCCCTTCCCCTTTCCCCCAATACTAGACGGCTGATGTGGGATCGATTTGGGGGAGGAACGTCCTCAGTGACATCGTGACGGTTGGAGGACCACGACGATGCCGACCGCGGACCTGCTTATTGTACTGGTTTGCCTGATCGACGACTGGCTGGTAGCCCAGCCGCCGCCACGGCGCCCGGGTCCTGCCCCGGCCTGTCCGGATAGCGCCATCCTCACCTTCGCCCGCGCCCGTGAACTGCTGGGGGTGGACTCGGAACGGCGCTTCCTGCGGCGGTTGGCGCACGACTTCCGCCCCCTGTTTCCTGTGTTGCCGGCCCAGTCGGCGCTCAACCGGCGCACGCGCTGGCTGCGGGGAGCGCTGGCGGGGCGGCGCGAGCACTGGGCGGCACTCCCTGGTGTGACCCGGGCGCCGCTGCTGATCGTGGACACCACGCCCGTGCCCGTGAAGCAGCGCCAACGCGTGGCGGACCCCGACCAGTGGCATGGTCCCCAGTAGCTGCACGCCGGCTTCGGCTACTGTGCCGCGCTGAACGCCTGGTTCTACGGCTTCCGCCCGGGGCTGGTCGGCAGCGCCGACACGACCGTGCCCGCCACCTGGTCGCTCTTGCCCGCGGCCGTCAACGAGCGTGATGCCGCCGTGGATCTGCTGGCTCATGCCCGCCACGTCGGCGTGCTAGGCGACCGCGGCTTCGCCGGGCGGGCCGTCAGTCAGGCACTGGCCGCGGAGACGGTGACGCTGCTTACGCCGTCACCGGGACGCAGTGAGGATCGGTTCAAGCAGCTCAAGGACCGCGTTCGCCTCGACCAGCAGCGTGCGCCCACCGTTTGGGGCTTGCTCACGCGTCTGGCCGCCAAACTGGCGGCCTTCACCCGCTTCACCGCCTGGCGGCGCCGCGGCCTGCCGCTCGAATGATCCCACATCAGCCGTCTAGTATTGGGGGAAGGGCGATCATGCGGAGCACGACTCCGACGGCATCAGGTTACCCGTATGGGTTGTGGAAGGCATCACACCGCACCTGGGGCAATCGCGCCGGCCACGGAACGCTGCGTGCCGGATCGGCGCCTGCGCCCCTCGTGCAACGAATGGGCGCAGGCGCCTGGCCATGCGGGCGCGCCGGCCCCCGCAGCGGTGCGGGCTGCTGCCGGCGTCAGGGCCGCCGCCCCAGCGCCGCGCCGCACGCGGCGGCCGCGCGGCGGGGCGGGCGGGCGCACCGGCCCGTTCCCACCCTGCAGGACCGTGACCATACACGAGGGTGAGGGCCGATGGCCCCTCACCCGTTGGAGGGGTGGCGCGGGCGGGCGGCGGGTATACACTCGCTGGACGAAGCGGGTGTGCCCGTCGGGAGGTGCCGAGATGGCGATCGGCTGGTATCGCTGCCCAAGCTGCGGCAATGCGAGCCCCGAATGCTTCGACGAAGAGAGCGCCGAGGCGCCGGCGTGGGAGCCGGATCGCATTCCCTGCGACACCTGCGGCGAGCACGAGGTTGTGCTCTGCCCGCACTGCCACACCGACTACGATCCGCACAGCTCGGATCGCATCAACGTCCTGGCCGGCGCCCCGTTCCAGGCGCCTGCCGAGGTCGTCTCGCCGGCGCGCCACCCGGACACCTGGCCATCGGCGAGCTGGCGCTGAGGCTCCCGCGCAGATCGACGTGCGCCGGGTCTCGATCAGTGCGACCCGGCGCTTGCCGATTTAGCCCATAACCCGCGGCGGCAGCACGGCGTTCAGCACGTCGCGCAACTGCTCTCGTGAGAAGGGCTTACTGAGCACAGCCTGCACGCCGGCTGCGGCGACATCGGCGTCGCCCAGCTCGCTGCCCCAGCCCGTGACCAGCACGCAGGGCAATGTCTGGCTCTGCGCCCGCAGCGCCGCCACTGGCTGCATGCCCGTCATTTCCGACATGCCCAAATCCGTCAGCAGCACGTCGAAGCGTTCGCCCGCAGCCAGCAGCCGCAGGGCCGCGGCGCCGCTCTCCGCCCCGACCACGGCGTGCCCGTCCAGTTCCAGCAGCGCCGCCGCCGTCTGGCGCACCGGCGCCTCGTCATCCACCAGCAGCACGCGCGCGGGCCGCGGGGCAGCAGCGCTCGGGGCAGCCGGCTTCGGCTCAGCGGTGCGGTAGGGCAGGGCCACCGTCACCGTCGTACCCTGGTTCGGCGCGCTCGTCACGGCCATGCGGCCGCCCAGCCGCGCGATGATGCCGTATGAGACCGACAGGCCAAGGCCGGTGCCGGCGGCGCCCTTGGTGCTGAAGAACGGGTCGAACACGCGCCGCCGCACCGTTTCCGTCATGCCCACGCCCGTGTCGTGCACCTCAATCAGCGCGTCGTCGCCCGTGCGCCGCAGCCGCAGCGTGATCGTGCCGCCATGCGGCATCGCATCGATCGCGTTGAAGATCAGATTCACCAGCACCTCGCGCAGATCCGCCGCCTCGCCCACCAGCGGCGGCAGCGGCTCGGCCTCGACCCGCACGGCGATCGTTTGTCCCTGCTGCTGCGCCCGGTCTTTCCAGCGCGGGCGCGTGAAGGCGACGACATCCTCCAGTACGGCCGCCACGTCCACCCGCCCGCCCGCCGGCCGCCGCGCCACGCCGGAGACAGCCTGCAGCCGCCGCACCGTATGTTCGCCGTCGAGCGCTGCCTGCTGAATCACGGTGACATGCGAGCCGAGCCGCGGGTCGCCATCGGGCGGCCGGGTGAGCACCGCCAGCAGCTCCGCACGGCCGAGAATGATCGCCAGCAGATTGTTGAAGTCGTGGGCAACGCCGCTCGCCATCTCACCGAGTGCGCGGAAGCGCTCGGAGGCTGCCACGTGTTCCTGGGCGCGGCGTACATCGGTTACATCGCGCAAGAGCGCTACCGCGCCGGCCAGACCGGGCCGCTCGGGCAGCGCAAGCGGCGCGGCGGAGACGGAGAGCACACGCGGCTCCCCGGCGATGGCGACCACCAGCTCGCGGGCCGGCTCCGGCTGCCCGGCGAGCGCTCGCGCCAGCGGCAGTTCGCCGGGCGGCACGAGGGCGCCGTCGCGGGTCATGTGGCGGAAGTACGCCGGCTCGGCCGCGCCGGGCCGGGCCTCGGCGTCGCTCAGCGCCAGCAGATTCGCCGCCGCGGGATTGAGCAGCGTCACCGTGCCCGCGGTGTCACAGAGCAACAGGCCGTCGCCCAGATGCGCAATGATCCCGGCCAGCTCGGCGCGCGCCGCCGCCTGCTGCGCGGCAGACGCGGCCAGCGCCTGATAAAGCGAGGCGTTGCGGATCGCCACGGCCGCCTGCGCGGTGAAGCTCTCGATCAACCGCAGATCGTCAGCTGTGGGGCGAAATGGCTGCCGGCTGTTCAGCGACAGCACGGCCAGCACCGCGCCGTCGAGTATGACGGGTACGCCGTAGAAGCTCGGCAGGCCATGCTCGTGCCACCAGGCGGCGCCCGCCACCCGCGCATCGGCCGTCACATCGGGAATGCTGAGCGGCCGGCGCTGTTGCAAGATCCAGCCCACCGCGCCCTGGCCGGCGCGCAGCGTGCGCTGCGGGAAGCCGCGTCCGAGCTGCTCGTCCGAGTAGGCCGCCATCTGCAACGACTCACCGGCAGCGTCTGCGATCCAGAACGAGGCGAACGGGACGTCGATCAGCCGCACGGTGGCACGAGCGATCTCGCTCAGCACTTCGGCCATCTCCAGCGATGAGGAGACGAGCTGGTTGAGCATGGTCAGCGTTTGCAGGCGGTGCAACCGCTCTTCGAGGCTGGTGTAGAGGCGGGCGTTCTCCAGGGCGATCGCCGCGAGATCGCCAAACTGTTCGAGTATGGCGATCTCGTCTGTCCCGAACCGGCGCCCCGGCTCGGCCTGGACGACGCCGAGCACGCCGAGCAGGCGCTCGCCCGCACGCAGCGGCACGCCGGCGGCCGCATGGATCCAGTCAAAGCCGCCCACATGCCCCGCCCACACCTGGTAATCTTCAACCACCAGCGGCTCGCCGGTTTGCCACACGGCGCCGGCCAGCCCTTCGCCACGGCGGATGGTTTCGTGCGCGCCCGCCGTGAAGCGGCCGGCACTCACCGCCTCGACCAGCCGATCGCGCTCCTCATCCACGAGGTAGACCTGGCGATGCTCCGTGCCGAGCAGCCGGCCGGCGGTGGCGGAGATCGTTTCAAGCACGCCGCCCACGTCGCGGCGGTGCAACAGCGCGAGCGTCACCTCGTGCAGCGCGGCCAGATAGCCGTTCTGCCGGCGCAGCAGCTCTTCGGTTTGGCGGCGGCGGCTGATGTCGCGGCCGATGCCCTGTTCGCCCACGGGCACACCGTTCTCGTACATCACGCGGGCGCGCGTCTCCAGGGGAGTGCGTCTGCCGTCTTTGGCGAGCACGAGATGGATGTTGTCGCCGGGCTGCTCGCCGGCCAGCCGCCGCCCGGTGCGATCGATGCTCTGTTCGTGCTCGGCCGGCGGCAGCAGGTCGCGAATGTTGAGTTGCCGCACTTCATCGAGCGTATAGCCGAACAGATCGAGGCCGGTGCGGTTGACGGAGGTGAAGTTACCGTCGAGGTCATAGGTGTAGACCACGTCGCTGGCGTTCTCGAACAGGTCGCGGTAGCGCTGCTCGCTGGCCTGCAAGGCGCGCTCGGAGCGCTCGCGCTCAGCCAGTTCCTGCTGCGCCGCGCTGAACAGCCGCGCATTGTCCAGCGCCAGCGAGGCGAGCTGGGCGAAGCGCGTCAGCACTGCGACTTCGGTCTCGCCAAAGCCGCGTCCCGGCTCCGTGAAGGCCAGGCCAAGCACGCCGACGACCTCGCCGCCCGATGTCAGCGGCACGCCGACGAGGGCGTGTACGAGGCCGCGCAGACGCGGAATCGCGTCGGCCAGCGCGGCGTATTCGGCCACGAAGACCGGCTCGCCGCTGGCCCAAACCTTGCCGGCCACGCCTTCGCCACGACGAATGCGGTTGCCCAGTCCATCGCGGAAGAGGCCGCTGGCCGCGGAGACGCGCATCGTATCCGTGCCCGGCTCAACCAGATCGACGTAGCCGTGCTCGGCGCCCAGCAGCGCTCCTGCGCGGGCGATGATCGCCTCCAGCAGCTCGCGCACGTCGAGGCGGTTGACCACGGCCAGCGCGGTCTCGTGCAGCGCTTCGAGGTAGTTGTTCTGGCGATGGAGGGCGTCTTCGGCGCGGCGGCGCTCGGTGATGTCGCGCGCGTTAATCACGACGCCGTCGATCGCGGGGTCGTGCCGCAGGTTCTGGATCACCGCGCCGAGCACGCGCCAGCCGCCGAGCTTATGGCGGAAGCGGAACTCGGCGGCGAAAAATCGGCCTTCGGGCAGCCCATGCAGCGCGGCGCTGACCCGTGGCCGGTCGTCCGGATGCAGGAACTGGCCGAGCCGCAGGCCGATCAGCTCGGCCGGCGTAAAGCCGGAGATGCGCTCCGCCGAACCGCTGACGAAGCGCACGCTCTGGTCCGATGCGAGCACGACCAGCGCATCGGAGGCGTGCTCGCTGAGGGCGCGGAGGCGCGCCTCGCTTTCACGCAGCCGGCGCTCGGCCTCGATGCGCTCCGTCACGTCGATGAAGCTGGCGATTGCCCCGTCCGGGTGCCCAGCCGGTCCCGCCAGCGGATGCACCTCGCCCTGCAGCCAGTGGATCTGTCCATCGGGATGGCGGACGCCGATCACGCCTTCGCGCAGCGCTTCGCCGGTGCGCAGCACGGTGGCCAGCGGATGCTCGTCATACGGCAGCGTATGGCCGTCTTCGTCGATCGCGTCCCAGGGCGGGCGGCCGGGCGGGGCGCTCTGCATCTCGGCAATGCTGCGGCCGAGCATGCGCTGCGCGGCGGCGTTGGCGGCGACGATGCGCCCCTGTCCGTCGCGCACGAGCACGCCGCAGGCCACGGCGTCGAGCAGGCGCCCGCCGGCGCTGAGCACTGCCGCCAGGGAGTTGTCGGGTGGAGCGACCGGGGCCGGATCGCCGATGCGCCGGGCATCCTTGCCGCGCCGCGCCGTCGCTCGACCGCCGGCGTTGCCGGAATCGGCCATCACGTTTCGCTGCTTCCTGCTGGCGCTGTTCCGTGTACAACAATCGTGTGACATTCGCGGCGGCGATGCAAGACAACTGACCGGCGGACGGCCCGCGTACCCCGTCCCCTCGGCTGGAGGGCTGGATCGTTTGCAACTGGCCGAGACGTAATGCGCAAGACCACCAGGCCCGCGGCATCCTGACGAGTGCCGATCTGCCTGAGAGCGCGAGGAGGGCCGCGCCCCGCCGCGATCCGCGCCGTGCTAGAATGGCCCGACCGCCGGACATAATCGGGCAGGAAGCGGCCGTGTCCCAGCCCCAGCCTTCTGATGCGCGGCTCACCCCCGCGCGACGCCAGTATCTCGAAATCAAGGCGGAATGCCCGCCGGACACGATCCTGCTCTACCGCCTGGGTGACTTCTACGAGACGTTCGACGACGACGCCCACCGGGTGGCCGAGGCATTGCACATCACGCTCACCTCGCGCGAGTTCGGACGCGGCGTGCGCGTGCCGCTGGCCGGCATTCCCCATCACGCGCTGAACGGCTATCTGGCGCGGCTGCTCGCCCGCGGCTTCAAGGTCGCCGTCTGCGAGCAGCTTTCCGAGCCCGGCCGCGGCATCATCGACCGCGGCGTCGTGCGCATCGTCACGCCGGGCACGATCTCGCAGCCGGAGCTGCTGCGGCCGGGCGAGAACAGCTACCTCGCCGCCGTCTGCCGCCACGCCGACACGCTCGCCCTCGCCTACGTGGACGTGACCACCGGCGAGTTCGCCGCCACGCAGTTCGCCGGCGAGCATGCCGAAGCCGCGCTCGAGGCCGAGCTGGCCCGCGTCGCGCCGGCGGAATGCCTGCTGCCCGCCGGCGCCGGCCTGCCGCACGCCGGCACGGCCACACGGCTCGAAGAGCGGCTGTTTGAGCCAGAGACCGCGGCCGAGACGCTGGAACGTGCGCTCAAGGTCGCCTCGCTCGAAGCGTTCGGCTGCGCCGGCGCGCCGGCAGTAACTGGCGCGGCCGGCGCGATCGTCGCCTACTTGCAGCAGACCAACCCCGATCTGCTCGGCCTGCTGGATGGCTTCCGCACCTACGCGGCGGCGCGCTATCTGGCGCTCGATCCGCAGAGCCGGCGCAACCTCGACCTGCTGCGCAGCGCCCGCAGCGGCGCAGCCCGCGGCGGCCTGCTCGCCGTACTCGACCGCACGCGCACGGCCATGGGCGGACGCCTGCTGCGCCGCCTGCTCAGCCAGCCCCTGCTCGACGTGGCCGAGATCGACGCGCGGCTCGATGCCGTGGCCGCGCTGGTGAGCGATGCGCCGCGCCGTCGCCGGCTCGTCGGGCTGCTCGACCGGCTCGCGGACATCGAGCGGTTGACGGGACGTGTCTGCCAGGGCGTGGCCGGCGCTCGCGATCTGCGCGGCCTCGCCGCCGTGCTGCGCCGCGTCCCGGCATTGCGCGAGGAGCTGGCGCCACTGGCCGCGCTCGCACCCGTTATGGCGGAACTCGACGGCGTGCCGGAAGCCGCGGAGCTGATCGAACGCGGCGTGGCCGAGGAGGAAGGGCGGCTGATCCGCCGCGGCTTCGACGAACGGCTGGACGAACTGCTCGGCTCTGTGGACGGCGCCCAGGGCACGCTGCTGGAGATGGAGCGGCGCGAGCGCGAGCGCACGGGCATCCGTTCGCTCAAGGTCGGTTACACCAAAGTCTTCGGCTACTACATCGAGGTCACGCGGCCGAATCTGCCGCACGTGCCGAAGGAGTACCGGCACAAGCAGACGCTCGCCAACGCCGAGCGCTTTATCACGCCGGAGTTGCGCGAGTGCGAAGGGCAGATCCTGCACGCCGAGGAGACCGCCGCCGCGCTCGAGCAGGAGTTGTTCGCCGGGCTGCTGCGCGCCCTGGCCGGCCAGCGAACGCGGCTGCTGCGCAGCGCCGGCGCGCTGGCGCGGCTGGATGTGGATCTCGCCCTCGCCGAAACCGCCGTGGCGCATGGCTGGACGCGGCCTGCCATCGATGACTCGCTGCGGCTGGAGATCAACGGCGGCCGCCATCCGGTGGTCGAGGAGCGGCTGGCGCCGGGCGAGTTTATCCCCAACGACTGCGCGCTCGACGCCGCCGGCGACGGCTGCCAGATCGCGCTGATCACCGGGCCGAATATGGCCGGCAAATCAACGTATCTGCGGCAGATCGCCCTCTGCACCGTGCTGGCGCAGATCGGCAGCTTCGTGCCCGCCGCGGCGGCGCGCATCGGCGTGGTGGACCGTATCTTCACCCGCATCGGCGCCCAGGACGACATCAGCGCCGGGCAGAGCACGTTTCTGATCGAAATGATCGAAACGGCGACGATCCTGCGTCATGCCACGCGGCGCAGCCTGGTGCTGTTGGACGAGGTCGGCCGCGGCACCGGCACGCAGGACGGCATGGCGATCGCGCAGGCCGTGGTCGAGTATCTGCATCACTACGTCGGCGCACGCTCGCTGTTCGCCACGCACTTCCACGAGTTGACAGCGCTCGAACGCACACTGCCGCGCCTGCGCCCGTTCAACGTCGCGGCGATCGAGGAGGCGGGGCGGCTGGTCTTCCTGCACCGCGTGCGGCCAGGCGGCAGCGATCGCAGCTACGGCGTGCATGTGGCGCGGCTGGCGGGCATCCCGCCGCTGGTGGCCGCCCGCGCCGAGGAGCTGCTGCGGGCGGCAGGGCAGAGGGAGCAAGGAAACGGGAACAGCGTTGACAGCGGCGACGCCTCCGAGTTGCTGGCGGAGCTGGCGGCGCTCGACGTGCTGCGCATATCGCCGCTGGAAGCGGCCGCGCGGCTGCAGGAGTTGCAGGAACGCGGGGAGCGGCTGCTCGGGGCGCGGGGCGCAGCTAAACCGCCTGAGGCACTGGCTCCCAAGACCGGCGGTGTCCATGTGGGCGCCCGGGGCACCTAACCCTGCCTTCGCATGCGAAGGCTGTCCCTTCCCGAGCCGGGAAAGGGACTTCTGGAGCGCTCCATACTCTGTGCGACGGCGGCGAGGCAGGGGCGTCCTCGTGGGGTGCGCGGCAGCTCACTCGCCGCTCGCGGTGACTGCTGCGGCGCGCGGCGATACCGGCGTCCGCGTGTGCCGCCTGCTGGGATGGGCGGCGCCTCCCAATCTTCCTCCAGAGACACCGCGGTCCCGCCGCCGTCGCACGACGGTGGGAACGCTCCAGAAGTCCCTTCCCGCCTCGGGAAGGGACAGACTTCCCGCAAGGGAAGTCAGGGTTAGGTGCCCCGCGGGGCAGCAGCGCGCCGCTTGACTTTGACAAGCCACCCGGCGGCGCGTAGTGTGGTCCGTGCCGGACCGGGATCGCGACGCGCGGCCCGGATCCGCGAGCAGCCACAACGAACAGCATGAGGAGGCAGTCGTGGCCGAGAACCTCATCACCGAGGAGATGAAGGCCGCCATCGGCAGGGAGTCGGAGCCCTCAACCAACGAGGTCGACAAGACCGGCATTCGTATGTTCGCCCGCTCGGTCGGCCACACCGACCAGGTCTTCTACGACGAAGACGAGGCGAAGCGGCGCGGCTACCGCGGCCTGCTCGCCCCGCCGCACTACCTCGGTACCCCGATCTTCAACCCGAAGTACTCAGACCCAACCTTCGGCGGCCGCCGCGGCGGCATGCGCGAGTTCAACACCGGCCTCAAGCGTCGGCTGAACGGCGGCACCGAGATGGAGTACTTCGGCGACATCTGCGCCGGCGACACGCTCACCGTCAGCTCGCACATCGCGGACATCGCCCAGCGCGAGGGCGGCATCGGCACGATGCTGATTACCACGACCGAAACGACCTACAAGAACCAGCTCGGCCAGGTGGTGGCCAAGTCCCGCGGCACCGGCATTCAGTACTAAGCCGGCCGCTCGGCCGGCTCCGGTTTATTGCAACGCGACAACGAGAGGACGACGCGCGATGACGACGGCGGCGGCGACCGGCAATAAGGTCTACTTCGAGGATGTGGAGGTGGGGCAGGAGATCCCGAAGCTCGTCAAAAACCCCTCCACGCAGCAGCTCGTGCATTGGGCCGCGGGCTCCGGCGACTTCTACCAGATCCACTACGATCAGGATTTCGCCAGGTCCACCGGGCTGAACGGCATCATCGTCCACGGCGCACTGAAGCACGCTTTTTTGGGCCAGTTGCTCTGGGACTGGGTGGCGCCGAGCGGCGGCACGATCAAGAAATGGGGCGTGAGCTACCGCGGCATGGACTACCCGGCGCAGGAGATGACCTGCCGCGGCGTGATCACCGGCAAGCGCCAGGAGCACGGCGAGAACCTCGTCGATCTGGAGATCTGGACAGAGAATCCCTCCGGGCAGAAGACCTCGCCCGGTACGGCAACGGTTTCGCTGCCGAAGCGCGGCTAGCATCCGAGGCCGTGAGCCAACCCGGCCGGTGCGGCCCGTTACGACGAAACACCACGCGGGGGGGCTTCTTGGAGAAGCCCCCCCGCGGTTCTCTCCTGCTCGCGCGGCGCCGGCCCGCTACCGATTCTCGGCCTGCCGACTCTCCCGGTCCTCGCGCTCGACCCACTCGCGGCGGATCTCCATCGAGACGAAGGTGTGCAGGCCGCGGCGATTGAGGCCGATCGGCGCAAAGCCGGCGGCGCGGAAGCTGTGCTGGGCGCGCACGTTCCAGTCGAGCGTATTCAGATAGATACGATCCAGCGCGGTGAACTCGAACACGTAACGCACGAACGTGCGCACCGCGTCGCGGCCGTAGCCGGCGCCCCAGTAGCGCCGCTCGCCGATCGTGATGCCCAGCTCGGCATCGCCCCTGCGCTCGTCGATGTTGTAGTACATCACGTTGCCGATGTGCTCGCCCTCGTGCGTCTCGATGGCGTACACGCGCCGGAACGGGCTCGGATAGCGCAGATCTTCCTGATACGTCACCAGGAAATCGGCGAAGGAGACGCGCAAGGGCGTCGCGGCATCGAAGCGGGCCAGCTCCGCATCGCGGCGCCAGCGGTAGTCCGCCTCGGCGTCGCCGTGGCGCTTGCGGCGCAAACGGACCTGGGCGCCGTGCGCGACCACATCATCGACTTCGAGCGCCACGCCGCGTCTCCTTGCAGATGGTTTCAAAACCCGCAGCCTGGTCGCAACTCGTGCGCCTGCGCTGTTCAATCAGCCGGTTTTGAAACCATGTCTTACGCGAGCGGTTGGGCTGCCAACGTCACCGTAGCGCGCAAGCGCGCTTGAGTGCCAGCCACGCGGCGCCGGACCCGGCTCACGCGCCCTCCGCCAGCGTGCCGCGCGGGCGCTCGACGCGGGCGTTCAAGAGCGCCGCCGCACGGCGCAGAATCTCCGCCTCGTTGGCGTAGGTCAGCGCGTGCTCGGCGTCCCACAGTGGGAACCACTGCACGATGTCGTACTCGTGGTCGTGATCGGCGGTGTTGCCGCCGGTCGGCACCATCAGATAGTGATGCACGCGTTTGTGGAAGCGCACACCCTGTTCGACGCGCGAGAACCAGTACTCGATCTCGCCGACCTTGCGATCGATCTGCACCTCGAGGCCGGTTTCCTCCTGCACCTCGCGCAGCGCCGTTTGCTCCAGCGTCTCGCCGGGAATCGGCGTGCCCTTCGGCAGCCCCCAGATGCCTTGCGGCAGGCGGCCGCAGAGGACGACCTCAAAGCCGCCGTCCGTGCGGCGGTAGACGATGCCGCCGGAGGAAACCGCGTCTTCGATGCGTAGCCGTTGTCCCGTGCGCCTCACCGCCGCGCCCCCTCGCCCGCCGCACTATTCAACGTCGTTGTCACGATCATCGTCGTCGAGCTCGTCGTCCTCGTCCCATTCTTCGAGCTCGTCCAGCTCGGCCGCCTCGCCGTTCAGCAGCGTCCGCGGCGTGGCGCCGATCAATCCCTCTTCGGCGCGAGCCGCGGCGATCGCCGCCTGCACGGCCTCGGCGATGCGCGGATCGGGGTCGTGCAGGCGCTGGCCCAACGCATCAAGCGCGCGCTGCCCGCCGATCTCGCCCAGGGCGCGAATCGCCTGCTCCTGAACCTCTTGATCGGGGTCATCGATCAGCGGCTCGAGCCGCGGCACGGCCTCCTCTTCGCCGATTTCGCCCGCCGCCTCGACCGCCTCGAAGCGGCGCTGCGCATCGTCGCTGCTCAACTCGCGGTACAGCGTCGGCAGCCAGGCGGCGTCGGTGTTGCGGCCCATGGCGTGCAGCGCGGCAAGTTGCAATTCAGGCGCCGGATCGCGATAGGTCCGCTCGATCAGGTCATGAACCCAGGTCTGGCTGCTGGCGCCGAGCGCTTCGACCGCGCGGCCGCGCAGCTCGACTGGCTGCGCCTTGTCGTTGGCGACCGCGCGCAACGCAGTGAGCACGCGCTCGTTGTCGCGCGGGCGGAGAGCGTCAAATTCACCGCGCACCACCCAGTTGCCGAGCAATGCTGCAGCTGCGGCGCGCACGCCGGCGTCCGGGTCGGCGCCCAGCACCATCAGCAAGGGGTCGAGCAGCGTACGGTCCTCGCTCTCCCAGAGGCCGTCGAGCGCGCGATGACGCAGCTCGGCGTCGGCATCGCCGAGCAGGTGAGCGAACACCGCCTCGAAGTTCAGCGTGGCATCGTCTTCGCTGAGGTCGAGCAGCCGGCCGGCAATCTCGCGCCGCCGCTCGACGCTGGCGCGCGCGAGCAGCGCCGCCAGCTCGTCCAGGCGCTCGCGATCCAGATCGGAAAGCGCCGCCAAACGCGCCGCGCGCAGCGGTTGCGACGAATCGGCAAGATCGGTCAACGAACTGGCTTGCGCCACCGCCGGCCCCCTCGGGGGCGGCCGAATCGGACAGGGGAGCCTCGTACGGGTACGCGGGCTTCGGAAACGGCCACGCCTCTTGACGAAAGTGTGTCATGCCGTTTCGGGCCTGTCAAACCATCCGTGTGACCGCGGCCGGCCCCCATACGCCCGGCCCCTTTCCCCCAATACTAAGCAGGTAGCCCAGGTTAAGGTGCACCTTTTCTGATGTCCGGTCAGCGACCCACATCCACGCCTGTGAGCCTTATGGACCACGGCCTCGAAAAGTGCACTTCAACTGAGGCCACCTGCTTAGGGGAAAGGGGCGATCCGGACTGGAGCGATCCGAAGGGCGTCGGGTTACACGTGCCGGTTGCGGAGGGCCGCACGTCCCAACAGGGTTAGCCGCACCGGCCACGGAACGCTCACGGGAGAATCCTCTCCTTCCCCTGGTATTGGGGGCCATGAGATGAGACGGGAGAGGATGGGTGCCTTACGGCCGGCTATCCGCGCGGCCTGGACCACGGCGGCGCTGGCCGCCCTGACCGAACTTCGGCTCCGTGCCGGCGCGCAGCCGCTGGATGTTGTCCCGGTGCAGCACCACGATCATCGTCGCGGCGACGACACCGAAGACGCCGTAGGCGTGTGGCACACGCAGCTCAGGCGGCACGCGATCGAGGAAGGCGAGCGCGGCGATGATGCCGGCCATGACGCCGCTGCCGACGACGGAGGCGAGCGAGATGTAGCCGAACGGCAGGGCGATGGCGAGACCGATCGCGATCATGATCGGCCCCAGCAGGGGCATCATCACGGTCGTGGCCGCGAAGGCGACCAGCACCGCGCGGCCGCCGCGGAAGCCAACGTACACCGGCCAGACATGGCCGACCATGGCCGCGATGCCGGCCACCGCCTGCACCGGCGCGCCATTGAAGAAGAGGCGCGCGATCAGCACCGGCACGGCGCCCTTGATCAGATCGAGCAGGAACACGACCACGGCAAGCTTCCAGCCCAGCACCCGCATGCTGTTGGTGAAGCCCGTCTTGCCGCTGCCGAATTCGCGGATGTCGATGCCGCGCGCGACCTTGCCGACCCACAGCCCCGACGGCACCGCGCCGCAGAGATAGCCGATCACGGCGACGAGGGCATACTGCCAGGTCATTCGGCGCCGCTCCTGCCTTTGAAGGTCAGCTTGATGGGGGTACCACGGAAGGCGAAGGCCTCGCGCAGGCTGTTCTCAAGGTATCGCGCATACGAGAAATGAACCAGATCCGGGCTATTGACGAAAAAGACGAATGTGGGCGGTTTCGTCTCCGCCTGTGTGACGTAGAACACACGCAGCCGTCGGCCGCTCACCGCCGGCGGGCTGTGTTTGGCCAGCGCTCGCTTGACGATCTGGTTCAGCCGCGGCGTATTGATGCGCATGTTGCGCGCCTCGCCCGCCGTGACCGCGGCGCGCAACATCTCGTCAATGCCCAGCCGTTCCAGCGCCGAGACGAAGACTACTTCAGCCCAGGGCGCGAACTTCAGCCGCCGGCGCACCAGCCGCGTCAGGTCTGCCCGCCACTCGCCCACGCGCTCGATCAGGTCGATCTTGTTGAGCACGATCACCAGCGAGCGGAACGACTCTTCGGCGAAACCGATGATGTGGCTGTCCTGCGCGGTCAGCATCTCCAGCGCGTCCATCACGGCCAGCACCACGTCCGCCCGCTCGATCGCATCCTGCGCCCGCATCACGCTGTGCTTCTCGACGCCGGGGTCGATGTGGCCGCGCCGGCGGATACCCGCCGTATCGACCAAAACCAGTTCGCGGTCTTCGAACGTGAACGCCGTATCGATCGCGTCGCGCGTCGTGCCCGGCACGCTGCTCACGATCACGCGCTCTTCGCCCAGGATCGCGTTCAGCAGCGCCGACTTGCCGACGTTGGGCCGGCCGACGATGGCGATGCGCAGTGTCTCGGTCTCATCCGGCGCCGCCACGGCGGGCAGATACGGTTCGAGCGCGTCCAGCATGTCGGCGATGCCGCTGTCGTGGTAGGCACTCACGGGAATCGGCTCGCCGAAGCCGAGGCTGTAGAACTGCGCCAGGTCGGCGCGGCGGCCGGGATTATCCGCCTTGTTGGCGACGAGCACGACGGGACGATCCGCGCGGCGTAGCAACTCGGCCGCCTCGAGATCGGCAGCGGTCAGCCCGTCGCGCACATCCACCGCGAAGAGGATCGCGTCCGCCTCGTCGATGGCGCGCTGAATCTGCATGCGGATCAGCGCCGGATAGCCACCCGCGGCGCCGTCTTCGAGGCCGCCGGTGTCGATCAGACGAAAGGGGCGGCGCGGCCAATCCACCACGCCGTAGATGCGGTCGCGCGTCGTGCCCGGCAGGTCTTCGACCAGCGCCACGCGCCCGCCGACAAGCCGGTTAAACAGCGCCGACTTGCCGACGTTCGGCCTGCCGACGATGGCGACGGCGGGCAGCGCCGCACCGGCGTCGGACTCAGATTCGGGAGGGTGTTGCACAGTCACCCTCCCATCCTACCGCGGAGTGACACCGAGCGCCTGCGGCGCCGCTGCATGGCGAGGTCAATGCGAGGTCAATTCAGCAACGGAGGCTGCCCGTGGGAGCCGGTCGGAGATCGGTGCAGCGCCGCGATCGTGCCGTCTCCCGGCTACTCCGCGTCGCGGTCCTCACCCCGGATATCGGTGATCAGGCCGTGTGAGACTGCGAAGGCGGCAAGCTGCTGGCGGTTGCGCAGCTCCAGCTTCTCCAACGTGTTGCGCAGATGCACCTTCACCGTATTGACGGCCACCACGAGCTTATCGGCGATCTCCTGGTTGCTCTGGCCCATCGCCACCAGCTCCAGCACCTCGCGCTCGCGCGCCGTGAGCCTGGCAACCTCTTCCTCGCCACCCGTGCGCCGGCCTGCGGTGAGCCGGTTGAACTCTTCAAGCAGGCGGCGCGCGAGATGCGGCGTGATCGTGGTGCCGCCCTCGTAGAGCGTGTGCAGCGCCTCGTGCAGCTCCTCGATGCCGACGGTCTTGAGCAGATAGCCGCGGGCGCCGGCGCGAATCGCGGCGAACAGATCGTCGTCCTGGTCGGACACGGTCAACATGGCGATCGGCACATGCGGCACCTCCTGGTGAATGCGCTGCGCCGCCTCGACGCCGCCCATGTTCGCCATCGAGATGTCCATCAGGATCACATCGGGCCGTACGAGCGTTGCCTTGCGTACGGCGTCGTGACCGTTTGACGCCTGGCCGGCGATCATGATGTCGTCGTACTGCTTGAGCAGCGCCACCAGCCCCTCGCGGAAGAGTACGTTGTCATCGACCACGAGCACACGAATCTGGTGAGATGCCGAGGTTTGTTCTGGGTAATGAGCATCGCTTGCCGGGCTTGCCATGGGCTCCCGCCTTTCAACCGATGAGAACTGTTCCGCGCACATAATACGCTTGCCCTTCCCGCGCCGGGCATGACCGAAATAGAGTAACGGCATGCTACTACCGGGATAGCACTGGTGAACGCGCCGGCCTGCGCCCCGGGCGCCGAACGGAGCATTGACCGTAGGCGGACAGCGTACCGGCACTCTGAAGTCAGACTGCGTTCGCGTTGCCCGGCTCCAGCCGATCGGTACGGCTGGCCTGTTCTCGCAGATCAATGGCCCTGGAGTTAGCTGTGATGCGTTTCCTGAACGGTCGAATCTATACACAGGACCGCGCCGGCACCGTGGCCTCGGCGGCGGCTGTCGAGGGCGGCCGCTTCAGCGCGGTCGGCACGGCGGAGGATCTGCCGCCGCGCGGTGACGAGATCGACCTGCTCGGCCGCAGCGTGCTGCCCGGCCTGATCGATGCGCACGCGCACCTACGCAACCTCGCGGAGTCGCGGCTGAGCGTGGATCTGGCGGGCGCGGCATCCGCGCTCGACGCCGCGGGCCGCGTGGCCGCCCGCGCCGCCGAGCGGCCCGCCGGCGCCTGGATTACGGGCCGAGGCTGGGACCAGACCGCCTGGCCCGAGAACGCCTTTCCTACGGCCGCGCCCCTGGATGCTGCCGCGCTCAAAAGCCCGGTGGCGCTGACGCGCGTCGACGGCCACGCGCTCTGGGTGAACTCGGCGGCGCTGGCCGCGGCGGGCATCGACGACGCGACGCCGGACCCGCCGGGCGGCCGCATTCTGCGCGGCGCCGCCGGGCACGCCAGCGGCGTGCTGATCGACCAGGCGATGGGGCTGGTGCGCGAACTGATTCCGCCGACCGGCGACGAAGAGCTGGCCGGCGCGGTCGGGGCGGCGGTGCAGGAGTGCCTGCGCTTCGGCCTTACCGGCATCCACGAGATGGGCGTGGACGAGCGCACGATCGCCACGTACAGAGGCCTGATCGACGCGGGACGCTTCCCTTTCCGCGTGCTCGGCGCGATCAACGGGCCGGGCAAGACCTGGCAGGCGTGGCGCGAGCGCGGCCCGGAGCGGCGCTATGCCGGCAGGCTCTCGATCAGCGCGATCAAGCTCTACGCCGACGGGGCGCTGGGATCGCGCGGCGCGGCGCTGCTCTCGCCCTATTCGGACGACCCGGAAAACAGCGGCCTTGAGCTGGCTGCCGGCGCCGATCTGGAACGCTGGACGCGCGACGCGGTTGCGCACGGCTTTCAGGTCTGCATCCACGCCATCGGCGACCGCGCCAACCGCACCGTGCTCGACGCCTACGAGCGCGTGCTGGCCGGCGATCGTGGAAGGCGGTTGCGTGTCGAGCATGCGCAGATCCTGGCGCCGGCCGAGATCCCACGCTTCCGTCAGTTGGGTGTGCTTCCCTCGATGCAGCAGACGCACTGCACCTCCGACTCAGCCTGGGCGGAGAAGCGGCTGGGCGGCCGCGTGGCCGGCGCCTACGCCTGGCGCTCGCTTTTGGACAGCGGCGTGACGATCGCCGGCGGCTCCGACTTCCCGGTGGAGTCGCCCAACCCGCTGCTGGGCATCGCCGCGGGGGCGACGCGTGCGCGGCCGGGCGCGGCGCCGCGGCCGTGGCATCCGGAGCAGTGCATGACGCGGGCCGAGGCGGTGCTTTCGTTCACGCACTGGGCGGCCTACGCCGGCTTCGACGAGGACGTGGCCGGCTCGATCGAACCTGGCAAATACGCGGACCTGGTTGTGCTGGATCGCGACATCTACACCTGCCCGCCCGAGCAGATCGCCGAGACGCGCGTGCTGCTCACGGTCGTCGGCGGCGAGATCGTCTGGCAGGCGCCGGGCGCGTGGTAATCGAATGACCGACGAACGCTATCCCTGCCCGTGCTGCGGCTATCTAACGTTCGACCAGCGAACGCCTGGCACGGACGAGATCTGCAAGGTCTGTTACTGGCAGGACGACTGGGTCTCGTTCACGCGTGCGAACATCGCGACTGGTCCAAATCGCGTGAGCCTGAATGAGGCGCGGGAGAATTTCGCCCGCTTCGGCGTGAGCGAGGAGCGCTTCAGTGCCGACGTGCGGCCGCCGCGGCCCGAGGAGCTGCCGCCGGGTTGAGCGAACCGGCTGCCTACCGAATTACGCGGAAGCTCGTCTCGCCGATCTCGATCATCAGGCGCTTGTCGCTGCGCTTCTGCACCTGCGCGAACTCGAACTCAATCCACTCGATCAGCTCTTCGGCGCGCCGGCTTCCATGCGCCTCGTTGCAGCGAAAGTTGATGCGGCCCAAATGGCGGAAGCGCAGTCGCTCGCCAACTGGGATGCGCGTGGCAAGGCGCTTGAAGTCCTTATGGTTCCAGGTGACGATGATGGCGTGCTGCCGATCGCCGGCAAGCGCGATGACGGGATCCGGCGTTCCGGGGAGGAACAGATCGCGAACGAGATAGACCTCGTGCCCTCGCCCGCGGAAGAACTCCGAAACCGAATCCGGCACGTTTTCGTCCATAAGCAGCAGCATGAGCACCGCGGCTAGCCAGCACGGGTATGGCGTTTGGTCTCATATGCAAGCGCTGCCTCCACATCTTCGGTACGGAGACGTGGATATTCGCGGATAATATTGGCCGTATCGTAGCCGGCCTTGCTCAAATTCCACACGGCTTTGGTAGGAATCCGGGTGCCGGCAAGAACCGGCACGTTGTGAACCACGTAGCGATGCTTCTCAATGCGGCCAATCGTATCTGGTCCGCGTTCCCTGAGGCTCGCGATACCAGCTCGCGTCTCTGAGATAATTCGGGCCATAGCTATCGGCAGCACGGTTTGCGCCGACGGCCGAGCCGCGAGCCTGGCACCGCTTTCAGGGTCTTCGAAGTAGACATGCTTGCCCGCGACGTAAAATGCCAGGCTGGGCCAGGATTCCGCTGGGTGCTGGCTGAGCCAGGTCGCGACCCGGTGCAGCTCCTGCAGGTGGATACTGTGGGGTGTGTTCCGGAGCCGCGCAATCGTCCGAAGCCCCACCACATCCTTAAACGAATACACACGATTGTAGGGCGTACGGGGACTCTCCACGGCATAGGTAGGAGAGAAGAAGCCCGTCTGGTTCCAATACGCAATCTGACGACGGGTCAGGCCCGAAAGTTGGCAGACCTGATCTACGGAATACGCAGGGAAGTCGCGCATCGTCCGTCCCAGGCGGCATGCTTCACGATACTGCGACTGTACGGGGCGGTCGGAACCTGAGTCAATTGGAGTCCCGCGCTCCGGCGACCGCCAGGCTGACCGGCCGCGCGGCCCGCCGCAGCAGACGCTACAATGACACGGCGAGCGGCGGTTTGCGCGGGCGGGCACCGCCCGAACCGCGCGTCGAGCGGAGCGGAGCTATGGAAGCGGTCGCGCTTGCCGTCACCGTTCGCCCGGTCGAGAGCGTGGCCGAGTACCGCGCCTGCCAGGAGCTGCAGCGGCGCGCCTGGGGCATCATCGAGGACGGCTACGTGGTGCCGGTGGCGACGATGGTCAGCGTGCAGCACGCCGGCGGGCTCGTGCTCGGCGCCTTTATTCGAGATACTCGGGAAGCAGACGGCGAACGGCTGGCCGGCTTCGCCTTCGGCTACCTGGGCCGCTTTCGCGGCCGCTGGGCGCTCTACTCGCAGCTCGCCGCGGTAGACGAATCGCTGCGCGACCTCGGGCTCGGCGGCCGGTTGAAGCAGGCGCAGCGGCAGTGGGCGCGCGAGCAAGGGCTGGCGCTCGTCGCCTGGTCGTTCGACCCGCTGCAGGCGGGTAACGCCAACTTCAACCTGCACCGGCTGGGCGCCGTCTGCCGGACCTATCAGGCGAACTTCTTCGGCGAACGCAGCGACGCGCTCAACGCCGGCCTGGACAGCGACCGGCTGCTGGCCGAGTGGCCCATCGAGCCGAGCACGCACGAATGGCTGGGCGGAGACGTCGAGCCGTTCGACCTCGTGCAGCGCACGCCTTTGCCCGCCTGCGCGTGGAGCGATGCCGCCGCCAGGTCGAGCAGGCCGCTGCGCATCGAGATTCCCGCCGAGATCGCGGCGCTGCGATCGCGCGATCTGGCGCGGGCCGCCGCCTGGCAGCGGGCGGTGCGCGAGGCGTTCCAACGAGCGTTCGCCGCCGGCTACGTCGCGATGGACGTGCAGCGCGTGGACGGCGCGGATGGCCGCCGGGTGTTCTATCTGCTGAGGCGGGCGCAAGGAGAGCTGTGACGATGGCCTACACCGTCGAACGCATCGACCTGTATCTGGCGCGGCTGCCGCTGGTGCGGCCCTTCACCACGTCGAGCCACACCAAAGATCACCTTGAGCACATCCTCGTGCGCCTGTGCACCGCGGACGGCGCCGAGGGCTGGGGCGAGTGCGCCAGCCCCTCCGACCCCTACTACTGCCCCGAGACGACCGAGACCTGCTGGCATCTGCTGCGCGACTTCCTGGCGCCGTCGCTGCTGGGCGCTCACTGGGAGACGCCGGAGGGCGTTTCCGCGCTGTGGCAAAAAGTCCGCGGCAACAACTTTGCCAAAGCCGGGATCGAGATGGCCTGCTGGGATCTCGACGCCCGCGCCCGCGGCATCTCCGTCGCGCGTGCGCTGGGCGGCGCCAAGGCGCGGCCGCAGATCGAAAGCGGCATCTCGCTGGGCATCGAGACGTCGCCGGCGGCACTGGTGGAGCAGGTGGCGCGCGCGGCGGCGCAGGGCTACCGCCGCATCAAGATGAAGATCGGGCCGGGCCACGATGTGGAGTACGTCGAGGCCGTGCGCGAGCGTTTCCCCGACCTGCCGGTGATGGTGGACGCGAACTCGGCCTACACATTGGCCGACGCGCCGCTGCTGCGGGCGCTGGATCGCTTCAACCTGATGATGATCGAGCAGCCGCTCGGCGACGACGACATCATCGACCACGCGCGCTTGCAGCAGCAGTTGCGCACGCCGATCTGCCTTGACGAGAGCATTCACAGCGCCGAGGACGCGCGCAAGGCACTGGAAATCGACGCCGGGCGCATCATCAACATCAAGGTCTCGCGGCTGGGCGGGCTGGGCGAGGCGAAGCGCGTGCACGACCTCTGCCGCGCCCGCGGCATCCCCGTCTGGTGCGGCGGCATGCACGAGTTCGGCGTCGGCCGCGCGGCCAACGTGGCGATTAACAGTCTGCCGGGCTTCACGCTGCCGGGCGACATCAGCAGCTTCAGCGAACGCTACCGCGAGGATCTGGTTGAGCCGCCACTGTTGATGCGCGACGGCCTGATGCCCGTGCCACTCGATCGCCCCGGCCTCGGCCATGAGGTAATCGAGGCACGGCTGCGCGCCGCCCTGGTGCGCGAGGAGACGCTGACCGCCCGGACGCGCGTCGTGGTCTAGGAAAGCGGCCATCACAGGTCGATCTATCGATCTCAGGCATCAGGAGCACCGCCGTGTCCGTCGCCGCAAGCGTGCGCAGTGCGCTCGAACCGCGCGTCGAGGAGCTGGCAGCGCTGGTGGCCGAGCTGGCCGGAATCGAATCGCCCACCGACGACCGCGCCGCGCTGGAGCGGATGGCCGGGCGGCTGCTCGACCTCTTCGCCCCGCTCGGCGCCATCGAACGCTTCCCTCAGCGTGACAATGGTGACCACTTCGTCGTGCGCATTGCCGGCCGCAGGGAGGCACAGCCGGCGCTGGCGCTCTGTCATTACGACACGGTCTGGCCGCTCGGCAGCCTGCGCGAGTATCCCGTGACGATCGACGCGGGCGTGATGCGCGGGCCGGGCGTGTTCGACATGAAGGGCGGGATCGTCTGCCTTTTCTACGCGCTGCGGGCGCTCGAAGGCCGGTCCAACCGCCCGCTTTGGGTCTTCTTCAACTCGGATGAGGAGACGGGCAGCCATTCGTCGCGTGGGCTGATCGAAGAGCTGGCCCGCGCCTGCGCCCACGCGCTGGTCTACGAGTCGCCGCTGCCCGCGGGAGCGCTGAAGACGGCGCGTAAGGGCACCGGCCGCTACACGCTGACGATCGAAGGCCGCGCCGCGCACGCCGGCGTCGAGCCGGAGAAGGGCATCAGCGCCGTGCTGGAAGCGGCGCACCAGACGATCGCCGTGCACGCACTGAACGCGCCGGAGCGCGGCACCACGCTCAACGCCGGCGTATTGCGCGGCGGCACGCGGTCAAACGTCGTGGCCGCGCGGGCCGAAATCGAGGTGGATGTGCGCGTCTCCAGCGCGGACGAGGCCCAGCGCGTCGATGGCGCCTTGCGCGGCCTGCAACCGGCCTTGCCGGGCGCCCGCATCGCCGTTTCAGGCGGCCTGCACCGGCCGCCGATGGAGCGCAGCCCCGCCACCGCAGCGCTGTTCGCGCGGGCGCGGGCGATCGCCGCCGAGATGGGCGTTGAGCTGGGTGAGGGCGCCACGGGCGGCGGCAGCGACGGCAACTTCACCGCGGCGCTCGGCCTGGGCACGCTCGACGGCCTCGGGCCGGAGGGGCGCGGCGCTCACGCCGCCGACGAGCAGCTACTGGTCGAGAGCCTGCCTCGCCGCGCCGCGCTCAGCGCCGGGCTGCTGGCGACGCTGTGAGCAGGGCGGGCACCTAACCCTGCTTTTGCAGGCGAGGTCTGTGCCTTCCCGAGGCGGGAAAGGGACTTCTAGAGCGTTCCCGGCTGCGCCAGACGGCGGGGTCGGGGTGTCCTTGCGGGAGAAGCCGAGAGTTCGTCTCTCGCACTTCTGGCTCTCCTCAATCCGAACCCTTCCCCTGTGGGGCCAGAGCGCAGCGCAACCGTCGGAGACTTTAAACGACAGCTTTGGCGCCAGCCAAAGCGGGGTTAGGCGCGCGAACTTGCACGAAATCAGACGATGCCGAACGCGCGCATCTCCTCTACACTGAACCTCAGGATTCCGCAGATTTCGATGCCGGCCACAGCGTCGGAAAGAAAGGACAGCGGCATGACCACGCAGGAACAGACAGCGGTTACCCCTCCAACAGCCCCGGTCGCGCCCGCGGGCATCAACCATTTGGTACTCAACGTGAAGGACATCGAGCGCGCCCACGCCTTCTGGTCGGGCATTCTCGGCTTCCGGCAGTGCGGCGAGCTTGCCGACCGGCCGGGCATCACCATGCGCTTCTACCGCGGCGACAGCGGCTCGCACCACGACCTGGCGCTGATGCAGGTGCAGAACCCCGACACGGTGCAGGATCCGGGCGACGAGTGGAACATGGGCGCCCGCAAGACCGGCATCAACCACGTCGCGATCAAGTGGCCGTCGCGCGAGGCGTGGCTGCAGGAGATCGCCTTCCTGCAGAGCAAGGGCGTCGTCTTCCACCGCCGCGTTGACCATGGCATGACGCACAGCGTCTACATCTCCGACCCGGACGGCCACGGCATCGAAGTGCTGTACGAGCTGCCGGAAGAGATCTGGTCGGGCGACGTGAACGCTGCGCTGAACTACGCGAAGACGCTGCCCAGCGAAGGTCCCGAAGCGCTGCAGGACGACACCGAGTACAAAGTCTTCGGCGGCTAAGTCCAGAGCTTCGCCTGTATCGCGCCAACCTCGACACAGCCACGTCGTTTCACGGGGCGCATGTTTGTGCGCCCCGGCGTTTTCGGAGGAAAACCGGCAGGATGACTGCTGACCGTCTGTCACACCTCGATCAGCAGGGCCGCGCCCGCATGGTGGACGTGACGGCCAAGGACGAGACGGTGCGCGAGGCCACGGCGCGAGGCCGCGTGCTGATGCGGCCCGAGACGCTCGCGCTCGTCCTCTCGGGCGAGATCGCCAAGGGCAACGTGCTGACCACGGCCGAGCTGGCGGGTGTGATGGCGGCGAAGCGCACACACGAGTTGATCCCGCTCTGCCATCCGCTGCTGCTGACCGGCATCAAGGTCGAGCTGACGCCGGATGAGGCCGCCAGCGCGATCGAGATCAGCGCCACGGTCAAAACCACCGGCAAAACCGGCGTGGAGATGGAGGCGCTGACCGCTGTCAGCGTCGCCGGCCTCACGATCTACGACATGTGCAAGGCCGTGGACCGCGGCATGCGCCTGACTGATGTTCGCTTGTCACACAAAGCCGGCGGCAAGAGCGGCGAATTCAGGGAATAGGTGTTAGGGTTCAGGCGTTAGGGAATAGGGGACAGATGGCCGCCCTCCCACCCTGTAATAGACCGTATTCCACAGCTTCTCTTCTCCATCGAAGATTGTGCTCCACGCGATGCAACGCCATGGAGAAAGGGGAAGGCGTGCGGTCGCGCCTCGTTCGACCGGCGTGGTATCCGGCATGAGATCGTGGGAGGAAGTGTCGGGAACCTCACGCTGTCGCTGTGGCCAAACCAATGGTTCGAGAGATCCGGCGCAACGATACTGCCTGCAGGACGCAGGATGTGGCTGGCGCGGGCAGGGCGCTTGCAGGGAGGGATCGTGCCATGAACTTTCTCCTCGGACTCTTCGGCGGGTTGCAGTTGCCGAGCGGCCTCGGAGCACCCTCGAACGCCGGCGCGGCCTCCGGCCCGTTCACGTTCACGCCGCAGCACCCCGACTGGTGCGCTGAAGCGGGCTGCAAGCCGCCAAAGCAGCAGTAACCGCCCGCTGAGTGCTCAGCTTGACGGCAGGTCGGCCAACGCCGCGCCCAGTAATGTCTCCATCTCGGTGTCGCGTTCGGACCGCGCGGCTCGCTCGGTCCAGGCGGTCTGCGCCCCTCCTACGATCGTTGCTCGCAGCCGCGCCGCGGCGGTGCGCAAGAGTTCGGCGCGCTCATGCTCCCCGCGGCGCTCCATCACCGCGGCGACGCTCTCCAGACAGCGCGCCATGCCACGGGCGTCGTCCATCTCCTGGAACAGCCGCAGACTCTCGCGGTAGCGCGTCAGCGCCGTAACGAGATCGCCGGATGCGACGGCAACCATGCCCAGGTTCTCGAGCGCGTTCGCCGCACCCCGAGCGTTGCCCAGCTCCCTGAACAGCGCGACCGCTTCGCCCAGATGCGCCGTCGCCGCAGCCAGATCTCCCTGGTGGGCGCTGGCATACCCCAGGTTCGCCAGCGCGCTCGCCAGACCCTGGCTATGGCCAATCCGTCGATAGATAGCCAACGCCTCGTCGGAGGCGCCGAGTGCGCGGTCGTAGTCGCCGCGCATCCCTGCGACGGTGCCGAGCGCGAGTAGCACGTCTGCGATCCAATCCGGCTGCTTCAACTCGCGCCGCAGCTCCAGGGCTTGTTCGAAGCGCGAGACGGCGGAGTCCAGCAATCCTCGCCACAGGTCGGCTCGGCCGGCCGCCGCCAACCCTTGGGCCCGCAGCGTCGGCGGCGCGTCGCCGCTTTGCTCAAGCGAACACTCCAGCCAATATGTCGCCTCCGAGAATTCGCCGTACACGTTCCACATGCGCCAGAGCGCGACCGCGAGGCGCAGGCCCATCGTCCCATCGCCCGCGGGCAATAACCGTTCGAGCACTGCGCGCAGATTGCCGTAATCGGCGCGCAGCCGCCGGAGCCACCAAGCCTGGTGCTCTCCCAGCACCTGCGGGTGTGCCAGCTCAGCCAGGCCGAGATAGAAGGCGCCGTGCTTGCGCGCCAGCTCGGAGCGCTCGCCGGAGGCGTCCAGCTTCGCCACGGCGTAAAGGTGGATCGTCTCCAACATCCGATATCGTGCTTCGCCGCGTTCCTCAGCGGTCGTAACCAGCGACTTGTCGACGAGCTGCGCCAGCACGTCGAGCACCTCGGCTTCCGCCAGATCATCTCCAGCGCAGACGGCCTCCACCGCTTCGAGCGTGCAGCCGTCCGCGAACACGGCGAGCCTGCGGAATAGTGCTTGCTCCGTCGGGGAGAGCAGTGCGTGACTCCAGTCGATCAGCGCCCGCAGCGCCTGCTGCCGCGGCGGCGCCAGGCGGCTGCCCGCGCCCAGCAGCGCGAAGCGATCGGCGAGGCGGCTCTCGATCTGGTCAACCGTCAGCACACGCGTGCGTGCGGCAGCCAGTTCGATGGCCAGCGGCAGACCGTCCAGGCGACGGCAGATCGTCTCAACCGCCTTCGCGTTCGCATCGGTCAGCGTGAAGCCGGGCGACACGCCGGCGGCGCGGTCGAGAAAGAGGCGCACAGCCGCGAACTCGGCGAGCTGTCTGGAGGAGTGCAGCGTCCCAGCCGGCGGCAATTCGAGCACCGGGACGAGATAGCGCGCCTCGCCCGCGACGTTCAGCGCCTCGCGGCTGGTGGCCAGGATCGTCAGCGAGGGGCAGCGGACGAGCAGTTCGGCCACGAGTGCGGCGCAGCCCGTAATCAGGTGCTCGCAGTTGTCCAACAGCAGAATGAGGCGCCGCGCTGCAAGCTGGCGCGCAAGGCCTGCCCCCGGCGCGTCGCCGGGCTGCTCGCGCAGCCCCAGCGCCGCGGCGGTCGCCTGCGCCTCCCATCCGGGCACGATTCCATGTCCCAGATCAACCATGTAGACGCCGTCGGGGTAGTCGCCGGCTATGCCACGCAGCGCCTCGATCGCCAGCCGCGTCTTGCCGCAGCCGCCCGGCCCGAGCAAGGTTACGAGGCGCCGCGCGCGGAGCAGTTCTCGGACCTCCTCGATCTCGCGAGCGCGGCCGACAAACGTGCTGGCCGGGGCCGGAAGACTCACCTCCACGACGCTGCCGCTGGCCGGAGCGGCGCCGGGCGTACCCTTCACCACGCGGGGGCGCACGGCGGCGCCGGCCAGCGCTGCCCGTTCCGGACCGGCAAGGCCCAGCGCTTCCGCCAAGAGCCGGACGGTGTCGCGATGCGGCGCGCGGCGAACGCCGCGCTCGAGATCGGAGATGCCCCGCGGACTGAGGCCGGCTCGTTCCGCCAGCGCCTCCTGCGTGAGCCCGGCCGCGACCCGATACTGCCGCAGCAGGTCACCGAACAGCGTCTCTGGCTCCTGCATGGCGCTGGATCCTGCCCGCACTGTCTACTGACTTGCCCTCGGGGAGTTTCGTCCCGTGCACCATCATAGCTGCCGCTCACGGCCGTCCTGTCTGGATGAACGGCGGCCCCACGCGTCCTTCGCGCGGCGACGCCGGCGGCGTGCGCGAGAGTCCCGCAGACTCGCGTGGGAATCGCGTGCGTAACTGCGTGAGTTGCGCGTGTTCGCGCGTCGCCGTCATCGGGAGACTGAATACACGGCCTTCACACAGACGACGAAGGCCGCCGCGGCGCTCGCAATGGCGCCCGCGTAGACGAAAGGGAGGTTTGCCATGACGGAGAAGGAACAGCAGCGGACGGCGGCGGACGGGGAAGAGGCCCAGGAGGACGTGAGCGGCTACCTGCTGCCCATCTTCGTCCCCCCACGCCGCCATACGGCACGGTGTTCCCGAACCCCCCGTCGCTGGGTGGAGGCACCCTTCAGGGCGGCCGCTACTGGCCGGTGGACCCGCGCACGGCGGATCCGATCGTTCAGCTCCCCGAGCGCTTCGCGGAGTAACAGGCACCGCCCGGACACGGCATACACGGCCAACGGCATTCGACGGCCGCTATGCCGTTCGAACTGCGTCAGCACGATCAGGAGGACAAACCATGTCGGTCAACAGCAACCACGAGAATGACCGCTCCGCCGATCCGGCGGAGAACGTCCAGGCTCCCCGGGCCGCGGAAGCCGAGGTCGAAGGCTACCTGGCGCTATGGAACGCCCCGATCTTCGCGGCTGAGCCACCGCCAGGCACAACCGATCCGTACGGCCCGCCGATGCCCGGCAGGGACATGCCTGCCCACATCCGGTTCATCAAGCCTTTGGAATAGGCTCACCATCACACACGAGGAGGCTTGGATCATGGGACAAGGAATGCTCGTTGGTCTTGGCGGCGGCCTGCCGTGGCCACCGCCCAACACGGGTCCGCTCGGGGATCCTGGCGGCGGAGGTGTCAAGCCGCCGTACGACATCAATAACTTCGGCCACAACCACAACCGCAACGCCCAGTAGCCCGCCTCAACAAAGCGAGTACGCAAGCGCCCTCGGTGGCGTCCGGGGGCGTTTGCGTGTGCGATTTGCGTGGAGTGACCGTAACGGCACCCGCAATAACTGAACAGGAGGAGTACCCATGAACGAGCAGACCCAGCAACGCACACGGGAGCAGCAGGGCGGTGACCAGGACGACGCGCAGGGCTACCTGCTGTCCATCGTTCCCATCGCCGATATTGGCGTCCTGCCCGGCGGCCAGCCCCCGAGCGCAGGCAAGCCAGTGCTCGCGGACCACCTGATCAGGGAAGGCCTCATCTCGCCCGAAGGCCCGAGTGTCCCCCGCTGCCGAATCCGTTTCAGGGGCCGCGCATCAACTGGTAACGCGCGGCAGCGCCCACCCGTGGTGCGCCTTCATCACGAACTGCCGGAGCCACACCCGTGAGGCTTGGCTCCGGCAGTTGGAGACAGATCGCCCGCCCGCGGCTCACCCACGGCTTGGCTCAACCCGCGGCTGCCGCCGTAAACAATCGCGATCAACGTGCTCACCGTCCGGATCACGAACTGACGTCTTCGGAGAAGATATGACCGATGAGCGATGCTGAAGCACGAATTGCGGGTGGTGACCCTATGGCGGCGATGCCCGACGCGCTCCGGTGGCGGGTGCTCCTCATCGGTGGAGGCGCCGGGGTTGGGAAGACGACGGCGGCGCGACACCTGGCGCACCAGTTGGGCGTCCCGTGCGTGCTGGTAGACGATATTCGCATGGCGCTGCAACGGGTCACGACCCCAGCGCAGGTCCCAGCACTCCACTACTTCCTGCAAGATACCAGCGGGACCAGCAAGCCGCCGGTGGCCGTCTTTGCGCGTCCGCCGGAAGCGCTTTGCCAGGCATTGGTGGACATCGGCCGTATCGTGACCGACGCCTTGATCCCGATGATTCTGCATCATCTGCACGTCGAGGCTGCCGGGCCGCTTGTGTTGGAGGGGTGTGACATTATCCCGGACCTGGTCGCAGGAACGACGCTGGGCGGGTTTGCCACGCGAGGGCTCCTCCGCGCTGTCTTTGTCGTCGAATCGGATGCGCCCGTTATCGGCGCGAATATGCAGCGGCAGGCGCGGGGACTGGAGCACTGCTCCGAGACGGCCCGCGTGACCGCTGCGGCGATGAACTGGCGGTATGGTCAGTTGGTGCGGGCGGAGGCAGAGCGGTGCGGCTTGCCGGTGGTAGAGGCGCGCCCGTGGACCAACCTGGTCGACCGGCTGCTCAAGGCCGCCTCGTGATCGCGGCACGGACGCGAGCCTCGCGCACAAGTTCGGCGGCAAGAGCGGCGTGCTTAGAGCCCATCCCGGTAGGCAACGGCAAGAGGCCGAATCAGGCGTGAATCTGCCTGAGATACGCCCCTACCGGGATGGGCTCTTAGGGAACAGGAAATAGGAAACAGGAAATAGAAAATAGGAGATAGCATCACGTGGCGTGCACTGGTGTGCGCTTCTTGCAGCGCTTCGGCGATCCGGCGTTCCTGTAGGGGCGCACGGCGTGCGCCCTTCGCGCCCGCCGGCGCGACACATCGCGCGTGTAGTTGAGCAAGGTCATCACGTTTGCGCTGCTTGATGCCGCAGTAGATCGGCCATCGAGGAGAGATCGACGCCATCAGACTCCAGTACGGTCCACGACTCTCCTGGACGCGCCTTGTGCTTCGCTGCGCGGACGGCGCTACTCTTCGTCTTGTAAGCATACGTGCTTGCGTACACGCGTCGCATGCTTACTGTACCACCAGGGACTTGATGGCTATCGGGGTCGCCCAGCCTCACCAGGTAGAACGGCATCGTTTGCTCACCAGAACCCGATCTTCCAGCGGAAGTCATTGTGCTCCCAGCCCTTTTGGCCGGCTTTGGCGATGCGCGTGTGGTGCTTGCCGCAGAGCTTGATCGTCAGGCGCTCGCGCTCGTCGCCGCGCCACTTCAGCACCGCGACCTCCTGATGCGGCGGCGCGACGCAGAACTCGCAGCGCGTGGCGGGCATGGCCGGCCTCCGAATGCAGATCGCAAAGCAGGGACCGGCCGGAGCCGATCCCTGCCATCGTAACGAACCACGCCGCCGTGATGAAAACGGTCAGGCCTCGACCGGCTGCTCGACAAACGCCGCCAGATGGCTGTGCAGCGGGAAGGCGTCGTGGTCGAAGCCGGCCTCGCGCAGCGTTTGCAGGTAGCGCTCCACCTGCGCCCGGCGCAGCGCATGCAGACGTGCCGCGCCGCGATCGATGCTGTCCAGCCCGCCGCCGAAGAGCACGATCAGCGGCTCGGACGAGATCGGCTGCTCCAGATCGGCGACCAGCGCGTGCTCGGCCTTCGCCAGATAGCGCTGCAGCTCTTTGGACCGTTGCGGCGCGTGCTGTGCGATCCAGGCGAGATGGTCGCGGCCATACTGCAGATGGCGCAGCTTGTCGCCGAGGCTGCGACGGTACAGCTCGCGCTCGGCGTCGTTGTGTGCCAGCTCGTCGCCCGCCTCGAACAACGTGACCTGAAACGCGGCTTCAAGCACGTCGATGCAGAGCAGTGCCTCGCTGAAGTTCATCGCCTCCATGCAGCGTTGCGTAAAGGCGTTCGGCGGCTCGATGCCCAGGGCGCCGCCGTTCGCCAGCGTCCGCTTGCGGAACGCCTCGGCGTGGCGGCTGTGCTCGAAGATCTGTGTCGCCAGATAGCTCTTGACTTCCAGATAGCCGTAGGAAATTTGCTGCAGCCAGCCGGAGACGCAGGCGCCGGCGGCGTAGGCGCGCTGGCTCAGGTCGGTGCTGAGCTGGCAAACGGCGGCCTCGATCTCGCGCGGCAGCGGCGCAAGCGACGCCCAGGGGATGTCCGTCGCCGACACCCAGCGCGCCTGGATCGCGTCCTCGTACAGCTCGGCGCAGCTCTCCGCCCAGACCTCCTGCTTCTCGAAGATCGAGTAGCCCATGCCCTCGGCCGTGTCGTTGGGCAGTGCACCGCGCGGGATCTCCGTGTCGTACGGCCAGACATCCGGCGCCTCGCCGTAGGAGCCGATGTTGATGTCGGCCAGCCGCAGACCGCGCTCGCCCGGCCGCGCGCGGATGCCCCACTCCGTGTGCTCGTTCGTCATCCAGGCGAAGCGCTCGCCGGAAGTCAGGGTCAGCCGGTCGCGCGGGCCGGTGGCGGCATCGAACTGTTCAGTATTTTTGCTGGTCATGGGCGATGCTCCTGAAGCGATGCGCTTGGTCCTGGCAATGAAGGCTTGATTTGCCGATGGTTCGGACAGCTTTTGATCGCGGCTGCGCCACGACGGGCCGTTCACGAACGGCCTCTACCCGACGTTTTCTAACGAGCGGCAGTCTAGCCAGATTCCACGCCTCGTCTCTGCTTGACCTCGGAAGCACCGTAGGGGCACACCGTCGTGCGCCCCTACCGTTCACTGTCACCTGTAACCAGTCACCTATTCCCTACCGTGGCGGATCGAGGTAAACGGCCAGCTCGGGCACCATGCGCTCGCGGCGATCGCCGAGGCCGGCGACTTCGAGGCGGTGCATGTACTCGTTCACCTGCTTCTTGCGGATCGCCATGAACTTTTGCGCGCCCTCGTCGAAGTGCTCTTTGCCGCCGCCCAGCAGCACCGAGATCGCCTCGAAGACGGGGATGAAGCTGATGTCGGTGCCCTCGGCCAGGTCGCGCTCCGACTTGTCCAGATAGGCGTGGATCTCCTCGCGCCGCCAGGGCTCCTTCTCGATCGTGTATTTCAGGTGCATCACGCCGAAGGCCAGGTGGCGCGACTCGTCCTGGGCGCAGAGGCGGAAGATGCGCTTCTCGGCGTCGTTCTGGCCGAGCAGCTCGCCCATGCGGAACATCGACTGCACGAAGCCCTCACCCTGCACATGCATCAGGGCGCTCATCTCCGTGAAGTCGGCCGCTTCGAGGATCTTGCGCAGGCCGTAGCCCGGACCCTGTTGCAAGAGGCCGCCGCCGTTGACCAGCGCCCGCTTGCGGAAGACATCCTCGTGGCGCGCCTCGTCCATGATCTGCGTGGTGAGGAACATCCCGACTTCGTAGTAGTCCGGGCTGATGCGCGGAAGCCACTTGCCCGGCGTGTCGCCAGCGATGAACTCGACCTCGGTCAAGAACGTGCAGAGCTGGCACATCGCGAACTCGACGTCGTCGCGCAGCGGCTGAATCGAGATCCAGGGGATGTCGGTGGCCGAGGACCACTGCCGCTGCACGGCCTCTTCGTAGAGCATCATCGCGTTGTCCGACCAGACGTCGGACTGGCTGGGCGAGGTGTAGGGCGAAACACGCAGCGTGCCTTTGCCCTCGCGCACGCCGCGCAGCCGCATGCTGTAGTTGCGCGAGGCTTCGGGCACCACGCCGGCGCGGCCGGCAGCGATCGCATCGAGCGTCAGCCCCTTGCGGCCGGGCTCGGCGCGCACACCCCACTCGCCGTCCGGCAGGTTCAGCCAGGCCAGATCGAGGCCGGGAGACAGATCCCGCTGCTGCTCGCCAACCGGGCGTTCAACCTCGATCGCCATCGTCGTGCTCCTGTGCTGCACGAGCGGTCGCCGCGGCCGCTCGATTGGGCTGCTATTCTGTCTTCAGCATCCGAGCGGGGCGGAGCGTTGTCAAGCCGCGCAACGCTCGCCGGCAGCGCGGGGCGCCTAACCCTGCTTTGGCTGAAGCCAAACCTGTCCTTCCCGAAACTGGAAGGGACTTCTGGAGCGTTCCTGACGTCGTGCGACGGCCGCGGGGCTGGGGCGTCCTTGTGGGACAGGCGGATGGTTTGCCATCCGTCCGTTCATCCTCGAACCCCACCCTTCCTGCGTCGGGAAGGGACAGACCTGGCTTCAGCCGGGTCAGGGTTAGGTGCCCCGGGTGCTCGACCGCGCCGGGAGCGCCGCCGTACGCTCAGCGAATGTGGCAGAAATAGAGCACCTTGCGCACCAGCCGTTCGGGCGCCGACTTCGCGTGCTTCGGCGGCGCCGGGTGCGCCGTCGCGCCGTCGGCCGACATCGGATAGGTGCAGGTGGTGTCCAGGCACATCGTACGGGCGATCGGCTGATCCGACTGCACGACGCTGTTGGCCGCGAATGCCGCGAATCCCACCAGCAGCGCCCCGACGAAGGCGATCACGAGCACGCGGACCAGGCTCGCACCACTTCTCCCCGCCTGCCCCTCCCCCACCGCGCCTAGCGCCTTCCTGGCGGCGGTGGAGCTCGGGTGCGGAACGGAGATCTCCCCTTCCCCTAGTATTGGGGGCAAGGAGATGTACCGGGGGATGGGGGCTCTGCCGGGCGGGCTCTGATCCATCGCCATCGCTCCCGCCTACGACTCGACGCCGGCAAGCACCGGTTGCGGCCGCCGCTGCAGGATCGAGCCCGTGCGGTACATGCCGCGCACGCCCGGCCGCCAGCCGCTCACGAACAGCACAAACGCCACGAACAGCAGCGGCGGCGCCAGCAATACGAAGTGGATGTTGATCGCATCCGTCAATGCCCCGGCGCCGAGAATACCGAACGACATCGTGCCGCCCGTGGCCATCAGATAGGCGCTGGTAACGCGGCCGCGTAGCTGGTCCGGCACAACCTCCTGCACCAGCGTCGTGCCCATCGTCATATACATGCCCTGCGCCGCGCCGATGATCGCCGCGACCAAAAAGGCGAACAGCGGCGTCGAGACGAAGCCGAGCGCCGCCATCGAAAGGCCGCTGAGCACGCCCGTCGTCGCCAGCACCGAGCCGCGGGCGGTATCCGAGCGCAGCCCGCCGAGCGAGAAGGTGCCGACCATCGTGCCCGCGCCGAAGCTGATCACCAGCAGATCGTAGGTCGAGGCCTGCGAATGCAGCACGGAGCGGGCGAACTCCGGCCAGAGCGCGTCGGTCAGCATCGTCAGGCCGCAGTGCAGCGACATCAGCGCGAAGACCACGGGCAACAGCGGCGTGCGCGCGACGTAGGCCCAGGTGTCGCGCGTTTCGCGCCAGACGCCGCTGCGCTCGTGCGGCGCGTGGCCGGGGTTGCGCACCGTCAGCATCAGCACGATCGCCAGTGCGTAGAAGCCGGCCGTCATCAGCAGCACGCCGCTGATGCTGCCCGCCGCCAGCAGGCCCAGCGCCGCGCCCGGGCCGATCAGCCGCGAGCCGAAGTTGGCCATGCTGTTCAGCGAGATCGCGTTCAGCAGCGTCCTGGGCGGCACGATGTTAGGAATCAGCGATGTCACCGCGGGCGTCTCGATCGAGCGGCCGGCGCCGGCCAGCAACGCCAGCGCCACGACCTCCCACGGCTGCACAACATTGGCGATCACCAGCAACGCCAGCCAGACCGAGGCGAGCAGCGAGACGCCCTGCATCGCGGCCGCCAGTCGGCGCCGGTCGAAGCGGTCGGCCAGAATGCCGCCTACCGGCGTGGCGACCAGGTAGGGGATCATCGAGGCGAAGGTGACGAGGCCGACCGCGGCGGCGCTGTGCGTGAGGTTGTCCATCAGCCAGCCGCGGGCCACGACCAGCGTCCATTGCCCATTGCCGGAAAGGACGCTGGAGATCCAGCAGTTGCGGAAATCGCGCAGGTGCAGCGCCGCGATGAAGCCGCCGTCGGTTGCGGTCGCCGTCTCGGTGGGCGCCGTGCTCATGCGCGGCCTCCGCTCGCGTTGTCGCTTGGCTTGCCCCCGTGGTACACGACAGGCCGCCGATCGGCTACGTTAAGTGGGAGTTTAGCACAGGTTTTGCCCCGCACTGCCGGTTCGGCCCCGTTTCGCAACGTACGGGGCGAAGCTGCCGTGATCGGTCCGTGCGAGGCGAGCCGCGAGGGAGCAGCACGATGACCGCAGGCGCGACACTGAACGATCTCTACGGCCTGCCGCTCAGCACCGCCTCGAGCCACGCCGCCGCCGCCTACCGCGACGGCCAGCAGGCCGTGATCGCGCAGGCGCCCGCGCCGGACGAGCCGTTCCGCCGGGCGATCGAAGCCGACCCTGAATTCGCGCTGCCGCACGCCGCGCTGGCGCTGGTGCAGCTACGCGAGCTGCTTCTCCCCGAGGCGCGCGGCAATGCCGCCACGGCCGAACAGCTCGCGGTCCGCGCCAGCCGCCGCGAACAGCAGCATGTGGCCGCGGTCGTGGACGCCGTCGGCGGGCGCGGCGCCCAGGTGATCGCGCGGGTGCGCGAGCATTTGCGGGAGTTTCCGCGCGACGCGCTGCTGCTCAATTACGTCACGACCAGCCTGCTGTTCGCCGGCCAGCAAGAGCAGATGGTGCAGGTTTCCGCAGCGGCCGGCCCGGCCTACGGCAACGACGACTGGTTCTGGCTCGGCATTCATGCATTCGCCTTGCAGGAGGTGCGCCGCTTCGCCGAGGCGCGCCACGCCGCGCTGCGCTCGCTCGACCGCTTCCCGTTGGCCGCCTTCACGAGCCATGCGCTCGCGCACGTGCACTACGAGCTGGGCGAATACGCCGAGGGCGCCGGCTTCATGCCGGGCTGGCTGGCGCAGTACGGCCGCGAGGGCGGCCTGCACCTGCATCTCTCCTGGCATCTCGCGCTCTTTCACCTGGCGCGCGGCGAATACGCCGAGGTGCTGCGCCTGTACGAGGCCGATATTCGGCCCGCCGCGCAGTCCGGCTCATACCAGCTCTTTGATCCGGTGTCGCTGATCTGGCGTATGCAGGCGTACTGCGGCGCCGCGCCGGCGGGGCTCTGGCCCGAGTTGGGCGCGATCGCGGCGCAACGCGTGACGCCCCCCGGCATGATCTTCGCCGATCTGCACCATGGCATGGCGCTGGCAGCGACCGGGCAGCTCGCCGAGCTGGAGCCACTGCTGGGCAGCTTCAAGGCGCGAGCCGACCGCGGCCACGCCGCCGCCGAGGTGGCGCTGACGTTGATGCAGGGTCTCGTCGCCTTCGCGCAGCAGGACTACGCCGCCGCCGCCGGCCTGATCGAGCCGATCGACGATCGCATCTATCTCGTCGGCGGCAGCAAGGCGCAGCGCGAAGTCTTTCACGACACGCTGCTGGAAGCGCTGCTGCGCGCTGGCCGGTTCGACGCCGCCGAGCGCCGCCTGCGCGAGCGGCTGGAGCGGCGGCCGGCGCCACGCGACTTCTACCGCATCGCCCAGGTCTATTCGGCGCGCGGGGCGCCGGCACAGGCACGGGCCGCCCTCGACAACACCCTGGCGGTGTGGCCCGCCGCTGAGTCCGCCGGCGAGCTGCAGGCGGCGCGGCGGCTCGCCGCCGAAATTGCTTGATCCGCAGCGTCAGCCGGCATAAGCAGTCAAGTGCCGATCATCGGAGTAAACCATGTTGGCCGTTCGCGGCCGATGGGAGTATCGAACGCACTCCGGCACTCCGCTAGCGTGAGTAGAGATAGCGACAGTCGTTGCCTCGCTCGCGGGGGCTGCGTTCGAGGTGAAACGATGCCAACCACCACGATGTTCGTGATGTCCAATATGTCCAATGTGGGAGTGGGAGCGGGTCCTGCAGTGAGCAGCGACGCCCGGTCATCAGTTCGCGGGTCCGCGCTGAGTACAGCGCCGGCGCCGATCCTCATCGTCGACGACGAGGCCGGAATCGTCGAATTTCTCTGCTATGCGCTTGAGGAGCACGGTTACCGCGTCGCCACGGCACGCGACGGCAGCGCCGCGCTCGAGGCAATCGCACGGGAGCGGCCGTCCTGCGTCGTTACCGATCTGATGATGCCGAGGCTCAATGGCTGGGATCTCACGCGGACGCTGCGTTATGAAGAGACGACGTCTGAGATTCCCATCGTCGCCATGAGCGCGGTAGACCCGACCGGCGCGCCCGCCGACGCCTACCTGCGCAAGCCGTTTGAGCTGCGGGATCTGCTGCGCATCCTCGCCGGGCTGGGTATTAATCCCAGAAGGCCCAATGGGTACGCGCTGGATGGCCGCTCCAACGGCTCAGGTGACCAGGACTCCTGAACGAGCGCCAACGGGGCGGTTGCTGCTCCGTGCTGCGTGCCTAACGTGGCCGCCGCCGGGCGGCCGCCGAGAACCAAACGGCTGGATGCGCGTACAGTGAGCAGGAAGCACCGCAGGCGGGAAACGCGCTCCAGCGGCGCGCGACGGTAGGCACCAATGCCCTTTATCGAGATCAATGACGCTCAGATCTGCTACGAGGCCACCGGCGACGGCCCGGCGCTCGTCTTCGTCCATGGCGCGGGCGGCAACCATCTCTCCTGGTTTCAGCAGGCGCCGCAGTTCGCCCGGCGCTTCAGCGTGATCACCTACGATCAGCGCGGCTGGGGACGTTCACCGCAGCCCGCGGACGGGCCGGCCGGCAGCGCCTTCGTGGACGATCTGCGCGGCCTGCTGGACGCGCTCGGCATCCCGGCGGCACACATCGTCGCGCACTCGATGGGCGGCTGGACGGCGCTGGGATTGGCGCATCGCTACCCCGAGCGCGTGCACTCGCTGACACTCTCAGGCACGCACGGCGGCATCGAGTCGGCAGAGATCCGCACGGCGATCCGCCTGGGCCACGAGCAGTCACAGCCCGAAGATCTGCCGTTCGAGACGAGCCCTTCGTTGAGCGAGCGCTTCGTGCGCGAGCGGCCGGACCTCGCCTTCCTCTACAACGGCATCGGCAGCCTGAATCCGCCGCGGCCGCGGCTGACGATGGCCGATCATCTGCGCAGCATCAATGTCCTGAGCGCCGAGCAGGCGGCAGTGCTGCCTGTGCCGGTGCAGTTCGTGGTGGGCGAAGATTCGCGCGTCGTGCCGCCGGCCGCGGTGCAGCTCGCCCAGCGGCTCGTACCGGCCTCGCGCTTCGTGCTCGTGCCCGCCACGGGCCACTCGGTCTACTTCGAGCAACCCGGCATCTTCAATCAGCTCGTCGACGACTTCATCACACACACCAGTGGCTGACTCGACCCACGACGCCGATCAGTGCGCCGGCGTCCCCCTCGCCGGCTGACCGGCCGGCGCCGCACGCCGCGCCGCCGCGCCGTCGAACACCCCTTGCAGCGTGCCAGCGAGCGCGGGCGTGCGCTGCAGGGCGGCCAGTCTCGGCGGCAGCGCCAGCACGGCGTCGCGGGAGAGGCGGCCCGCCTCCAGTACAACCTCGGTTGCTCCTGCTTCCACGCGCAGCAGCAGCACCTCAGGCGCGCCGGGCCAGCTCACCAGATCGGCGCGGTGCGGCTGGCCCTCGATCTGCACGGAAAGCGCGGCGTGCGTTGGACAGCCGAGCGCCGCCAGCGCCGCGGCCGGGTCGGCCAATGGGTCGCCGGCCGCGGGCGTGCCGCCGAGCCGGCTGTGCAGCCGCACCGCGTCGAGCGCGTCGTCTAGGTCGTCCCGCGGCGGCGCCGCGCCCTGGCCGGGGCCGCTCTGCACGATCACGAGCCCGCCGCCGGCGGATGCGGGCCGGCGATACTGCATGGCGAACAGCGAGACGCTGCTGCCCGGCTGTGCGGGAACCGTGGATTCGCGCAACTGGATCGGCGTGAACTCGGCGACGGGCGCCGACAGCGCATAGAGCGGAAAGCCGGCGCTTCCGACGATGCGGGCGACCTCGGGAGTGGGCTGCGGTGTCGCCGGCGTGGCATGTGGCCGCTGCGGCGGCGGTGAGAAGAGTTGCGTCCGTTCGCCCGCCGGTGCACTCTGCGGCTCGCCCGCGAGGAAGCAGGGAGGGATATCGCCGGCCGGGATCGGCGTGCCCCCCGATCGCGGCGCAACGCCAGCCGCGGCCGGGCCATCCTGCGCGCGGGCCGTGGCCGCTGGCGGCGTCTTCGCCGATCCGGAACTGCACGCCACGCAGAGGAGGATGAGAGCGGCCAGCGCAACCACTGCCGCCGCGCCGCGCGCGGAGCAGGTCCTCCGCCGCCTGCCTGCGCCGCGGTCGGCAGCGGGCGCACGGCAGTCAACCGCATCCGATCGGTGTGACTCACCGTCTGCATGGGAGAGACAGCGCCTGTAAGCGTTGGACATCGGCCCCAGTATAGCGGCGGCGCGGCGCGGCCAAACCGCGCCGGCAGCCATCAGAGTGGCGCTCCAGGCCGTGTCGTCTCGCAATAATTTTGCACGAAAGATTGGGCGGTCGAACTGTTGACAGCCCATTGGCGCTGTTATACAGTTACGACTGTCAGAGTTATCCCCTCGCAAGCGGGCGATAGAGAGCGGCAACGCTCGCCGAAACGTTCGCATGGCACGGAGCCGCGAAAGCGGCGACGGGGCGCCGGAGCTGTTCCAGAGCCGGCGCTGGAATCAGACCTCAGCCGGTCGTCAGGTCGGATGTAGGTCGAAGTTCGGGGAGCCCAGACGCAGCGCCCGGGTGGCCGCAAGGTTACCCGGGCGTTTTGCTGCCCGCCGCGCTTCGCGCATCCGAGGCTCGCCATGTCCACGTTTGCCGATCAGTTCGGCCAGGAGCCGGCACATGCCGCGCTGGCGCACGGACGCGTCAACCTGATCGGCGAGCACACCGACTACAACGGCGGCTTCGTGCTGCCCGTGCTGATTCCGCAGGCCACGCGCGTGCAGCTCGCGCCGCGTCCGGACCGCGAGGTGCGCCTGCTCAGCACCGCCATGCCGGCGGACGGCGTGCAGGGCTACACGCTCGGCGCGGAGCGGCGCGGCCGCGGCTGGCTGGACTATGCGCAAGGCGTCACCACGGCCCTCGCCACGGCGGGCCACGCGATCGGCGGCTTCGCCGCGTTGATCGAGTCTGCCGTTCCCGCCGGCGCCGGGCTCGCCTCCAGCGCGGCGCTTGCAGTCGCGCTGCTGCGAGCGCTGCGGGAGGCCTTCGGCCTGGCGCTGGACGACGTGCAGCTCGCGCTCGCCGGCCAGCGGGCTGAGAACGACTTTGTGGGCGCACGCGTCGGCATCATGGACCAACTTGCCGCGAGTCTGGGCGCGGCAGGCTCGGCTCTGTTCATCGACACTCGCAGCCTTGACTGCCGGCGCCTGCCGCTGCCAGCAGCAGCCGAACTGGCAGTGATCGACTCCGGCCTGCGGCACCAGCACGCGAGCGGTGATTACAACAGCCGCCGCGCCGAGTGCGAACGGGCGGCGGCGCTGCTGGGCGTGGCGCAGTTGCGCGATCTGCTGCCGGACAATCTGCCCCGCCTGCAGGTGCTGCCCGAGCCGCTGCGCCGCCGCGCCCGCCACGTGATCACGGAGAACGCCCGCGTGCTGGAGGCCGTGGCCGCGATCGAGACGGCCGATCTGCCGCGGCTCGGCGCCTTGTTCGACGCCTCCCACGCCTCGCAGCGCGACGACTACGAGGTTTCGCTGCCGCAAATCGACCGCCCTGGCGGCGCTGGCCCGCGCGGCGCCCGGCGTCTACGGAGCGCGGCTCACGGGCGGCGGTTGGGGCGGCGCCGTGCTGCTGCTGGCGGAAGCCGGTGCGGCGCGGCGCGCGGCGACGCAGGCCGCTGCCGAATTCGCACAGGAAACCGGCCGCAGCGCGACCGTGCTGGTGCCGCCGCTGTCCTGAAGCGGCTTCCTCTGCTTCCGTCGCGGGCGCGGTGGTTACGGCTCGCCGGCCGCCGGCCCAAGCGCGGCGCTGCGCCCGCCCAGTCGCAGCGCGGCGTCGCGCGGCGTGAGAATCGTGCCAGCGCCGAGTGCCCGCAGGCGCGCCGCGGCGTCGTTCTGCCAGAAGATCTCGTCGCGGGTCACATAGATATCGCCGGCATGCTCGATGTGCGCCCAGACCGAAAGCACCGTGAGGCGGGCGTTGCGCCAGCGGGCATAAAGCACGTCGCGGTCTGCACCGGGGCCGGCCGCGTCAGCGCAATCGCTCCAGCGGAAGGGCGAATCGGGGAACAGCGCCCGGTGGACGCGGCGCTCCAGGCGCTCGGCGAGCGGCGTGGGCCACTGCGCCCACTCGGCGAAGCTCAAGCCCCAGCGAAACAACGGGCGCAGCGAGCGGGCGTCGCCCAGATCCAGCATCGTCATACGTTCGCGGAAGGTGGGCAGGTCGGCCGCGTAGACGCCGTCGGGCTGGCGCTCGCTGGCGCCGAGCACGACGACGCCGAGGCGCAGGGCGCCGGCGCACTGCAGGCCGATCAGGCGGCCCAGGGGGCGTGCCGCCGGCCGGCCCTCTTCGAGGTCGAGCAGGCTGTTGGTGTCGAGGGTGACGTTCGGCCGGCCATACCTGTTCACGCGGCGACACTCCTGTGCAGCCCGTCTCACACTGCGGCCCTTGCAGGAGTATAGCCTTTATGCGCAGTTTTTGTGAAGTAACAGTCTCTGCGGCGCGGCGTTTGGACACGGACGCAGCCTGCCCGAACCGGTGGTCTGCCGACCCGCCGCGTGTCCCGTCGGCTATCATCTCGATGGAGCATCAGCGCGCCGAGCATCACTGCCGGACGCCGCTGCCGAACATGAAGCAGTCCCGCCGCGTTCGACTCCCCGCAACGGAGCAGAAGCTATGCAGATCGCAGTCGCCGGCGCCGGCAACATCGGCGCCACGCTCGGCCGCCTCTGGCAACAGAAGGGCCACGCGGTGACGCTCACGTTCACCCGCGACGAGGCGGCGCTGGCGAAGACGGCCGCGGAGATCGGCGCCCGCAGCGCCGCGCCCGCCGAGGCCGCGCGTGGCGCCGAGGCTGTACTGCTGGCCGTGCCGGCCGCGGCCGCGGAAGCCGCGGTACAGGCGCTCGGCCCGCTCGACGGCAAGCTGCTGATCGACGCGACCAACTTCAGCGGCACGCCCGGCGGCCAGTCGGGCGCGGAGAAGATCGCCGTGCTGGCGCCCGGCGCGCGCGTGGTCAAGGCGGTCAACACGGTCTTCGCCGGCCAGTATCCGCTCGCCGCGGCGCGCCCCGGCCGCGCCAGCATGGTGATCTGCGGTGACGACGCGGCGGCGAAAGCCGCGGCCGCCTCGCTGATGGCCGACCTCGGCTTCGAGCCGATCGACGCCGGCGAACTGAAGGTGGCGTCCGACATCGAGGCCTTCGCCCGGCTGGTTATCGGCATCGCCTATCAGCAGAAGCGCGGCCCCTTCGCCTACCGCTTCGCCCCGGCGGACCAGCTCTAGAACAGCGCCGCGCGCCTGCTCTTCACCAGCGACTGTGCTACCGTATGCCCGGTGCGGCCACGAGCGAGCAGCGCGCCTCAGCCGGCTGGACCGGCAGTGAAAGCAACGCGGCCGCAGGCCGCAACACATTCGGGGGTGACCAAGGGGACCCTGGCGCGCAGCCCAGGGACAACCGTCGGAGACGTGAAACGACGCGTGCCCCCTACGACCAACGGAGTTCTCAAAGGAGCCCCACATGCCCGAGATGACCGGCGGTGAAGCGCTCGTCCAATCGCTGAAGAGCGAGGGCGTACAAACGATCTTCGGCCTGCCCGGCGTGCAGCTCGACTGGGCGTTCGACGCGCTCTGGCGCGCCCGCGACGACGTGCGCGTGCTCAATACACGCCACGAGCAGGCCACCGCCTACATGGCCGACGGCTTCGCCCGCACCACGGGCAAAGTCGGCACGGCGCTGGTCGTGCCCGGGCCGGGGCTGCTCAACGCCAGCGGCGCCCTCTCGACGGCGTACGCCTGCAATTCGCCGGTGCTGATGGTGTCCGGACAGATCCAGTCGGACCTGATCGAGGCGGGCCGCGGCCTGCTGCACGAGATTCCCAACCAACTCGGCATGGTGCGCAGCGTGACCAAGTGGGCCGGCCGCGCGATGACACCGCAAGAGGTGCCCGGCCTCGTGCATCACGCTTTCCGCGAGCTGCAGAGCGGCCGCCGCCGGCCGGTCGAGATCGAAGTGCCGCCCGACGTGCTGCAAAAGACGGGCGACGTCACGCTGCTGGAGCCGTATCAGCCCGACCGCGAGCAGCCCGATCCGGATCTGATCGAGCAGGCGGCGCGGGCACTGGGCCAGGCCGAACGGCCGCTGATCTTCGCCGGCGGCGGCATTCTGGGCAGCGGCGCCTGGGAGGAGCTGCAGCGGCTGGCCGAAATGCTCGGCGCACCCGTGATCATGACGGAGAACGGCCGCGGCGCCCTTTCGGACCGCCATCCGCTGGGCATGACGCCGCTGGTCTCGCCCGTGCTGACGCCGCAGGCCGACGTGATTCTCGCCGCGGGCACGCGCTTCCTGCAGCCGCTGACCATGCCCTGGGGGCCGAAGCCGGGCCAGACGGTCATCCGCCTCGATGTCGATTCCGAAGAGATCACACGCGTCTCGAAGCCGGACATCGCCATCGTCGCCGACGCGAAGGCCGGGCTGACGCAGCTTGCCGAGCGCGTGCAGAAGCATAACCGCAGCCGCGCCGCGCGCAGCGACGAGTATGCGGCGCTGAAGGCCGAGGCGACGGCGCAGTTGAACGGCATCGAGCCGCAGGCTGGCTACGCGCTGGCGATCCGCGCGGAGTTGCCGGAGGACGGCATCTTCGTCAGCGAGATGACGCAGATGGGCTACTGGAGCCGCCAGGGTTTCCCGGTCTACCAGCCGCGCACGTTCGTGGGTGCGGGCTATCAGGGCACGCTGGGCTTCGGTTTCGGCACGGCGCTGGGCGTGGCCGTGGGCAATCCCGACAAGAAGGTCGTCTCGATCAGTGGCGACGGCGGCTTCGGCTACCAGATGCAGGAGCTGGCCACGCTGATGAAGCACGGCATCACCAATTTGGTGACGATCGTCTTCAACGACAACGCCTACGGCAACGTGCGGCGCATCCAGCGGCAGCAGTTCAACGAGCAGATCCTCGGCTCCGAGCTGCTCAATCCGGACTTCGTCAAGCTGGCCGAGGCCTTCGGTCTAAGCGGCGTCCGGGCCACCAGCCATGAGGAGCTGCGCCACCACCTGCACGCCGCGCTGGCCGACAGTCAGCCGACGCTGATCGAGGTACCGCTGGGCGAGGTGCCGAGCATCTGGGGGATCGCGCTGAAGCGGGCGTAGGGTATAGGGCGCGGGTTCGTGGACGCACAAAAGGCGTTGCCCGCGCGGGGCACCTAACCCTGACCTCGCTGAAGCGATGTCTGTCCCTTCCCGACACAGGAAGGGTGGGGTTCGAGGACCACGGACGAGTTGGAGACGAACCTTCCGCGAGCCCCGCGAGGACACCCCTGCCCGCTGCCGTGGCACGGTGGTTGGAACGCTCCAGAAGTCCCTTTCCCGCCTCGGGAAGGGACAGCCTTCGCCTGCGAAGGCAGGGTTAGGTGCCCCGCCGAGTGCGTGCCAAGCCGCGCCGGCCGGCCATCCGCTTGACAATATTGCTTTTGTAAAGTTACCGTACGTTTCATAGCCACTGCCGGGTGGCCGCTTATTGGTGCAGCCGATCGAGGAGGCCGCGGCATGAAGCTCGGGACTTCGCTGCGGTTTCTCTTTCCCGCCGGGCCGCAGACCTACGCGCAGTTCAAGCAGACGCTGGCCGCCATGCCGCCCGGCAGCTTCGTCGAACGGCCGCTGGGAGCCTTCGACACGGCCGAACAGGCGCACAACCTGCTGGAAGTCGCGGCCGCCGCGCGGGCCGCCGGGCTCGACGGTCTGCTCGTGGGCGACAATCACGCCGTCCCGGCCGGCTATGCCAACTGCTTCTCGCCGCTGCCGACGCTGGCGCGCCTGCTGGCCGAAATGGGCGCGATGCCCGCCGGTGTGGTGCTGCTGGCGCCGTTCTACCATCCGGTGCTGCTCGCCGAGCAGATCGGCACGCTCGCCGCGTTCGCGCGCGGACCGCTGATCGTGACGCTCGCCAACGGCGGCAACGAGCGGGCGTTTTCCGCCTTCGGCATGGACCTGCGCAGCCGTGCCCGCCGCCTGGAGGAGCTGGCGACGGTGCTGCGCCCGCTGCTGGCGGGCGAGCGCGTGAGCTTGCAAGGGCGCTACTTCACGCTCAACGGCGTGCGCATCAGCCCGTTGCCGCGTGTGCCGGTGGAGATCTGGATCGCCGGCACCGTACCGGCCGCGGCGGCCCGCGCGGGCACGCTGGGCGACGCGTGGCTCACAGGCCAGAATGCGACGGACGCCGAGGTTGTGCAGCAACTCGCGATCTACCGCGAGGCGGCCGCGGCAGCCGGACGCCCGCCCCGCGCGGTGTTGCGCCGCGACATCTTCGTGGCCGAGAGCGACGCCGAGGCGCACGCCGAGGTGGACCGCGTGCTGGCCGAGGGCTACCGCGGTACGGGCAAGGGCGAACTGCTCGTGGGCAGCCCGCGGAGCGTGATCGAGCGGCTGCGCAGTTACCGCGCCCTGGGCTTTGAGGAGGTCATGGTGCGGCACATCACCGGCGATCATCGGCTGATGCTGCGCTCGTTCGAACTGATCGGCACGCACGTCATGCCGGCGATTCGCGATCTCTGAGCGCCGCTGCAGCCGCCAGCGTTGAGCGGGCATGGGCGCTGCTGAGCTGCGCGATGGCGAGCCTGGTGTCGCGTGCGAGCAGTGCCCGGCGGTCGCGGAACTCCGCCGTCGACGCGGGCGGCAGGGGCATGGCTTCGAGCCGCTGCAACGAGAGCCGCAGGTCGCGGATCAGCGCGGCCCGTACCCACGGATCGATCGGCGCCTTTCTACCAGACATCGCCCGCCCCTTCGAGCACGCGGGCGGCCTCTGCGCAGCCGCCATGCCTGGGTATTCGCACGCGCGCCGTGCATGGATCACTCGAACAGGCAGCGCAGGCGATCGGGCAAGCGGAAGGAGCCGGCGGCAGGCTGCCGGCGGACCAACTTCACACCGCCGATTTTCCCGACGCCCAGAGCACCTCGAACTTATTGGTCAGCAGCGCCGCCAGCTCGCGGTCCCAGACGCAGACCGAGATGATGTACTCGTCGGGTTCCAGCGGATCTTTGACGTTGAGCAGTACACGCTTGCCGTCGAGCACGGTGAACGGCGCGTGGACCTTGCCCACGACGCGGATGTGCGGGAACTTTTGCAGGAAGGCGTTGATTTCGAAGTTTGGGTCGTAGGTCTGCTGCACGAGCGTCAGGTGCTCGGGGCTGATCAGCGTGCGTGTACGGACGCCGTTGCGGTTGGCGGTCGCGTAGGCGCGCAGGATCTCCGGGTCGTACGGATCGGGCCGGCCTTCGGGAATCACGTAGTCGTCCACCGACTGCTTCGCCTCGCGGATGAGCTGCGCCAGATAGGCGTGGAACTCGGCGTTGCCCAGCCGCACCTCGGCCAGTGCGCCGCGCACCACGCCCATACCGTCGAGCTTCGTCGCGGCGTCCCCGGTCAGCGGCAGCGTCTCGGCCAGCGGCGTCATGGTCGTCATCGCGGTCCTCCAACTTGTGCCCGGTGTCACAAATCGAGTATCGCGGTCCGTCCGTAGCAGGACAAGGCGGGGCGTACGCCGATCTGCGGGTTTGTCGCACAAAGCTCGGCAAAGCCGGCAGCGCCGCTCGGCGCCAGAGCCAAGGCCATCGGCGGCAGTTCTCGGTGGCAGGCGGTGACCGGGTATCCGGCGCTTGCAGCCCGCGGTCATATATGCCGGTCAAAGACACCGGCGTAGCGGACGTACCGCTTATACGGACAGCGCGGCGGCTTCCGCCCGCAGATCTTTGCGGACGCGGCCGTGCTTGACCACGACATGAACGTTCGCCGGGTCGGTGAGGCGCTCGATCGCCACGGTTGGGTCGCCGTCGACCACGATCACGTCGGCGCGCTTGCCCGCTTCGACCGTGCCGATCTCGTGCTCCAGCCGGAAGAGTTGCGCGTTCGTGCGCGTGGTGGCGATCAGCGCGGCCATCGCGCCCAGGACTTTCGCTTTGAGCAGCGGCTCGCGCGTTTTCATCGGCTGCATCGGGCCGAGCAGATCCGAGCCTGAAGCGATCGTGACGCCGTGGCGCACGGCGATCTCCAGCGCGGTGAAGGCGCCTTCGAGCCCCTGGCGAATTTTGCGCATCTGGTTTTCCGGTACACCTTCCGCCTCGCCGTAGGCCGCGATCTGTTCGTAGGTGACGATTGTCGGCACAAGAAACGTGCCGCTCTGCTTGATCAGTGCGGCCGTCGCTTCGTCCAAAAAGTTGCCGTGCTCCAGTGAGCGCACGCCCGCCTCGATGCAGTTCTGCATCGATTGCGGTGTGTAGGTATGCGCCATGACGTAGGTGCCGGCGGCCTTCGCCTCGTAGACCGCGGCGGCCAGCTCGGCCACGGTGAACTGCGGCGAGGTCATTTCGTCCGTGGGCGACATGGCGCCGCCGTTGGCCATCACTTTGATCTGGTCGCTGCCGCGGCGCAGCGCCTCGCGCGCGGCCTTGCGCACCTCGTCCGGACCATCGACGATGTACGACTGCGCACGAATCTGGCTGTCGTTGTGCGAAAGCCCAAAATCGCTGCGCGCGCGGCTGTCGCCGTGACCGCCGGTCTGCGAGAGCACGCCGCCGGCGATCAGCAGATCCGGTCCGTCGATCAGGCCGAGCCGTACCGCCTCTTTGAAGCCCCAGGGCAGCCCGCCCGCGTCGCGCACGGTTGTGAAGCCCATCTGCAACGTCTCTTCGATCAGGGCGGCGATGCGCAGCGCGACCACGGGCGCCGGCTCGTTCGTGCGGCCGGCGAGGCTGAGATCCACGGCGGACAGATGCACGTGCGCATCGGTGAGCCCGGGCATCAGCGTGCGGCCCTGGCAGTCGATCAGCTCGGCGCCGCGCGGCAGGGCGAAGCTGCCGCTGGGGCCGATCCGCCCGATGCGGTCATCCTCGACCACCACGGCCATGTCGGCACGTGGGTCGCTGCCGGTGCAGTCGAGCAGGCGCGCGTGTTCGAAAACGAGCATGGCAAGGCGCTCCAGACTGAGAAGAATGTCCGTAGCCTAGCACAGCGCCGTCGGCAGAACCCGCGGCCAACCGGGCGACTGGGCCGGCTATACTCAAAGAGAAAGCGGCAGATGGACCGAGTCTTTGGAGGGGCAGATGACTGTCCGTGAAGAGCTCCACCAGCTAGTCGAGCAGTTCACCGACGACGATCTCGATGAGGTTCTTGACTACATCCAGTGGCTCCTTCGCCCCGAAGACACTCTGACGGAGAGGGAATTGGCGCGCGTACACCGTGGAGAAGATGAGATCGAACGGGGCGATGTCGTTCGTCTGGACGATCTCGACAACCCGGCACACGGATGAGCTTCGAGTTCCAACTCTCGCGCCAGGCCGCATCGTATTATCGACGGCTGGATGGCCGCACAAAGTCCCGCATCCGCGAGCGCCTGAAAGAGTTCCGGCGCGATCCGTACGATCCGCACCATACCAGGCCGCTGACCAACGCGGCTGGAAGGCGCTCCGCACGCGTCGGCGGCTGGCGCATTGTCTCCTCCGTGGACGACGCGAAACGGATGGTCAACATCAGCGATATTGGCCCACGCGGCGAGATCTACCGCGGATTGTAGCTGATGTCGTGAGCCGCGCGGGGCGGCAGCCAGGTGTGATAGCCGAGCGCCTCGCGGTAGCCCATGCGGCGGTAGACGGGTTCGCCCAGCGTGCTCGCCTGCAGGGCGCTGGCGATGCAGCCTTCGGCCAGCCCGTCGAGCGCGGCGCGCCAGGTGAGCGCCGCGCCGATGCCGCGCCGGCGGAAGGTCGGCAGCGTGCTGACGTTGTAGACGCCGGCGATCCGATGGCTGGTAAACCGCATCGCCGTGGCCACGGGTTCGCCATCCATGAAGCCGGTGTAGTGCGTCAGGTCCGGCGCGTCGATCAGGGCGCGGCTGTCCAGAATCTCGCCCAGCGCCCAGGCGTTGCCGAAGCCCGCCGTCATCGTGTCGTTGTACAGGCGCAGGCCGGCGATGTCGTTCACGACCTGCACCGTAAGCCCGGGCACGGCGGCCGGCTCGCCCACCAGCGGCGCGAGAATCATGCCCGGCGAGCAGTCGTCTTCGCGACCGCCGGCGGCGAGGGCCGGCGCCAGCGCATCGGCCGCCGCGCCGCTGGCGATCACGGCGAAGCGCTGTTCGTACGCTGCGAAGAACGCCGCCGCGCTGGCCAGCGCGCCCTCAGGGTCGGCAGGAACGGTTTTGACGATCGCGGCGTTCTTCAGCGGCAGCAACGGCCCGGAGCGGACCAGCAGCAGTTCAGCGTCCTCGTGCACGACGCCGTGCGGGCTCAGTCGCGCCAGCGCGCGGAACAGTTCGTGGAAGTTCGCGTCGGCTCGCGCGACGATGGCTGAATCAACCGACCCTACGCTCATTCCTGTTCCCTGTTCCCTACCCATCCATCGCCCGCTGATACATGCCGACCACGGCGGCGACCTCCGGCTCGGCCAGCCAGGCGGCGATCGCCGGCTCGGCGCGGCGCTCGGGCAGCGCCTTCAGCATGTCGGCCACGTGAATGACATCGTGGCGCGACCAGCCCTGCAGATAGCGGCCAAGCGGAATGTCGCTGGGCGGGCGCTTGCTGTCGCCCCCGAAATGGATGGTGCCGGCCAGTTGCGCGGCGGTCAGCCGGCCCAGCGCTGCCACGAGCGCCGCACGCTCCCGCGCGGCCTCCGCGAAGATCTCGTCCAGCGAACGCGCCCGGCGCTCGGCTGCCTTCGCATCGTTGAAGCGGTCCACGTCCCAGACCTCGCCGTGCTCGCCACGTCCGCCCAGGCCCGCCGACGTCCCGTCAGCGATGCTGCCGAACCAGGCGCTGATCGGCGCGTCGATCGTCGCGAGATGGCTGATGAAGTCCTTGACCACCCAGGTGCTGTCCGGCACGGGCCGTTGCAGTTCCTCAGTGCTGAGCGAGCGGCTGAACTGTTCGAAGCGGGCGCGCTCGGCGGCGATGCGCAGCGCGATCGTCTCGACCTCTGGAATCATGTCTTGCTTCCCCCTTGCCCAATCGGCCGGTTGGCCGTAGCTTCCCGCGCTGCGCGCCCGGCTATCGGCCACCATGAAACGGCTGTGTGTTGGCGGTGCGGTCAGTCCGTCGGCTGCGCCTGCGCGCCCGGCGCCAGCGAGACGATGCTGAGCCGCACGCTGCCCAGCGGATCGTCGGCATTGTCCGGCAAGCAGAGCAAGACGACGTTGTCCACGCCGATGTCGCGCAGGGCTTGCAGGCGGGCCGCGCAGTCATCGCTCGGGCCGACGACGGTGTGATCGCGCAGAAACTCGGGGGTGAGCGCGGCCAGCGCCTGCTCGCGCTTGCCCGCGGCCCAGAGTTCGTTCACCCGATCGCAGACGGCGCCGTAGCCGTCGGCCGTGAAGACGCGGCGGTAGACGGGCGCCAGCACGTACTGCAGCAACTCACGCTCATACCGCTGGCGCAGGAAGGCGGAGTCCGGCGTATCGGTCACGGTCGTGCGCACGAAGGCGGCGATCGTCACGCTGGCCGGGTCGCGGCCGGCGTCCTCGGCGCTGCGGCGCACCAGCTCAAGCGCACGCCGGGCATAGCTGAGCGTGGGAAAGTTCAAGATCACGCCATCGGCGATCGCCCCGGCCAGGGCTAACATCCCGTCGTTCAGCGCGCCGAAGTAGATCGGCGGCACGCCCGCGGCGGGCACGACGAGCTGGACGCCGTTCAGCGCGTACAGTCCGTCGCTTTTCACGCGCTCGCCGGCCAGCAGGCGCCGCACCAGCTCCGCGTAGGCGCGCATGTGGCCCAGCGGCTTGCTCCAGGCCAGCCCGTGCCAGCGCTCGACGATCACCGGCGTGCTGGTGCCCAGGCCGAGCAGCAGGCGGCCGCCGGAGAACTCGTTCACGGCGTTCGCGGACATCGCCATCAGCAGCGGGCTGCGCAGGTAGACGCCGGCAATGCCTGTACCGAGCCGGATGCTGGCGGTGCTCGCCGCCATCGCGGTGAGCAGCGAGACGACATCGTAGCCCGCCGTTTCCGCGACCCAGGCGCTCTCGTAGCCGAGCCGCTCACCCTCGGCCGCGAGCGCCGCGATCTCGCGCACGCTGCCGACGGTGGCGACGAAGCCGCTGCGTGGTGCTTGCATAGCCGCTAGGTTACAGGGAACGGGTGACAGGTTACAGTAGGAGGGACGGAGGCGGGCACCGCCGTTCGGAGCATTCATCCGTCCTTCTGTCACCTGTAACCCGTCACCTGAAACCGTACGATGAGCGATGTCTTCCTCTTCCTGTCGGCCGGTCTTGCGAGCGCGGTGGAGTTCGTCGAGGCGCTGACGATCGTGCTGGCCGTCGGCCTCACCCGACAGTGGCGCAGCACGCTGATCGGCGTGGCGGCGGCGGCGGCGGCGTTGGGCGTGGGTGTGGCGATCTTCGGCGCCGCGCTCGTGGCCTTCGTGCCGCTCGATGCGCTGCGGCTCGTGGTCGGCGGCTTCCTGCTCGTGTTCGGCCTGCAGTGGGTGCGCAAAGCCGTACTGCGTGCCGCCGGCCGCAAGGCGTTGCACGACGAAGACGCGATCTTCGCCCGCGAGCGGGATGAGGCCGCGCAGCACGCGGTCGTGGCGCAGGGCATGGACTGGTATGCCTTCACCGTGTCGTTCAAAGGCGTCTTTTTGGAAGGTGCGGAGGTCGCGTTCATCGTGGTCACCTTCGGCACGAACGCGAAGAACATTCCGCTGGCCGCGCTCGGCTCGCTCGTCGCCGCGGTGCTGGTGATCGGCGCCGGCGTGCTGCTGCACAAGCCGCTCGCGGCGGTGCCGGAGAATACGCTCAAGTTCGCCGTGGGGCTGATGTTGACGACGTTCGGCGCCTTCTGGGCGGGCGAGGGGCTCGGTGTCTCCTGGCCGGGCGAGGATCTGGCGATCCTCGGCCTGCTCGCTGTCTTCGTCGTCGCCGCGTGGCTGGCGGTCTGGGCGGTGCGTCCGCGGCCTTCCATACGGCCCACGCCGACGCGGCTGCGCCCCGAAGCGGGAGATTAGGCGCATGCGCTACGCGGAAGCGTTCTTCCACTTCTGGTACGACTTCTTGATCGGCGACGAGTGGCGCATCGCCGCCGGCATCGTGATCGTGCTGCTGCTCACGGCCGCGGCCGTCCACGGCGTCTCGGCGCGCGCCGCGGGCGGCGTGGTGTTGGCCGGCGTGCTGCTGGTCGAAGCCTACGCGCTCTGGAAGGCGGTCGGCGGCAAGGGGTAGGCGGCGTTTCTCGGCGTCTCGGCAAAGACGGCCGCGGGCGGCTGCGCGGGGCACCTAACCCTGGTTCCGCTGAAGCGAAACCTGTCCCTTCCCGAGCCGGGAAGGGACTTCCGGAGCGCTCCCGGCGGCGCCGGACGGCGGCGGGGCCGAGAGTCCTTGCGGGACGGGCGATGGGATCGTCTCCCACGGGCCCTGTTTGTCCTTGAACCAAACCCTTCCCGGCTCGGGAAGGGACAGCTTTGGCTGAAGCCGAAGCAGGGTTAGGTGCCCCGCGCGGCCGCCGCGATCAGGCGGCGCACCACCAGATCGCCGACGCGCTGAGCCTCGGCGCGGTAGGGTGTGTCGGACAGGATGAAGTGCGTCACGCCAAGCGCGATGTAGTCCCGCAGCGAGGCCACAACCTCATCGGCTGAGCCGACCAGCCAGGTCGAGGCTGCACCGGTGCCGACCCTTGCCGGCGCGGTCCAGAGGCAGCGGTCGAGCACCGCGCCGGCGTCGAGCAGCTCCCGCAGCCGCTGCTGGCCGACGGAGCCGGCGCCGGTCACGTTCTTCTCCACACGGCGATCGAGCTGCCCTTCCCAGCCGCCCAGCTTCGCCTCGGCCTCGCGCCAGGCCGCTTCAGCCGTCTCGCGCACGACGACGGTGATGCGCAGGCCGAACTCGAGCGGCGCCTGCCGTGCGCATGACGCGCTCAGCCGCCGCAGCCGTTCGATGCGCTCCGCGGCCATCGCCAGCGGTTCGCCCCACATCAGTTGCACGTCCGCCTCGGCCGCGGCCACCTGCTCCGCCGCCTCAGACGCGCCGCCGAAGTAGAGCGGCGGGTGCGGCATGCGAAACGGCCGCGGCAGGCAGGTCGAGTGCTCCACGCGGTAGAAGCGGCCGCTGAACGACACGTCCTCTTCCGTCCACAGCCGCCGCACGAGCTGCATGAACTCGCGCGTGCGGGCGTAGCGGCTGGTGTCGTCGTCGTCGAAGTCGCCGTAGGCGCGATGCGCGTCTTTGCCGGTGACGATGTTGACCAGCAGCCGGCCGCCGCTGAGCTGGTCCAGCGTGGCGCCGGCGCAGGCGAACTGCGCCGGCTGCCAGTAGCCGGGCCGGATGGCGGCCAGCGGACGGAAGCGCCGCGTGCGTGCCGCCAGCGCGGTGCTGAGCGTAAACGTGTCCGTCCGGCCCCAGCCTGCGCCGATCAGCGCCCCGTCGAAGCCGTGCGCTTCCGCCGTCTGCGCGATCTCGGCGCTGAAGTCGGGCGTGCCCCAGCCCTCGGCGGTGTCGTCGCCGCGGTGGCCGCTCTCGACCGTGTTCGGCACATACCAGAGAAACTCCAGCGGCGCTGATCCCATCGCGGCACCATCTTTTTAGACGCGGTTTCAAAACCGGCTGTTTGACCAGAGTCCGTCCACAGCTAGCGACCATCGGCCGCTTTTGCACCCATCTGCCGCAGGCGGTCACGGCTCGATTGTACGCCCCGTTTTGGGTGACGATGTATCGCCCGTGGCGTGTACCCTGTGCAGAAGAGGCCGCCGCTCAGGCCGCCGGAGGCGCATGCGATGTCCGCTTCGCACCGTTTCACCAACCGCCTCGCGCAGGAGACCAGCCCATATCTCTTGCAGCACGCGCACAACCCCGTCGATTGGTATCCCTGGGGCGATGAGGCGTTCGCCCGCGCCCGCGCCGAGGAGAAGCCGGTGCTGCTCAGCGTCGGCTACTCGGCCTGCCACTGGTGCCATGTGATGGAGCGCGAGTCCTTCGAGAACGAGCAGATCGCCGGGCTGATGAACCAACGCTTCGTCAGCATCAAGGTGGACCGCGAGGAACGGCCCGACGTGGACCAGATCTACATGGGCGCGGTGCAGGCGCTGACCGGCCGCGGCGGCTGGCCGATGACCGTCTTTCTGACGCCCAACGGTGAGCCGTTCTACGGCGGCACGTACTATCCGCCCGAAGACCGCCAGGGCATGCCCGGCTTCCCGCGCGTCTTGCAGGCCGTGGCCGACGCCTACCAGAACCGCCGCGGCGAGCTGGCCGGCCAGGCGAGCCGGCTGCTGGAACACGTACGCGAGAACGCCAGTATTCCGCGGGCGGCGGGCGAGCCGTCGGCGGCGTTGCTCGACGCGGCGGCGCAGCAGCTCAAGCAGCAGTACGACGCCGAGTTCGGCGGCTTCGGCGGCGCGCCTAAGTTTCCGCCGGCGATGACGCTCGAGTTCCTGCTGCGTTACTGGCGGCGACGCGACGATGCACAGGCGCTGGCGATGGTTGAGCACACGCTGCGGCAGATGGCGGCCGGCGGCATGTACGACCAGCTCGGCGGCGGCTTCCATCGCTACTCGGTCGACCGCTACTGGCTGGTGCCGCACTTCGAGAAGATGCTCTATGACAACGCCCTGCTCGCCCGCATCTATCTGCTCGCGTATCAGGCGACGGGCAAGCACGCGTACCGCCGCGTTTGCGAAGAGACGCTCGACTGGGTGCTGCGTGAGATGACGGACGCGCGCGGCGGCTTCTACTCCACGCTCGACGCCGACAGCGAGGGCGTTGAGGGCAAGTTCTACGTCTGGGCGCCGGACGAACTGCGCGCCGCGCTCGGCCCGGAGGCGGCGCACCGCTTCATGTCGATCTACGATGCCACGCCCGGCGGCAACTTCGAGAGCAAGAACATCCTGCACCTCGCGCGTGACCTTGCCGAAGCGGCGCGTGGCTACGGCATGTCCGAGGCGGAGCTGGCTGAGGATCTGCGCGCCAGCCGCGAGCGGCTGCTGGCCGCACGGGCACGGCGGGTGCGGCCGGGCATGGATGACAAGGTGCTGACGGCCTGGAACGGACTGCTGCTGCGGGCGCTGGCCGAGGCGGCACGGGTGCTGGCGCGCGACGACTACCGCGCCGCTGCCGAGCGCAACGCCGAGTTTGTGCTGGTGGAGCTGCGCCGCGGCGGGCGGCTGCTGCGCTCGTGGAAGGATGGCCGGGCCAGGCTCGACGCCTATCTGGAAGACTACGCGGCCTGCGCCGACGGCCTGCTCGCGCTCTACCAGGCGACCTTCGAGCCGCGCTGGCTCACAGAAGCGCGCGGCCTCGCCGACCAGATCCTCGATCGCTTCTGGGACGCTGAGCAGGGAGCATTTTTTGATACGGCCGTGGACCACGAGCGCCTGATCGTGCGCCCGCGTGACGCCTTCGACAACGCCACGCCCGCCGGCAACTCGCTTGCGGCGGACGTGCTGCTGCGTTTGGCCCTGTTCACCGGCGAGACCCGCTATGCCGAGCGGGCGCGGCAGGCGATCACGCCGCTGGCCGAGATCGCCTCGCGTTATCCCAACGGCTTCGGCAGGCTGCTCTGTGCGCTCGACTTCGCGCTCGCACAGCCCAAAGAGGTCGTGATCGTCGGCTATCCCGGCGATCCCGGCACGCGTGAGCTGCTGGAGATGACCTTCCGCACGTATCGGCCGCATATCGTCGTGGCGGGGGCGGCGCCCGACGATCCGGAAGCCGCCGCCGCGACCCCGCTGCTGGAAGGGCGCGGACTGGTTGGCGGACGTGCCGCGGCGTACGTCTGCGAGGGCTTTGTCTGCCAGGCGCCGACCACCGACAGCGACGAGTTGCGCCGTCAGCTCGATGTGGCGTAAGCGGCTAATCCCTGCTACTGTAATGCGCGTGCAACCACTTCGGCCGGCGGGGAGCGCATGCAGGTAGGTTGTGGCATTCGGTCAAGCGCACGCCGGTCCTGCCGTCACGAGCAGGTCGTCTGTGATAGCATAACAGCGCTCGGCCTGAGCCCGGTCGAGCGCAGCGCAGCGGAGGCGCGCGTTCATCGATGAAACGGCTTGCATTCGCCGTCGCGGCGCTGCTGCTCCTACTGCTTTTGGCCGGCCGCGCGGCGCCCACGCACGCCGACCCCACCGCCTTCGCCATCACCGCGATCGACTGCACCAGCATCCCCGGCCATATCCGCATCGCCAACGCCACCGCCGCCCCCGCCACGCTCAACGGCGCCGCCACCGTGCTCACCGTCGTGATCACCTCGCCCGCCGCCGTGCCCACGCCGCTGCCCGTCAACAGCGTGATCGTGCCGGCGGCAAGCTACTCGGTCGCCGCCGGCGCCACGCTCGACCTGCAGGTCGGCCCCGGCGCCACCCAGAGCCCGATCGCCGCATCCAACCCGCTGACCGACGGCAGCAGCCTGGCGCTCAGCCCCTTGCAGTTGCTCCTCCCCGGCGCCACCGTGCAGCTCTCCGACGGCACCAGCGTCTTCGGCGCCCTGCAAACCTGCCCTGCGGCCACCGTGCTCTCGCGCACGCTCACCGTCTCGACGCTGGGCTTCGACTTCATCTCCTCGGGCGTGCCCAACTCGGTCTGCGGGCCGGATCTGCCCACCGGCACGCTGCCCTCGGCGGCGCTGCCTGGTCCCTGCCGCACGATCGCCAATGCGCTGTTCTACGCCCGCGACGGCGACACGGTGATCGTCGAGGCCGGCATCTACGAGGTCTGCAACACGATCGAGCTCAGCAAGCTGGTCAAGGTCACCGCCAACGGCAACAAGGTGATCCTGCACTCGCTGCTGGGCACCAGCGTCTTCCACGTGACCGCGGTCGGCGCCGCGGTGGGGCCGGCGAGCATCGCCAACCACGCGGCGATCGACGGCTTTGCCATCGGCGGCGCCTTCCAGCCGGCGGCGGCGGCGATCCTGCTGGACGGCGACGCCTTCACCGATGTGACCAACAACGTGCTCGGCGGCGAGACGCTCAACAACCCGGCCTTCACCGGCGTGCCCTGCCCGCCCGCGGGCCAGCCGCTGCCCACCGGCTTCAAGGCGCCGGCGCCCGTGGCCAAAGCTGAGCTGTTCGGCAACGCCGCCGGCATCATTCTTGCGAACAGCGACCACCCCAATATCTCCAACAACGCGATTCTGGGCTCGGCGATCTTCCAGTTCTCGCCGGTGCTGGCCACGGGCGACGTGCTGACCGGCTTCGGCATCGTCACGGCGGAGTGCCTGGGGTTGGGCTCCGACGCCTCCGATGCGCTGACGCTGGGCTCGAACCTGATCGACCGCAACGTCAACGCCGCGGTCTGGCTGTGCTCCGACGGCGGCGGGCTGCACCAGCTACGCTCCAACACGGTGCGCAACAACGGCCGCGGCATCGTGCTGCGCGGCATCGCCGACAGCCTGCTCGACAGCAACGTGATCTCCGACGACTATCAGGACGCGGTCGTGCTCTACGACGCCTCGGAGAACAACACGATCTCCAACAACACGATCGAGTCGAGCCGTACGCCAGGGGCGGCGGGCATCAGATTAGGCGGCTTCGGTGCGGGGCTGCAGCCGCTGGCGACGACGGTCACGGGCAACAAGCTGCTGCGCAACTGGAACGGACTGGTCATCGCCGGGGCGCGCAACACGGTGGCGACCAACAACACGATCACGGCGGAGGACATCCGCACGGCGGTGCTGCTGCAGGTGGGCAGCGTGGGCGCGGTGGCCACGACGCAGCCCGCGGGCACGCAGCTGCATCAGAATCAGATCGTCTCCAACGGCGCCTGCGGCCCGACGCAGGGCTGTGCCATCCGGCTGGACAGTTACGTCACCGTCAACGTGGACGCCAGCAGCAACAGCTTCGGGCTGCCGCCCGACGCCGATGTGAACAGCGTGCTCTGGCACAAACCCAACGACCCTTCCCTCGGCTTCATCAAGGCCGATCAGTCGCTTCCGGCGATCAGCGCCACGCCGTTCGCCGCCACTCCCACACCGTTCCCGACTCCGGGCGCGGCGAACACGCCCGTCGTCGGCCCGACCGCCCCGGCATGTCTGGCCACGAACTACCCGCCCGGCTGCATAACGACGCCGACGCCGACGCCAAGTCCGACCCCGGTGACGGGGCCGTCGCAGTAGCGCGGGGCGCCTAACCCTGCTTCGGCTGAAGCCGAACCTGTCCCTTCCCGAGGCGGGAAGGGAC
>CALFMN010000071.1 GCA_937879875.1 uncultured Chloroflexota bacterium | reverse complement strand
GCCGCCACCGCCACCCACGATGATGCGGTTTGCCAGCGCTGTGCCGCCCGCGCGCACATCGGAGGCACCGCCGCCGTTGCCCCCCGCGAAGCCGCCGCTGCCGCCACCGCCGAAGCCGGTGCCGCCCACGTTAATTTGGAGCGTGTCGCCGGGCGTGACGGCGATCGCCGCCGCTGCCTCGCCGCCGTTGCCGCCGCTTCTGTCGCCGGTGCCGTTGTTCGCGCCCTGGGCGCCGAAGACATCGAACTTGGCCTGCGTCACGCCGTCGGGCACGGTCCAGCTTATGGCCGCACCGGTGTAGTCGAAGGTACAGGTCACCTGGCTGCCGCTGGTGGTGCAACTGCCCACGGACGCCTTAACGCTGGCCGGCAGCCGCCCGCCCAGCAGACCGGCGACCGCCGCGAGGCCGCCGCCGATCAACAGTACGCGTGGAACCACTCTTCGCATGGCGTGCTCCTTTTGAAGTTCCGTTCTCATCAGGACGTGTCAGCGCTGCCGACCTGGCCAGCCCGGGACCGCAGCACCGGGTCAGCGCGTGGTGCCCGGATGAACGCGCGTACGATGCGACCGAGGTCGCGGTGCGGCTCGAAGGGCAGCGTGATCGCGATCGCGGCCCCGAGTTGCGCGTCCTCCGTCCTGCGTGTGGCTGGGCGCACGGCGTTTGTCGCGTGCCGCTGCTGCCATTCGACGTCGGCCACGAGCTGGGTGAGCTTGCCGATGGATTCCATAACCGACCTCCATGCTGTTGCACGCGCTTCGCACTGCCGGCGCCGTTGCTATCCGATGGGGCTATCATTGGTGGGGCGGCGGCGGCCTGACCACGCACAACCCGTACAGTTACCCGTACAGTTGCGAACTGTACGGGTCGCGTCCGGGAGCGCGCCGGCGGCCGCTTCCGTCGCATCCCGGCTCGCCGCGGCGGGATCGCGCACACGGGGACGCCGCATGACTGACGAGAACACGGGGGCCTTCGGCGAGCTGCTGCGGCGCCTGCGCGTGGCCGCGGGGCTCACGCAGGAGGCGCTGGCGGAGCAGTCAAAGCTCAGCACCGCGGCGATCTCGGCGCTGGAGCGCGGCACGCGGCAGGCGCCCTACCGCGAGACGGTGCGCCTGCTTGCCGACGCGCTCGGGCTCGGGTCCGCCGACCGCGCGGCGCTGATGGCCGCGGCGTCACGCCCTCGCACGCACGCCAACACCGCGCCGCGTGCCTCCGCGCCAACGCCGCCCGGCCACACGCTTCCCGTGCCGTTGACCAGCTTCGTGGGGCGCGAACGAGATCTGACCTCGCTTGGTCAGCTCCTTGGGGAAGGGCGGCGGCTGCTCACGCTCACCGGCTCCGGCGGCGTCGGCAAGACGCGCCTGGTTGCCGAAGTGGCGCGGGCCGCGGAGCGCCAGTTCCAGGACGGTATCTGGTATGTCGATCTCACTCCGCTCAGCACGCCGGCGCTGGTGCCGCAGGCCGTCGCCGCTGTGCTCGATGTGCGCGAGGTGTCGGGACGCCCCTTCACGCCCGCCATCGCCGATTGGCTGGCCCGGCGGACGGCGTTGCTCGTGCTCGACAACTGCGAGCACGTTCTGGCGGCCTGCGCCGAACTGGTAGCCACGTTGTTGCGGGAATGCCCGCGGACCACCGTCGCCGCGACCAGCCGCGAGCGGCTGGGCATCCGGGGCGAGCAGGTCTATCAGGTGCCGCCGCTGCCCCTGCCGCCGGCTGATTGGCCGAGCGCCGGAGCGAATGCCGGCGCGGCGCTGCTGGAGTTCGCGGCGATACGGCTGTTCGTCGATCGTGCGCAGGCCGCGCGCCGCGAATTCGCGTTCGCAGCCGAGAACGCGGGCGCCGTCGCTGAGATCTGCCGGCGGCTGGATGGCCTGCCGCTGGCGATCGAGCTGGCAGCGGCCTGGGTGCGCGTGCTCTCCCCCGAACAGATCGCCGCCAGGCTGCAGCAGCGCTTCCTGCTGCTCGCCGGCGCGTCGCGGCAGACTCCGCCGCGCCATCAGACCCTGCGCTCCCTGGTGGACTGGAGCTACGACCTGCTCAGCGACGCCGAGCGCGCCGTGCTGCGCCGCCTCGCCGTGTTCGTGGGTGGGTGGACGCTGGAGGCGGCCGAGGTCATTTGCGGCGGTGAGGAGATCGCGCCGTGGCAGGTGCTCGATCCCCTCTCCGCACTGGTGGATAAGTCCCTCGTCGTCGCGGATACCGGCGGTGAGGTTGCCCGCTACTCCCTGCTGGAGAGCATTCGTGAGTACGCGGCCGAAAAGCTGGAGACCGCGGACGAGACGGAACTCACGCGCCACCGGCACGCCGACCACTACCGCGACCTCGCGGAGCGCGCCCAGCCGGAGCTGCGCGGCCCAGACCAGGTCGCCTGGCTGGGGCGGTTGGAGGAGGAACACAACAACCTGCGAGCCGCGCTGAATCTGGCCGCTGCGGACGGCAACGCCGAGATCGGGCTGCGGCTCGCCACCGCGCTGGCCCCCTTCTGGGAGGGCCGCGGCCATCTTGAAGAGGGGCGGCGCTGGATCGAGTTGTTGCTCGCCATGCCGACGGCCGGCGCCGTCCCCGCGGCGCTGCGGGCGAAGGCGCTGCTCGCCGGCGGCCGGCTGGCGCAATGGCAGACCCACCTTGACGAGGCCGCAACGCTGCTTGAAGCAAGCCTCGACATGGCACGATCGCTGGCTGACCGCGCGATCGAGGCCGAGGCGCTCGTCTACCTCGGCGCGGTTCGGCGGCGGCAGGGCGGGTTCGAGCGCTCGGCGGCGCTGGTCGAGCAGAGCCTGGCGCTGTACCGTGCTGCGGAGAACGACGCGGGCATCGCCCTCGCGCTGCTGACGCTCGGCGTCACCGTCCGCTTTCAGGGCGATGCTGCGCGTTCCGTAACGCTGCTTGAGGAGAGCCTCTCGCGCTTTCGGCGGCTCGGAGACGGACGCTGGACGGCGATCACGCAGACGATGCTCGGCGGGTCCGTGCTGCATCAGGGCGATCCTGGCAGGGCAGCGGGGTTCATTCGCGCAGGGCTGGCAGGGCACCACACGGTCGGCGACCGCGCGTTCATGGTCTTCGGCCTGATGGATATGGCGGCGGTGCTCGTGGCACAGGCACAGCCCGCGCGGGCGGCGCAGATCCTCGGAGCGATGCAGGCGCTGCGCGAGGCGTTGGGCGCACCTCTGGCGCCGGCCAACGTGCGCGAGTACGAGTACGTCGTGCGGGCCGTGCGGCGCACGTTGAGCGACGTCGCGTTTGCCGCGGCAGTGGCGCAGGGTGAGGCGCTGCCGCTGGACGCGGCCGTGGCCCTTGCTCTCGAAGAGGCGCCGCTCGACGCCCCCGTATCGTGTGGCCCCTGAAGTAGCCCCTGAGCCGTTGCAGACCGCCATCCTGCACGTGGTTGAACGGATGCCCGTCGCCGGGCCGTGCCTGGCCGGTCCTCATGCTCGCATCGCGGCGCCCGGACGGACGCTCGCCCGGGCCGGGAGACGGCGGGCCACGGTGCGCGATCGCCGTGCGCAGCCCTGGTGCGCTATCCTCGCTGCAGCAGCGCGCTGCTCGGCGCTGGCGCCGCCCGCGACAGGAAGGAACTGTGGACCGAGCGCAACTATCGCACCAGGGACGGCCGGACGCCGAGCACAGCCGCGCGTGGGCGTGGGTGCTCGATGGGCTACGGGCGCTCGCCGGCACGCCGCGCTGTGTGCTCTACGCTGTGCCGCTCGACCAGGCGCCGCGGCCGCTGCGCGAGGGATCGGTGTACCTGCGCGGCTCGCCGGCCTGGCGACGATTCCTGGCCGAGCGCCGGCGGCTGGATACGGGCGACCTCGGGCTCGTGCTTGCCCTGCGTCCGCTGGGTGAGCGCGAACGGCTGCTGATCGTCGATTGGGGCACGACCTATGCGAACGCCTTGCTGCTCATCGAGCCGCGGCGAACGGACTGCGACCTGACACTGCCCACGAACCGCGTGCGCCGCGCCCTCGAAGCCGCGGCCGAGGCGCCGGCAGCATCGGGCGGCGCCTCGGCGCTGGGCCGGCAACTCCGCGCCGTCTTCGGCCTCTGGACGTACTGGACCGGAACGCGTGGCGACTGGGAGGCGCACCGCGTCACGCTCACGCCGCGGACGCCAGCCGACACGCTCGCCGGACTGCTGGAGCGGCACCTGCCCGTGCGCTTTCCGCAGGGCGCCTTCGATCATGCGCTCGCCGTGCTGTACCTGCGCGAGCGCGAGCTGTTCAGCGGCACCGTCGCCCGCGCCCGCATCCCCTTTCGCAGCCGGCTCGGCCTGCCGATCCTGCACGATCCGCAGGCCGTGGATCGGGCGCTGCGCCGGCTGGTGAACGAGGGGCAGGCAGCGGTATCCGGCCATGCGGCGGGCGCCAGCGTGCGCTACGGCGCCGGCCGGCCGGTGCCGGCCGACTTGTCCGCCGAAGCCTTCGAACGGCTGTTGCTCTGAGCGCCGGTGCTCCACACCGGAGCGCGAGCAGGCCGCGAACGCTGGGGCGACGCCGCATCGCAGCCGCCCTGCGCCTGTCTGATCGGGTGACGTCCCCAACGCCGCCGCCATGGCACTTAAGCCCGGCGGCGATACATCGATATTGGAATGAGATGTATGGGCAGGTGTGCCGGCCGATGGCATCGACGCAGGCATTGTCGCGTCGCCTGGGCGATCACCGCGAGGTGACAGCCCTGCTCGCGATCACGGCGGCCCTGAACGCCGCCGAGTCCGAGGACGCGATGGTGCGCGCCATTGCCGAGCGGGCTGCTGCGCTGTACGGCGCGGGACTCGCGGCCGTCGGGCTGTGCCATGATGACACCGTCCTGTTTCAGTCGCTGCAGGCCGGCGGCCAGTGGCGCACGACCGAATACCCCTTGCTGCTGGACGGCAGCATCACCGGCTGGGTGATCAGCCACGGGCGCCCCTACCGCAGCGCTGACCTTGCGCTCGACCCGCTCTCCGACCACGCCACCGACGAGCGGATGGGCCTGCGCACCCAGCTCACCGTGCCGCTGCTCGGCGCCGATGCCCAGGTACTCGGGATGCTGACGCTCTACAACCGGCGCGACGGCCGGCCCTTCAGCGAACGCGACGAGATGCTGCTCACGATGATCGCGGAGCAAACCGTCGTGGCGATCGAGCGCGCCCGCTCGCGCCAGCAACTGGCCCTGGCGCTGGACTCGCTGCGGCACGGCGAAGAGCGCTACCGCGAGCTGTTCGAGAACGCCAACGACCTGATCTACACGCACGATCTGCGCGGCGCCTTCACCTCGGCCAATCGTGCCGCCGAACGCTTGACCGGCTACAGCCGCGATGAGCTGCTCTCGATGCGCGTGCGCCAGTTGGTGGCGCACGAGGATCTGGCCCTGGTCGAAGAGATCGGCAGACGCTTGCTCGCCGGCGATCACGTCCCGGCGTTTGAACTGACACTGATCACGAAGCAGCGGCGCCGCGTTCCTCTCGAAGTGAGCGTACGGCTGCTGCACGAGGCCGGACGTCCGGCCGGCATTCAAGGCATCGGCCGCGACATCGCCGAGCGCAAGCACGCCGAGGCGGCGCTGCGCGCGAGCGAAGAGCGCTTCCGCGCCCTCGTGCAGAACGGCTCGGACGTGATCCTCGTGCTCGACGCCGACGGGCGCGTGCAGTACGTCAGTCCGTCCGTGCAGCGCGTGCTCGGCTACACACCCGACGAACTCACCGGCCAAAGCGCGCTCGATTGGGCAGTCGTGCACGAACGCGACGCCGAGGCCGCGACGGCGGAGCCGGCCAGCGCCGTCAATCTGATCGCCGCGTTGACCGCGGCGGCCGAGCCGATGGAGTACCGCGTCCCGCATCGCGATGGCTCGCGCCGCGTCGTCGAGGTCCGCTCCACCAACCTGCTGGATCATCCACAGGTGCGCAGCATCGTGCTCAACGTGCGCGATGTCACGGAACGCAAGCGGCTCGAAGCGCAGCTCGCCCGGCAGGCCTTCTGCGATGCCGTGACGGAGCTGCCGAACCGGCCGGCCTTTCTCGAACAGCTGCGCGCCGCCTGCGCCGAGCGGCAGCGCGATCCGGAATCGCTCGCGGTGCTCTTCATCGACCTCGACGGGTTCAAGGTGATCAACGACAGCCTGGGACACCAGGCCGGCGACGAGCTGTTGCATGCGATCGCCCTGCGCCTGCGCGACTGCATGCGGCCAGGCGATCTGGTCGCTCGCTTCGGCGGCGATGAGTTCGCCGTCTTGCTCAGCGGTCCGCTGGCCGCGTCCGGCGTGCTGCGCATCGCCGCACGCATCCTCGATGCCGCGCGGGCGCCGATCAGGCTGTCGGGCCGCGAAGTGGCCGTGACGGCAAGCATCGGTATTGCGTTCGGCATGCCGCATCGGCTGGAACCAGAGGAGCTGTTGCGCCAGGCGGACATCGCCCTCTACCAGGCGAAAGGCGCCGGCAAGGCCCAGGCCGTGCTCTTCGACGCCGGTCTGCACGCGCAGGTGCAGGACCGGCTCGATCTCGAAGCCGATCTGCGCCGGGCGCTCGATCGCGGCGAGTTTGTGCTGCACTATCAGCCGGAGGTACGCCTCGCCGACGGGCTGATGCTCGGCGTCGAGGCGCTGGTGCGCTGGCAGCATCCCGAGCGCGGTCTGCTGCCGCCCAGCACCTTCATCCCCCTCGCGGAAGACTCCGGCCTGGTCGTGCCGCTCGGCCGCTGGGTGCTGGAGGAGGCGTGCCGCCAGGCCGCGATCTGGCAACAGGGCCGCGATGCCCGGCTGCCCTTCGTGATGAGCGTGAACCTCGCGGCGCGGCAGTTCGAGCAGCGCAATTTGGTGGAGCAGGTGGCCGAAGCGCTCGGGCGGGCGGATCTGAGCCCCGAGGCGCTGCGCCTCGAAATCACCGAAACGGCGATGATGGGGGACACGGATCTGACGATCGCCACGCTGCGCGCCTGCAAGGAGCTGGGCGTACAACTGGCGATCGACGACTTCGGCACGGGCTACTCGTCGCTCAGCTACCTGCTGCGCTTTCCCGTCGACACCGTCAAGATCGACCGCTCGTTCGTGCTCGCACTCGGCCACGACAAGGGCGCCGTGGCGATCGTGCGCGCCGTCACAGCCACGGCGCGGGCGCTGGGCCTCGACGTGATCGTCGAGGGGATCGAGACGCCGGCGCAGCTCCGCTAGCTGCGCAGCCTCGGCTGCCGGCGAGGTCAGGGCTACCTCTTTGCCCAACCGCAGCCCGTCACCACGATCGAGGCGATGCTGGCGGCCGGCGGCCGCTGCCTGCCGGCAACGCCGGCGCGCGAGCGCCCTGCCCCGCGCCGGCGCGCCGCCTGATACGGCCGGCCCACGGCCAGACGGTCATCCGCCGATCTGCACCAGCATCTTGCCGATATTTTCTCCCTGCAGCAGGCCGATCAGGGCGCGCGGCGCATTCTCCAGCCCGGCGATGATCGTTTCGCGCGGCCTGACTTTGCCCTCGCGCAGCCAGCCTGTCATCTCCGCGAGGAAGGCCGGGCGCCGATCCAGGTGGTCGGAGATGATGAAGCCCTGCACGGTCAGGCGGCTGCGCACGATCGCCGTGAGGTTGTTCGGGCCGGGCGCGGGCACGCTGTTGTTGTACTGCGAGATCATGCCGCAGGCCGGAATACGCCCGAAGGGATTCATCAGCGCCAGCGCTGCCTGCAGATGGTCGCCGCCCACGTTGTCGAAATAGATGTCGATGCCGTCCGGACAGTGCCGCGCCAGCGCCTGCTCCAGCGGCTCCGCGTGGTAGTCGATCGCGGCGTCGAAGCCCAGATCGTCGCGCAGATAGGCGACTTTGGCGGGCGAGCCGGCGCTGCCCACCACGCGGCAGCCGGCGATTTTGGCGATCTGGCCGACCACGCTGCCGACCGCGCCGGCGGCCGCCGAGACGAAGACCGTTTCGCCCGGTTTCGGCTTGCCGATGTCGAGCAGGCCGACGTACGCCGTGAGCCCCGTGCCGCCCAGCACGCCGAGATAGGCGGTGGCCGGCGCCGCGGCCGCGTCGATTTTGCCCAGCCCGCGGCCGTCGCTGACGAATTGGTCGCGCCAGCCGAGGTTGCTCGTCACAAAGTCGCCGGGCACAAACTCCGGCCGGCGTGACTGCTCGACTCGGCCCACGGCGCCGCCTTCCAGCGGCTTGCCCAGCGCGAACGGCGGCGTGTAGGACTTCACATCGTTCATGCGTCCGCGCATGTACGGATCGACGGACATAAACAGGTTGCGGACCAGCAGCTCGCCCTCACCCGGCCGCGGGTCGGGCAGATCGACCAACTCGAAGTCCGAGGGTTTCGGCAACCCGACCGGGCGGGCCGCCAGGCGGATCTCGCGCGACATGACCAGGCTCCTTCCGGCCGTGGCAAACGGGCATGCAGCTCGGCTCCAGTCGAGCGTACGTGTTGCCCGTCGCGAGCGGAAGCGGCCCTGCGGCCCGGCGTGGGCGCCAGAGCGCGAGCGAGATGCCTAGCCCGATGCAGTACGCTGTGGCCGGGCGCGGAGTGTCCTGAGGGCGATGGGAGCGCGGCGCGTGGCGGCGTGGCGGCGGGCGGGGCGGTTCAGCATTGTGCTGGCGCTGCTGGTGGTCGCTGCGTGCAGCAAGGACAGGCGACCAGCGCCGGCATCACGGCCGCTGACGAGCGCACCGGCGACCGCGGGCGCACCAGGCGTCGCGCGTCCGCCGGCAGCGACCGATCGCCCGGAGCTGCACTTCTCGAAGATCGTGCTGATTGTGCTGGAAAACCAGGAGGAGCCGCACCTGATCGGCGGCGACGGCGCGCCCTATCTCACGCGGCTTGCCCACGATCACACGTTGCTTACCCGGTCGTATGGCGTGGCCCACCCCAGCCTGCCCGACTATCTGACTCTGATCAGCGGTCAAACGTTTGGGCTGACGCAGGATTGTAACCGGTGTTTTCAGGACGCGCCCACGCTTCCCGACCAACTGGAAGCGGCCGGGCATTCCTGGACAGCGTACTTCGAAGACATGCCGCAGGCCTGTGTCCTCGGCGACCATGGAGCGTACGTCCAGCATCACAACCCCTTCGTGTACTTCGGCGCCATCCGCCTCAATGCTGCCCGCTGCCAGGCCCATGTGGTGCCGTTCACACAGTTCAGCCAGGATCTGGCAGCAGGCGCCCTGCCCGACTTCGCCTGGATCTCGCCCAATCTCTGCCACGATCTGCATAGCTGCGACGTGTCCGAAGGCGACGCGTGGCTGTCGCAGACCCTGCCGAGCCTGCTCGCCACGCCGGCGTTTCAGGCAGGTGGAACAGGTCTGCTGATCGTGACGACAGATGAGGGCACCAGCAACGCCGGCTGCTGCGGGAACGCCGCCGGCGGCCACATCGCCACCATCATGGTCTCCCCGCTGCTGCCGCCGGCGACGGTGATCGATACGCCGCTCAGCCACTACGGCGTGCTGCGGCTGATCGAAGACAACTGGGGGCTGCCGCCGCTGGGCCACGCCGCGAACGCCGTCTCCGGGCGCGATCTGCTCAGCGCTGCGCGCGCGTCGGGGCCGTGAACCAGCCACGCACAACCACCCGGATCTGCCAGCGGCGACGCCCCGACGGCGGCAGCGGAGCGGTCCAGCCTGCGGCGCTGGCCGGGCGGATGGGAGCGCGTGGTCTTGCCGCCCCCGGCCCGCCCGGAGTGCGGATGCGCTGCAGATCGCGCCGGAGCGGCCCTGCCCTACTCGCACAGTCAGGGAATCGCATCGCGGGATGGCGGCGGCAGCCCGACCGCACGATGCGCTGCGACGACAGCCCGCCGCCGATCGGCAGCCTCCACGATCACCCAGTGCGGACGCAGATTGCGGCCGGCCACGGCTGACGCGGCTGCATCGCGGCTGGCAAAGGGTCCGCCAACGACCCGCCACGTGAGCGCGGGCACGGACTTGCCGCGCCCGCCGGCGCGCGGCAGACCGTCGATGATCCAGTAGGCAGGAGCGGCACGCGTCATGATCGGCGCAGCCAAACGCGGAATGCCCGGTCATCGTGCCACGCCGAGCAGGGCCGCGCACCTGCACTTATGGCGAGTAGTGATTGGCCGTAATGTCACGATATTGCAATGCCTGATCCGGTAACTTGCCGCCGTACGCCATCCGTTTAGTCATATAGAACGCGCGGGAGTTGGCGGTGGCCCGGCTGTACTACGATGCGGCGATCGACGCCTATTTGAGCCCGCATGTGCTGATCGCCGGCAGCGTCTTCGCCGCCACACTGGCGGCCTGCGTGCGTGCCGGCACGCCTGCCGCGGCCGCCTTCGATGCACTGCTGGACGAGGCCGTGTGGCTGGAGAGCCGGCCACACTGGGCGGCGGCGCTGGATGTGGAGGCTGTGCTGCGCGAAGCCACGCTCCTGCTCGGACTCGGGCCGCTGGCCTCGGCGCCCGAGACGCCGGAGCCGCCGGCCTGAACGCCTGCGCCGATTAATACGAGCGCAGGTCGCCTTCCGGCGTCTCCAGATGGCGCAGATCGTTCAGGGCGTGGAGGGCGCGGCGATCCTCGGCCGCGGCCACGACGCTGACCGAGGTATGCGCCGGGCGGAAGAACATATCGTACTTCGAGCCGATGACGTGGCCGATGTAGGCGTTGATCACGCCGCCGTGGCAGACCACGGCCACGCGCTCGCCGGGGTGCCGCGCGATTAACGCCTCGACGGCGTTAATCGCGCGGCGGCGGAAGGCCAGGCTCGGCTCGGAGGCTGGATAGACATCCCACGACTTTTCGACCATCATGCGCCGGCGCATGCCGGCCAGCAGATCGCGGCCGAAGTACTCGACCGTCGTTTTGTCCTGCGGGATGTCGCGGAAGATCTCGACCTCGCGCAGATCCTCGATCACGGTGATCGCCGCCGGTGTGAGACCTTGCCCCCACGCCACGGCCGAGGCGGTCTGGAAGGCACGCTGTAGCTGACTGGCATAGATTGCTGCGATCGGCCGCGCCCCAAGCCACTGGCCCAGCGCTTCCGCCTGCATCAGGCCTCGCTCGCTCAGCGGCGGGTCGACCGCTTCGCCGATCGGGCCAGCGAAGTTGTACGACTGCTGGCCGTGGCGGATCAGCAGCACCTCGGTGACGTTCTCCAGTCCGGTGAGAAAGGCCAGATCGAAAGCCTGCGGCGGGCGGGCGTTGGGATTCGGTTCGCTCACAAAGTACTCCTTGACCGGCCGGCGCGGACGCCTGTACCGGCGGTACGGGCCGGCGTCATGCAAGGCCAGCGTACGTCAGCCACGGTGTATCGCGCCCGCGCCCGCATCCGCCGTCGTGCGGCGTGCGTATCATGGTGGGGAAGCAGTGAGAGGAACAGGGCGATGGCGGAGCAGACGCTGCGACCCGGCGACCAGGCGCCGGATCTGGAGGTCGATCGCGCCGATGGCACGCCGCTGGCGCTCGCGGCGTTGTGGCGGGAGCGGCCGGCGCCGCTCGTCTTCCTGCGCCATTACGGCTGACCGTTCTGCCGCGAGCTGGCCGCGCAGGTGCGTGGCGAGATTGGCGAACGTGACGACATCGGCGTCGCGCTGCTCACAATGGGGAAGCCCGAGCAGGCCGCGGAGTTCTGCCGCAATCAGCGGCTGAGCTATACCTGCCTCTCGGACCCGGCGCGGCGCAGCTACCGCGCCTTCGGCCTGCGCCGTGGCTCAATGGCCGAGGTGATGGGGCCGGCGCTGGCGCTGGCCGCGCTGCGTGCGGCGGGCAAAGGCCACTTCATGGGCCGGCCCGTGGACGATGTATACCAGCTCGGCGGCATCTTTCTCGTGGATAGGCAGGGCCGCATCGCCTACGCTCGCTATCCGCGCCACGCGGGCGACCAGCCGCCGGCCGGCGAATTGAAAAACGCCGTGCTGCGGCTGCTCACGTCTGCAGCAGGCTGAAGCGTGGGGAAGGCGGTATGAGTGTTGCCCGCGCCCCGCTTCAGCCGCCGACCTCGGCCAGCCGCCGTTCCAGATAGCGCCGTTCGACGGCGTTGGCGCAACGAGCGAGCGCCTGCTGATACGCCTCCGCGGCGTCGCGAGTGCGCCCGGCGCGGCGCAGCAGATCGGCGCGAGCCGCATGGAACAGATGATAGTCGGCCAGCGGCTCGCGCAGCGCGGGCTCCGCAAGCAGCGCCAGGCCTGCGTCGGGGCCGTCCGCCATCGCCACCGCCGCGGCGTGATTCAGCCGCAGCACCGGTGAATCGTGCTCGCGCAGCAGACCGCAGTACAGCCCCGCGATCTGTGGCCAGTCTGTCTCCGCGGGCGAGGCGGCCTGAGCGTGCAGCGCGGCGATCGCCGCCTGCGTCACGTAGTAGCGCGGGCGGGGCGCGGACACGGCCGGCGCCGGCCGCGCGCGATCGCCGGCGGCGCCTGACCGACGCGGCGAGGGGCGATCTTCTCCGCGCTGTGCGCGCCCGTCGGCCAACAGCGCTAACGCCCGCTCGAGCACGGACAGCCCTTCGTCGATGGCGGCACGGTCCCAGCGGGCACGGTCCTGCTCTTCCAGCGGGATCAAATCGCCGTCCGCGCCGGTGCGCGCGGCGCGGCGCGCATCGTGCAGCAGCATCAGCGCCAGCAGGCCGTGCGTTTCGGGCTCTCGCGGCAGCAGCGCCACCAGCAGCCGTGCAAGCCGGATCGCCTCGCGGCAGAGCCCCTGGCGGATCAACGCTTCGCCCCCGGTTGCGCTGTAGCCCTCGTTGAAGACGAGATAGAGCACGGAGAGCACCGCCTGCAACCGCTCGGGCAGCGCCTCGTTCGGCGGCACGCGGTAGGGGATGCCGGCGTCGCGGATCTTGTGCTTGGCGCGCACGAGCCGCTGGGCCAGCGTCGGCTCGGGCAGCAGAAACGCCCGCGCGATCTCGGGCGTGGTCAGCCCGCCGAGCGTGCGCAGCGTCAGCGCGATCTGCGCTTCGGGCGCGAGCGCCGGGTGGCAGCAGGTGAAGATCAGCCGCAGCCGATCGGTATGCGCTTCGGGCGCCGCGTAAGGGTCGGCGTTTTGCGCCAGCTCGGCAAGACCGTGCAGCAGCGCTTGCTTCTCGGCCAGCGTGCGTTTGCGCCGTAGCCGGTCGATCGCCTTGCGGCGGGCCGCGGTGGTCAGCCAGGCGCCGGGGTTGTCCGGCACGCCCTCGCGTGGCCAGCGGTCCAGCGCCGAGATGCAGGCCTCTTGCAGCACGTCCTCGGCGAGATCAAAGTCGCCGAACACACGGATCAGCGTGGCGAGAATGCGCCCGCTCTCGTCGCGAAAGACCCGTTCGATCGCGTCCTGCGTGACGTTCATCGGTCTCCGTCCGCGGCTTGCCTGGGATTGGGCGGACTCGACGCAGCGTGGCGGGTGGTCCGTGCCCTGGCGCCGGAGATCTGTGCTCCGATCATAACCGGACTGGCGCTCGGGGCTGCAACGGACATTTGATCGATGCTCCTGGGCCGGCCGGCTGGCCGCGATTGCTACGCCCTGGCGAAGACCCGACGGGGATCAGCGCTCTCCGGCTTGAGCGTCAACACCTGGAAGGGAAACAGCTCGGCCTGCATAACCCCCTGCGCGATGCAGGGGTCTTCGGCGATGAGCGCCCTGGCTGCCTCGTCCGACTCGGCGCAGAAGATGGCGATCGCCCACCAGTCGGGCGTGGTGGTCATCGTGCGGCCAACGAGTGCAACGGTTCCTGCTTCAGTGAGCCGTTGCAGCCGCGCGGCGTGCGTTGCGATGATCGCGTTCTCGCGCGGCGTCGGCCCCGTGGCGAGCATGTCGGGGCGTGCCAGCGTATACCGGCCGACGTACTGTCGCTTCTCTGCCATCGTTTTCCCTGGTGTGCTCGTTGTTCGTGCCGGGCCTGCGGTTGCGCGCCGGGCAGCCGCTGCGATGAGCGGCCGCCCGGCGCGAGGGATTTACATCTCGTTGCCGAACTCCATGATTGGGCGGACTTCGATCGAGCCGTACTTCGCGCCGGGGATCTTGGCCGCGTAGGCGAGCGCCTCGTCCACGTCCTTGCAGTTCAGCATGTAGAAGCCCCCGAGCTGCTCCTTCGTCTCGGCGAAGGGGCCGTCCGTGGTGAGCGTCTTGCCGTTGCGCACACGCACGGTCGTGGCCGTGGCGATCGGCATCAGCGCATCGCCGGCCTGGAAGACGCCGGCCTTGTTCACTTCCTCGGTGAACGTGCCGTAGTCCTGAAAGTACTGCGTGTGCTCCTGCGTGCCCTGCTGCGGCTCGCTGCCCTCGTTGGTGTAGATCAGAAGCATGTAGCGCATGACGATCCTCCGCTTTCTTTTGGCGCCGCTCTCGTTTTCGGCGTCTCACCCAGACGACGAACGACGACAAACCCGATCGACAGATCGGAGGCCGGGCGAGGCAACACTTCATGAATTTGCCATAATGGCGGCGGCAGCAAGCTCGGGATTCCTCAGCTTCGGGTGCGAAAGGGGGCCGAACGTGGGAAACCTCGCCACGACATGCCTAACACATATTTGCAGTTGAGCCTGTCGCGTCGT
>CALFMN010000070.1 GCA_937879875.1 uncultured Chloroflexota bacterium | reverse complement strand
CTTCAGCCCACCATGCCACCACCGGTTCGTCAACTACTTGACCGGTGCTCTAGCCCATCCTGAGCGGGTCCGCGCGGAGTACCTGCCGGCCATTGCCGCATCCTACCCGGCAGCGAAGAGCTGACGTACGGCTGGCGGGGCGGGCTCGCTTCGGCGGTCTGCCCCGCTGTATCGAATACCAATCCCGCGAAAGCGTGGCCGGAGTTGTCGGGGCGCATGCATAGCTATGGCTGTGGAGCAGCCATCTTCAATCAGCCCCGCCCGGCCACGCGAATCCGTCCCGACGCAAGCCAAATTGGTAAAACGTGCGAGGATCGAACGGCGACCGCAAGCGAAAGGCTGGCGAATGCTGCGTGGTGAGAAAGTAACGCTCCGCAGTCTCGAGCGCGAGGATCTGCCGGCGCTTTGGGCATGGAACAACGATCTGGAAACCGAAGTCGTCGGCGGCGGCGACCCACCGATGCCGCAGTCGCTTGCGCGCCTGCAGGCCGAATTCGACAAACAGGCGGGCGAAGGCGGCCGCGATGACGCGCGCTTTGCGATCGAAGCCGACGGCAAACCGATCGGTCATTGCGGGCTGTTCAGTTGGAACGCGGTGGACCGCACCTGCGAGCTGGGCATCACGATCGGCGACAAGGCGTATTGGGGCCGCGGCTACGGACGCGACGCGGTACGCACGCTGGTAGAATACGCGTTCCGCTACCGCAATCAGCGCAAGATCTTCCTGCGCGTCTGGGGCAACAACGAGCGCGGAATCCGGGCGTACCTGGCGGTCGGCTTTGTGGAAGAAGGCCGTCTGCGCGAGCACGTTTGGAGCGCGGGCCGCTACGTGGACCTGGTCTACATGGGCGTGCTGCGCAGCGAGTGGGCCGGAGTCGAGGCAAGCGGCTGAGCTACTCGATCAGATCTCGTCGCCGAGCGTAGCATAGCGGCGCGCAGCAACGTCGTACACTGTCGCGTGCGGGCCAATGGCGAGAATGAAGCAGCGGCAGGTCTCTGCTTGGACCAAATAGACGGCACGGTAGCCGCCTTGGCTGTGCGACAATACGAGCGACCGACAGCCTGACAGAGGCCCTGCCAGCGGATGACCGCGGTCGGGGCGCTCCTTCAGGGTCAGAAGCGCCTTCGAAATGCGGGGCTTGAGGCTGGGAATGCGTGCTCCATCGCGTTGAGCGCCGTCCAACAGGATGACCTGATAGCGCTCACTCGTCATCGATCCCCTCGTCCTCGGGCAGATCCGGAACGCTCAGATCGATCCCTTCGCGCTCAATCCACTCTTCGAGCGTGATGGTCTCGCCACGCTCCGCCTCGGCCAGTGCGGCCAGTGCGACGGGGCCGTACGGCTCATCGAGGCGGGTGACGCGCAACTCTCCGCCGACGCAGGTGTAGGCGACCGGCGTGCCTGGCTCCAGTTGCAGCGCCTCGCGCACGGCGCGCGGGATTGTAAAGCGGCCCTTCTTGTCGATGAATCCGACGCTCATTTCAACCTCCAGTGGGTTCAGCACGATTCAATCGTGGGTCTGACCCACCATTCTCGTCAAGAGCTGGCCGGCGAACCCTCGCACCGCCATGCGCCGAGAGGCGCGCGAAGCCGCACGGCCGCGAAGGCTTGTTTTGCATCACGGCCGGGCTCTGCAACTGTCGAGTTTGGCTTATGCCGCCCTGCTTACAAGAAGGTCTGTACGGCTTCGAGAAAGCCGCGCGGATTGTCCAGGGGAATCGAGTGACCCGCGTTCGGCACCTCGACCATGCGGATGTCGGGAATGGTCTTGAGCATCCGTCGCGCCGTCTCCGGGCTGAGGATGTCACTCTCCGCGCCGCGCACCAGCAGTGTCGGACAGGTGATCTGCGGCAGCAGCGCCCAAACCGCATCGGCGTCGGGGCGCGGCAGCGGCCGGTCCGGCGCACGCAGCGCCCGATCGTAGCGGAAGGTCCAGCGGCCGTCGCCGGTTTGCATCAGGTTGTTGGTGACGCGATGCCGCAGCTCGGCTTCGTCAGCGCGGGCATTGCCGGCGCGGCTTTGGCGGATCGCCTCTTCCGGATCGTCGAACAGGTCGCGGGCGAGCACACCCTCGCGGATGCGGTCGGAGCCGGTGCTCGGAATCTCCGGTCCGATATCGACGATCACCAGTTTCTCGACCGTCTCCGGGTGCAACGCCGTGTACTGATAGGCGTTGCGGCCGCCCATCGACAGGCCAAGCAGCGCGAAGCGGCCGAGTCCCAGCGCCCGCACGAAGGCATCAACATCCTCGACCATGCGCTCCGGCGCGTAGTCCGTCGCCCAGCCGGTCTCGCCGTGGCCGCGCTGGTCGAGCGCCAGCACGCGATACTTCGCCTGCATCGCCCGCGCGAAGCTGTCCCAGGAGCGTGCATGGCCCGTGTAGCCGTGCAGCAACACCAGTGGCGCGGCGCCCGTGTACTCCCAGTCGCGGTAGTGAAAGCGCAGGCCGTTGAGCTCGATCGTCTTGTCCTGGACAGCCGTCTCCGTCGTCATCGCATCACTCCTCTTGCCGCGGTATCCCGCGGCGCACGCCTCGCAGTATACGACCGGCGAGGCAACCGCTGCCCCGGAAGCCGTCGAGCGCCGGGAGAGTGGCGGGGCCGCAATGCGCCGGATTCACGAGTAAGCGGCGGAATGCCGTTACCTGCCGCTCCGCCTCGCGTTGCTGTTCATAGACGCAAGGTAGGGCGTACGGGTGGTGTGATTGCCCAGGATGGCCCGATGACGATCGGTGAGGATCGGATCACGAAGCTGTTGAATCGACTTGACACCGCGTGGACGGCGTTCACGCGGTCGTACGCCGGATTGTCCGACGCGCGGCTGACGGAGCCCGGGGTCACGGGCGACTGGTCGGTAAAAGACATCCTCGCGCACGTGACGACGTGGGAGGCGGAGGCGCTGAAGCATCTGCCGCTGATCATCGAGGGAGGCAGACCGCCGCGGTATGTCACCTACGGCGGCATCGATGCCTTCAACGCACGGATGACGGAGCAGAAGCGGGAATTGCCACTCGCCGACGTCCTGCGGCAACAGGACGAAACCCACCGCCGGCTGCTCGACTTCATCCAGAGCGCGCCCGCAGAGCAGTTCACGCAGGAAACGCGCGTCCGTCGTCGCCTGCGGCTCGATACCAGCAGCCACTACCCGATCCACACAGCGGCGATCCGGCAATGGCGGGAGCAGCGATCGACCCGCTGAGGGAAATCCGGAGCTTGCGCACGCGATCGCGGCCGGGATCCCATCCCGGCGGGAACGCTCCGACGAGGAACAGGTCCGCCCGATCAACGTGGCCTGGGCGGCAGCAGAGGGAAGGATGTACGGGTGCAATGACGGATGCAGAATTCATCAAGATGCGGCGTGAGGAGGGGCCGGGTGACGGCCGATCGGCTCGGCGTCGCTCGCTCGGTTTCTTCCGCATGGCGACGTGGCTGCGCGGCCGGGCGCCGTTGGCTGGCCGGCGGTCTGCTGGATGTGAGCGCAAGAGCCGCAGTGCTCCCCGGCGCGTGATCGGCGACCACGAAATCAGATGAGCCACGCGGCGCCCCGACATCGAACCCAGGTCGCATCCACCCCTCATACGCCACCACGGCCTGTCCTGCCGGTGAGCAGGGATCACAGGACAGCGATTCGGTCAACCTGCGTCACGCGGTGAGCCGCACGTGTACCGGTCGCCAGCCAACGGTCGCCGTCATCTTCCGCGACGCCGTCTACACCGGCCACATTCCGCCCCAGCCCAACTCGTAACCAGTCCGGTTTGCAACTCGAACCGCGGGCTGCTGCCGCCTCAGCCTCGCCGTGTCGCCCGTATCAGCGGTGATCGCAAAGCGGCACAGCCGATCGAGAGGATTCGTCATGGCCCGCTCACGCCCACTCCAGTTTGATCTGCTGCTGGCGACGTTGCTTGCCGGCATCTTCATGGCCAACGTCGACACGGCCATCGCCAATATTGCGGCACCATCCATCCGCGCGGGGCTGCATGCCAGCGGGGGCGAGATCCAATTCGTTGTGGCCGGCTACATCCTGGCCTACGCGATGCTGCTGATCACCGGCGCCCGCCTCGGCGCCATGCACGGCTACGGCCGCGTCTTCCTTGCTGGCGCAGCCGTGTTCACGGCGGCATCGCTCGCCAGCGGACTCGCCCCGAACGCGATCGTCCTGATCCTTGCCCGCATCGTGCAGGGCGCCGGCGCAGCGTTGATGGTGGCGCAGGTGCTCAGCGGCATTCAGCTCAACTTCTCGGGAAAGGAACGGGCGACCGCGATCGGCTCATACGCGATCGCGCTCTCCGTTGGGGCTGTGGCCGGGCAGATCCTGGGCGGTCTGGTGCTCTCCGCGAATCTGTTCGGCGCCAGTTGGCGGCCGGTGTTCCTGATCAACGTGCCGATCGGCCTGACGCTGATCGTTGCCGCGGTACGCTTCCTGCCGATGAGCCGCGAGGGCCGGGCGCAGCCGCTCGATCTGCGCGGTGTGGCGATGCTGTCGCTCGCGGTGCTGCTGGCCTTCGTGCCGCTCGTCCTGGGCCGCGATCAGGGCTGGCCGCTCTGGACATGGATCTGCCTCGTCGTCAGCGTCCCCGCCATCGCGGTCTTCATAGCAATTGAGCGAGGCATCGCCGCTCGAGGCGGCTATCCGCTCGTCAACCTGCAGGTGCTGGCCCGGCCGGCGGTTAGCTGGGGGCTTGTCTCCTCGGGCGCCTCGCTGGCCACGTATTTCGGCATGCTGTTCACGCTTGCGCTCTATCTCCAGCAAGGTCTGGGAAAGACGCCGCTCTACTCCGGCCTCGCGCTCGTCTCGTGGGTCGCCGCTTTCGGCGTATCCGGCCCCGTGCTCAAGCGCTTGCCGCCGGCCCGCATCCCGCTCTGCTCAGCCGTCGGCTTCCTGATCCTCGCAGCCGCCTACCTGGGAATCGCCGTCAGCCTCGCCGCCAACCAGACCAGCGATCCGCTCCTGATTACCTTGCTGGGTTTCGGCGGTCTCGGCCTGGGACTCGGCCGCAACTCGGCGGTCGTGTATATCACCAACGGCGTTCCTGACCGCTACGCCGCCGACATCAGCGGGCTGCTCAACACCAACTCGCAGATCTTCGGCGCGGCCGGCGTGGCCGTGTTCGGAACGCTGTACCTGGGGTCACCTCACGAAACGGAAGAAAAGTCGTACGCTAAGCCATCCGCTCTCCCTGCTCGGCGGATACTGACCTGAGTGGCCGATACCCGCCGGGTCGCAGCTCGCCGCTCGGTTGCCAGCTATAGTCGCCGGTCAGATTGATGTGCTCCCAGCCCAAGGGCGAGAGGTGCTGCAGCAAGTCCTCCTCGATGACTGCGCCCTGTGCCCGGAGCGCACGCACGGCGCGCCCCAGATAGACCGTGTTCCACAGCACGATCGCCGCCACCACCAGGTTCAGGCCGCTGGCACGGTAGCGCTGATTTTCGAAGCTCCGGTCGCGCAGCTCCCCTAACCGGTTGAAGAACACCGCCCGCGCCAGCGCGTTCTTGGCCTCGCCCTTGTTGAGGCCAGCCGGCGTAAGTCATCGAGGTTGCGGGCCAGGCGGTCCATGCTGTGCACGACCACGGTGTCGCCTTCACGGGCGAACTGGAGAAGCGCCGCCAACTGCGGGCGCGGGTGTCCTTCCCCGACGCCCGGTCGGTAAAGACGCGGTCGAGCGCGAGGCCATCGAGCTGGCGGTCTGGGTTCTGGTCGACGCTGCTGACCCGGACGGAGCCGGGGCGCTGGCCTTGCATGGGGGAGTCTCTGCGGCAAAGTGGCGGGCTGAACTCCAGGACCTGCCCTGGTGAGCGTCAAGAAATGCCCGAGCGAACCCTATACTGACAGCCGAGACCGGGGCGGGGTGACGTCCGGGAACGGGTATACCTCAGCCGGACAGGTGGCTTGCCCGCTCACCGGGGAGCCGTAGCGTACGATTGCTCCCCACCGGTGTGCTCACCCGCTATGCCTTCGGTCGAGCGTGAAGCGCGCCAGCACGCGCGTACTGCTGGCGCACGTCTTCGCCAGCCGTGTGTGTCATGGCCCGGCTTTACGGCGACGGTTCCGGTAAGAGCGCACAGGCCAACACGTGTGCGAGCCAGCGCTCGTACTCATCGGCCGCCCACTGCCGTTCGCTGACAAGGGCGCGGTAGGTGTGCGGGTTGGCGAGGGTCCACAAGATGTCGGTGGCGTAGTCTTCGGACAGGTCCGCTCGGAGCGCCCCTTTGCGCGCCAGGGACTGGGCGAGGCGGCGTTGGTCCTGGTACCGCGCTTGCTGCTGGTGCTGGTACAGCGCGGCGATCTCGGGGTCCGAGCCGGCCGCCGCCGCCATGACTGCGTAAAGCGCAGCGATGCGGCTGCCGATCCGTGTGGCGATCGCGGCCAAAAGAGCGAGCTGCCGGCGAGGCTCGGGCTCGCGTTCCATAGCCTGCCAGTCCGCCCCGAACGTGCGCGACATGCTCAGCACCGAGCGCAAGGGGGGGTCGGGCTCGCGTTCCCTGGCCTGCCAGTCCGCCCGATCCCGGCGGGGGATCGCCTGATCGTCTCCCACCACGCGGACCTGGAGTAGCTGGGCGAGGATGGCCCGCTTGTTGCCGAAGATGGCATACACCGTTTGCACGGCCACGTCGGCTGCTTCAGCGACGGCGGCGATGGTCGTCGTGGCATACCCGTCGCGGATGAAGAGCCGCTCGGCGGCGTCGAGTACACGCCGCCGCGTCGCTAGGGCTTTGCGTTCTTGCCGACCAGGACCGGTCTTGACAGGGTCGTCCATCGACAGTAGAGTACCACTCTAGAGTATCACTCTATCAATAGAGTATAGCTCTATCATGACCATGCACGCTGGTAGCGGCCTGCAGCGAGCGGAGCGCCGCGTGGGAGACGCTGTTGCCGACCGTTCCGCTGCGTGAGGCGACCCCGAACAGCACGCACAATGGGCGCGCGAAGCGGAGCTGGCGTGCCACGAAACGAGGTACACCGATGACGACCACCGTGGTAGCCGCAGACCTCGTGGCAGCCGCGCAAGCTCTCTGTCCGGACCTCCGCGCCGCGGCCGAGGCGATTGACCGCGAGCGCCAGCTCCCCAGCGAACTCGTTGACCGTATGGTAGATGCAGGGCTCGCGCGCATGCTGGTCCCGCGTGACGTGGGCGGCTTGCAGGTAGACCCGCTCACGGCGACGCGGGTCGTGGAAACCATCAGCGCGGCGAATGGCTCCGCGGGCTGGGTGCTGATGATCATGGCCGGCACCGCTCATTGGGCGGCGTGCTGGCTTCCCCAGGCCGCCGCGGCGCAGGCCTTTGGCGCCGATCCTCGCGCGGTGCTGGTGGGCAGCGCGGTGCCGATCGGCAAAGCGGAACGGGTGGACGGTGGGTATCGGCTTTCGGGCCGCTTTCCCTTCGCCAGCGGCAGCGTGCATGCGAACTGGATTGGCAGCGGTTGCTTTCTGTACGAGCACGGGCAACCGGTGAAAGACGCCGCGGATCAACCGGTCTGGGCCGTCTTCGTCACGCCGGCCAGCGCCATCACCCTCCAGGATACCTGGTACAGTCTCGGGCTGCGTGGCACCAGCAGCCATGACTACACCATGGCGGACGTCTTCGCGCCGGACGGCTGGCAGTTCAATCACCTCGACACGCCTCGCCTCCCGAACTACGCCTCGGTGGCATGCTCTACCTGCCTGATGTCCGCGGTGGCATTGGGCATCGCGCAAGCGGCGCTGGACGCCATGCTCGTGCTCGCCGCAGAGAAGCGCGTCCAGCCGGGCCATCTGCTCCTGCGCGATGATGAGCACGTCCAGGCCGAGCTCGGACGGGCCGGCGCCCAGCTCGGGGCTGCCCGGACGTTTCTGTACCAGGCGCTGGCCGAGCGCTGGGCCGTGCAGGCGCGCACGCCGCCGACGCGGCGAGAGCGGAGCGCGTTGCGCCTTGCCACGGCGCACGCGGTGACCACCGCCCTCCAGGTCGTGGATGCCATGCACGCGCTCGCCGGCTCGAGCGCGGTCTACGCGACCAACCCCATCGAGCGCTACTTCCGTGATGTCCACACCGCGGCGACCCACGCGGCCATGCGGGCACCGCAAGCGTATGTCACCGGCGGTCAACTGCTGCTCGACCTCGAACCCCGCCGTGGCTATTTCTAAGCAGCACCTGCTGCTGGCCGACACGCGGGTCAGGCGGCCCGCTTAGCGTACGATTTTCCCCCTTTCGTGAGGTGACCCCTACCTGGGCCTGAGCTCTGGCGCTGGTCGGGACGCCGCGGTACACGCGTTCGCGCTGGTGAACGCGGCCTTCACGCTCACCGCGCTGCTGGCAGCGGCCATGACCTTTATGTCGATTCGCCGCCCCGCGGCAGCCACTCGCGTCTCCGACCTGCAGGAGAGGCAGGCAGCGTCTGGCTGACGGCGGCCGAAGCGGCGTCAACCGTTCGCGGGCGCCACGGGCTGGTCCGAGCTATGATGGTGCGGCGCCGCGGCAGCGCGGCCGCCGGGGAGGGATACGATGGCCGTCACGGTCTTGTGGGAGGATCGCGAAGCACTCCCGTCAGATGCAAGCGCCGAGGGCGATGCCCTCTGGCTGCCGGTCAACGAGTTGGCAGCCTCGACCGCCTGGGAGCTGAAGCCGGAAGGCGCCTGCCGTGGCGATCTCTGCGTGCCGCTGCCCGCCGGGCGCGAGGGCGGGTTCCTGCGCGACGGCGGCCGGCAGTTCAACCTGACTGCGCTGGCCGGGCTGCTGGGACAGCCGGCGCTGCACGAAACGGCGCCGGCTGTCTGGGCGTTCGGCGAGGCCGGCGGGAGCCGGCGGGAATCGCTGCAAAGCCTAGAAGCGCCTGACTTCACCCTGCCCGACCTCAACGGTCGTATGCACTCACTCAGCGACTACCGCGGCAAGAAGGTCTTGCTCGTATCATGGGCAAGTTGGTGAGGCTGCCGCATGGACCTGCCGGTCTGGCAGGCGCTGTACGAAGAGCTTGGCGAGCAGGGCTTTCTGCCGATCGCGGTGGCGCTCGACACCGGCGGTGCCGACGCGGCGCGCGAATGGATCGAAAGGGCGAAGCCAACCTATCCCTGCCTGATCGACCAGCATCACGTCGTGGCCCGGCTGTACGACATGATCAACGTGCCGAACGCGGTGTGGATCGACGAGCAGGGCCGCATCGTACGCACGACCGAGCCGGCCGGCGCCGGCGACGGCTTCCGCACGATGGATCGCACGACCTTCCAGATGTCTCCCGAAGCGATCGAGGGCTACCGGCAGCGGCGCGAGGTGTATCTGAACGCGCTGCGCGACTGGGTCGAACACGGCGCCGCCAGCCGTCATCTCCTTGCGGCGGCGGAGGCGCGGCGCCGGCTTGCCGGCCCGAGCGAGGAGCAGGCGCTGGCGGCCACACACTTCCGTCTGGCCACCTGGCTGCACGAACATGGCGAGCCGGGCGCGGCGCAGCGACACTTCCACGAGGCGCAGCGGCTGCGGCCCGAGAGCTGGGCGTATAAGCGCCAGGCATGGGCGCTGGAGCAGCCGGGCCTCGCCGGCGGGCCGCCGTTCTGGGCGGCGGTCGATGCGCTCGGGGAGCGGCGCTACTACCCGGAGATCGAGATGGAGGGCATGCCGCGCTAGATGGCGGCGATTCTGCGCGACACCTCCGACGAGGCGCTGGCCGCGGCGATCGATGCCAATCAGGCGGCGCAGTTCGGCCTGCTCGCCGCGTGCATGGGCGGCGAGACGCATGACGAACCGGACGCGATCTGGTTTGTCACGGGCCTGGACTACGCGCTGTTCAACGGCGTGATGCGGGCGCGCCTGGCGCCGGAGACGGAGGAGCGGCGGATCGACGAGCTGATCGCGCCGTTCCGCACCCGCGGGTTGGAGATGACCTGGCACGTCGGCAGCTCATCGCGGCCGAATGAGCTGGGCGCCCTGCTGCAACAGCACGGTCTCTGGCGCGAGCTGGGATCGCCGGGCATGGCCGTCGAGCTGGCACGGCTGCCAGACGAGCGGCAGCGGATCGCTCGCCTTGCCATCGAGCCGGTGCGCGACGAGGCCACGTTTGCTGTCTGGCTCGACGTGATGGCCCGCGGCTTCGATATGCCGGCGATCGCCCGCGACGCGATCGGCGTCGCTTGCCGGCGCTTCGGCTTCGCGCCCGGCGCCGCGATGCGCCACTACCTCGGCCTGCTGCGCGGCGAGCCCGTCGCCTCGTCCACACTCTTCCTTGCTGAGGGCGTTGCGGGTATCTACAACGTCGCCACGCTGCCGCAGGCGAGGCGTCAAGGCATCGGCGCCGCCATGACGCGAGCGCCGCTGCTGGAGGCGCGGACCGAAGGCCTCTGCATCGGCGTGCTGCAGTCGTCGCGAATGGGCCTCAACGTCTACTGGCAGCTCGGTTTCCGGCCGTACTCGCGGCTGATCCAGTATGGCTGGCATCCCGGTTCGGCGTTTCAGGGAAGCGGAGCGACCGCACTCTGAAGCGGGCTCCGCTTCGAGACTGTCGCGAGGGACAACATCTCTGGGACGGCCAGGTCTACGTGAACAGCGGCGCCATCGCGCGGCGCTCGGACAGCTCGCGCATCGCCGCGTCGGCGGGCGGCGCGGTATAGCGTTCGGCCGCGTCGAGGATCTTCGGCAGCAGCGAGACATCGCCGGCGGTGTTCAGAAACACATCGGCGTGGCCGAAAACCCAGGCTACGGCCAGATCGATATCCGCTTGTTCCCGCAACGGTTCGTACCAGGTCGGCGCGCCGTGCGGCCGTTCGCTCCAGGGCGCCAGCGTGATCGCCTTGATCGTCTGCATCGCCACGCCGCGCTCGCGGCAGATCGCCGTCAGCGCGGCGAAATCGGCGGCGTACTGCGGATTTTGCAGCATCGGGTAGTTGAGCGGCAGCAACACCGAATCGAAGGGGAACCGCTCGATGCTGCGGCGGTGCATGCGCGCTACTGTGAGGCCGTGGCCGGTGACACCGATGAAACGCGCCAGGCCGGCATCCCGCGCCTCAACCGCGGCCCGCAAGGCGCCGTCGGGGCCGAGCGCCGTCTCCCATTCCGCCTCGTCGACGAGGTTGTGCAGTTGCAGCAGATCGACGTGCTCGACCTGCAGCCGCTCGAGCGAGCGGCGGATCTGGTCGTGCGCGCCGGCATAGGTGCGTTCGCCGGTCTTCGTGGCCAGAAAGAAGCGGTCACGGCAGCGCGGCATCCAGGGGCCGAGGCGCAGCTCGGAATCGCCGTAGCTGGCGGCAGTATCGATGTGGTTGACGCCGCGCTCGAGCAGCAGCTCCATGCTGCGGTCCGCCGTCGGCTGGTCCACGCGGGCGAAGGCGGCGGCGCCGAAGATCGTGCGGGTGCTGGTGTGGCCGGTGCGGCCAAACGGCAGTGTCGGAATCATGTCGGCTCCCCCCGCGCTGTGCCAGCGCGACCTGTGCGCGCATGATACGCCACGCGGCGGGCAGGCGGCGCCGGGTGACGGTTTCAGCCGTCCGGATGCGTCAGCGCGGCCAGCGCGCTCACCAGCGCATCCGGATCGAGCGGCTTGGCGAGATGCGCCGCGTAGCCCGCCGCGAGCGCGCGGTCGCGGTCCTCGTCGCCGGCGTAGGCGGTGAGCGCAACGGCCGGGAGATCACGGCCGGCGGGATGGCGGCGGGCCGCGGCCAGCAGCTCATAGCCATCCATGCCCGGCAGGCCGATGTCCGCGAGCAACACCGCGGGCTGCACCCGCGCCAGCGCCTCCAGCGCTGCCTCGGCCGAATCGACCGTGACCACTGACGCGCCCTGCGCACCCAGCACGAGCGCCAGGAGCTCTCGTGTCGGCCGGTCGTCCTCGACGACCAGTACGGCGAGCCCCACAAGCCGGCCGTCGTCATCGGGGCCATCGGCGCTCGTCTGGGATTCGCTGCCCGGCGCAGTGACCGCCGTTTCGAGCAACGGCAACCGTACGGTGAAGCTTGCTCCCTGGTCGCGGCCGGGGCTGGAGGCGGTGACGCTGCCGTGGTGCATCTGCACGAGCTGCCGCACCAGCGCGAGGCCGAGGCCGAGGCCGGTTTGGCGCGGCGCTGTCGGGTCCGCCTGGCGATAGCGTTCGAACACGTGCGGCAAGAACTCCGGGGCGATGCCCTGCCCCGTGTCGCGCACGCTGAGCAGTGCGTCGGTGCCGTCTTGAGCGAGCGTGAGCGCGACGCTGCCCCGCAGCGGGGTGAACTTGATCGCATTGGCAAGCAGATTCCAGACCACCTGTTGCAGCCGCGTCGCGTCGCCCAGCACAAAGACGGGGCAGGCGTTGCAGGCGACGCGCAGCTCGATCGATCGCGCCTCGGCCGTCGGGCGCACGATCGCGGCCGCGGCCTCGACCACGATACAGAGATCGACGCGCTCGCTGGCCAGCGAGAGTTTGCCGGCAATGATGCGGGAGGCGTCGAGGATGTCTTCCACATTGCGCATGCGGAACTCGATCGGCAGATAGCCGCCCGGTCGCTGCACCACGCCGCCGAACGACTGCATCAGGCGCGGCAGGTCGTCGGGGTGGACGAAGGCGAAGGCGCTCTGGCCCACGACCTCCTCCGCCTCATAGCCGAAGATGCGCCGCGCCGATGGGCTGACGTAACGCATCACGCCCTGACCGTCGAGCACGACCACGACATCGGAACTCTGCTGGACGAGGGCGCGGAACCGCTCCTCGCTCCGCCGCAGCGCCTCCTTCTCCGCGTAGCGCTCCGTGACTTCGGTTACTGCCACGCCCGCCGCCACGATCGTTCCCGCCGCATCCCGCACGGGAAAGTAGCTGGCCGTCCATTGACGCTGGCGGCCCGGCGCCGCCGCCGTTTCGCCGCGGACCTCGGCGTTGACCAGCGTCTCGCCCGACTGCAGCACGCGGCGAAGCAGCGGCTCGACGACATCGGCGAGTGCAGGCACCACCTCGCACACGCGGCGGCCGAGGCACGCTTCTACGGAGACGCCGTTGATCGTGGCAAGTGCAGGATTGACGCGCACATAGCGCAGATCGCGGTTGACGAGCGCGAGCCCGACCGGCGCGGCCGCAAGCAGTCCATCCAGCATGGCGGAAATCTCGTCGGGCAACACGGCGCGCTCCAGCCGTACTGTCGGCAATCTTGCAAGAGAATTATACCGATACGATGACGAAACAGAAGCCGCCTTGCTGCGAGTCTGGAGTCGGCCGCGCCGCGCCCATCACCCGTCGGCCACAGGGCACGGCTCAGGCCGGCAGAGTTGAATCCTGCCTGAAGCTGTCTGTATCCCTCAAGAACGCTCCGCTGGCCAGGATTTCAGCGCCCGACCGTGCCGAACAGGCATCCAACTGCACGGCGCTGCCGTACCATCCCAGGAGTAGGGTGAATGCGGGCTGCCCGCGCGCCGCTGGCGATGCGGTGCCACGGCGCGCCCGGCGTACAGGGTGTATAGAAGGACGATGCGCAACTTTTGGTATGGCGCCGCGGCGGGCTGCGCCTTCGTCGTCGCTTCGTTGATCGCACACGCGGTGGACAGCGTGCCGACGCTGCCCGAACTGGCGCAGGACCGCCTCGTGCTGCTCTTGCCCGGCCCCGTATTTTCGCTGCTGCTCGATCGCTTTCTCTACCTCGGTAAGCCGCTGCTGTTCGCCTCGCTGCTGCTGGCAGAGGTCGCGATCGGCGGCCTGGCCGGGCTGGCGATCGGACGCTGGGGCCGGCCGGCTGCGGTCGCCGCGGCGCTGTGGCTGCTCACCGGCTTCCTCGTGCTGCCGCTGGTGAAGCGCGGCGTGTTCGCGGGCAGCGCGGAGGTCGCGTTCGTGCTGCTGATCGGCTACGGCGTTTACGCGCTGACGTTCCTGCTTTTCGCCGGTTGGCCACCGTCGCCGGCCGGTTGGCTCGGCCGAGCGCCGAGCGCCGAACGCGCGCCGGGGAGCCAACCACCCTCGGTGCTCCTGGCCGCGCCCGTGGACCGTCGCCGCGTGCTCGCCGGCGGTGCGCTTGGCTTCGCCACGATCGTCCTGACACGCCGGGCGATCGGGCGCCTGCCCTCCTTGCCACCGCGCGGAGGCGGTGGAGCGTCCGCGAGCGCCGCGTCGGGCGGGGATGCCGCGGAGGGCAGCGCCGACGAAGCCTTCAGCGGCCTGCCGCCCGCGGTCACGCCGGCCGATCGCTTCTACATCGTCTCCAAGAACCTGCTTGACCCTGATCCGAGCGCCAAAAGCTGGCGGCTGCGCATCGACGGCCTCGTCGCACAGCCGCGGACGCTGCGCTACAACGACATCCTCGCGCTGCCGTCCGTGACACAGAATCGCACGCTGGAGTGCGTCTCCAACGACGTGGGCGGCGACCTGATCAGCAACGGCGTCTGGACGGCCGTGCGCCTGGCCGACCTGCTGCAACAGGTGCAGGTCAAACCCGGCGCGGCCGCGATCAAGTTCACCAGCGCCGACGACTACACGGCTTCAATGTCGCTTGCGCAGGCCCTGGACCCATCGACTCTGCTTGCGTATCAGCTCGACGGCGCGGCGCTGCCGCACAAGCACGGCTATCCGCTGCGCGTGCTCGCGGCCGGCACCTACGGGATGAAGAACCCGAAATGGCTCACGCGCATCGAGCTTGTGCCGGCGGAAGTGCCCGGCTTCTGGCAACAGCAGGGCTGGGACGAGCAGGGCATCATCCAGACCATGGCGCAAATCAACACGCCGGGCGACGGGGCGAAGCTCGGCGCGGGAACGGTGCAGCTCGGCGGCATCGCCTTTGCCGGCGCACGCGGCATCGCGCGCGTGGAGGTTTCCAGCGACGGGGGCGCAAGCTGGAGCGAGGCGCAACTGCTGCCCTCGCTCGGGGCGAACACGTGGACCTTCTGGCAGTACGCCTGGCAGCCGGCAGCCAGCGGCGCCTTCACGCTGAGCGTCCGCGCCACCGATGGCAGCGGGACTGTGCAGCCCGCGCGGCGCACCGACCCCTTCCCCGCGGGCGCCACGGGCTATCACCAGATTCACGTTCGCATCAATGGCTGACTTCTGCCCGCCGGACGTTCCGGCGGTCCGGAAATGGTACAGGAGGATGAAGGGATGGGGCGGACTATCAGGGCGGTTCTGCCCGCGGCGCTGGCCGCGACCGCGATGCTGGCGGTGGCCTGCGGCTCTTCGAACAACGGCTACCGGGCCAGCACAAACAGCGCCGCGCCCGCCGTCACGGTCGTCTCGGCGCCGGCGACCGGCGCGGCGACGACGAACCCCGCGCCGGCAAGCGCTGCCGGGACCGCCGCCGCGAGTCCAGCGCCGAGCGCCACCGCGGCCGCGGCCGGTCTGGCCGGACTGGGCACACCGGCGACCAATCCGATCGAGCGGCTGAGCGGCACGGTGCAGAGCGTGGATTCCGGCAAGGTTACGCTGAAAGAGGGAGGCAGCTTCGCGCTCGCGCCGCAGACCGTCGTGACAAAGCGGCAGACGATCGCGGCTGCCGATCTGAAGACGGGCCAGACGGTCGCGATCACGGCGAAGCGCCAGCCCGACAATACCTTGCTGGCCAGCATGATCGTCGTCTTTCCGACCGCGCCGAACGGGTTCGCGCTCGGACAGCGACCGCTGGACGCCGGCAACCTGATGACGAATGCGACGATCGACAAGGTTGCGGGCAACAGCTTCCACGCGACGTTTCCGGGCGGCGCCGAGCAGGTGAGCCTGGCGCCCGACGCGCAACTCTCGATGCTCGCCGCGGGTACGCAGGCCGAGATCACGGCGGGCGCGATGATCACCGCCGCCGTGCGCGACGGCGTGGCGCAGCAGGTATCGATCCAGTAGCTGCCGCTTGAGGCGCAGCGCCGAGCGGCGTCGGCCGGGCGGGGCACCTAACCCTGACTTCCCTTGCGGGAAGTCTGTCCCTTCCCGAGACGGGAAAGGGACTTCTGGAGCGCTCCCAGCGCCGTGCGACGGCGGCGGGGCCACGGTGTCCTTGCGGGACAGGCGGAGGTTTGTCCGCCGTATGTCCATGTGTCCTCGAACCCAACCCTTCCTGTGTCGGGCCAGAGCGCAGCGCAACCGTCGGAGACTTCCAACGACAGCTTTCGCTTCAGCCAAATCGGGGTTAGGTGCCCCGCCAGGCGACCCATTCCCGGTTTGCATTATGTCGAGTTGTCGAGAATGAGCGCGTTGTAGGCCCGGCGCTGCCGCTCCCGCGCGGCGTCGTAGGCGGCCTTGTGTTCCGGGTTCGGGGCGCAGGTTTCGCCGGTGGCCGCGGGCACGCGTTCGACGCCGGGTGCGACCACGTCCAGGGCGATCGCCGCCGTGCCGCGCAGGGTCGTTTGGCCCTCCAGCGAGGCGATCATCGGCACGCCCACGATATCGGCGAGGATGTTCAACCACTCCGGCAGATCCTCGGCGGCGCCGCCGCTGACTACGATCCGGGTTGGGTCCGGAGCGATCTGGCGCACCTCGTCGGCGATCAGCGCCAGACGCAGGCCGATCCCTTCGAGCAATCCGCGGAAGAGCGCCGCCGGGTCGGTGTGCAGCTCCATGCCACTGAAGCTGGCCGTGGCGCGGGCGGCCCAGCCAGGGCTGCGCTCGCCGGTGAGAAACGGCAGCACCACGGGCGTGCCGGGCGAGGGCGGAGCGCTGATCAATGGGCGCAGCGCGGCTACCGGCGGCAGGTTCAGCAGGCCGCGCAGCCAGGCGACCGCACGGCCGCCGTCGTTCAGCGCTCCGCCCAATAGCGACTGGCGCCGGTTCACGCGATAGCACCACAGCCCATGCGGCACGACTTCGGGCGAGCCATCCAGCAGCACGCGGACGGCGCCGCTGGTGCCGAGCGAGAGGGCGCAGGTCTGGGGATCGACCGCGTCGCTGCCGACGTTGCTGGCATACCCATCGGCGACGGCAGGGAACCACTTCGCCTGCTTGAGCTGCGGCCAGCGGCGGACGAACCGTTGCCGCAGCCCCTGCAGCGGCTCGCCCGTATCGCGCAGGCTGGAAAGCTGGTCCGCCTTCACCGGCAGCGCGGCCAGCAGATCCGCGTCCCAGTCGAGCGTGCGCCGGTTGAGCAGGCCCGTCCACGCCGCGGTCGAGAACGAAGCGGCGCGCTTGCCCAACAGATGCACGTAGATGAACTCGCCCAGCGACAGCCAGTACGTCGCGGCGGAAAGCGTGCGCGGCTCGGTCTGCTGCAGCCAGCGAAAACGCGCCGGCAGGTAGCTGGCGTGAAAGCGGCAGCCGGTGCGTTGCTGCACCGCGTCTTCGTCCAGCTCGCGCTGCAGTTGCTCGACCTGCAGCGCTGGGCGCGAGTCGGCGTAGGTATAGACCGGTGTCAGCGACCTGCCGCGCGCATCGATACCGACCAGACTGGAGGCGTAGGTGTCGCAGGCGACGGCCGCGATCTGCTCCGCGTACTTGCCGGCCGCCGCGATCAGGCCATCGACGATCTGAATCACTTCGTCGAGCACTGCATCGGCATCGCCGACGACGGTGCCGTCCGCCTTGCTGATCGCCTGGTGGCGCGTACGCACCTCGCAGCGTTTCAGCGTGCGCCCGTGTGCGTCGAACAGCCGGCCGCGTGTGCCGGACGAGCCAACATCCAGCGCCAGCACGAACGGCGGCTCGGCGCGCTTTTTGCCGGTAGTCTCCATAATGATCGCATCCGTAGCCGAAGTTCAGAGGAACGCGCGTGCGACAGGACCATACGATCCCGCCGGCGCTGGCCGGATTCTAGCATCTGCCGCACGCCGGCCGGAGCCGAGCCTGGCATATACTGGATTGCAACGCCATCGTACGGCAGCGTTGCAAAACCAGCTCGCAAGCGTTGCGCACGAAGCCAAATCCGGCGTCCGCGCCGGTTTCGCAGCGATCTGCGAGCTGCGATCTGCAAGGAGGACCCGCGCGTGTCGCGCTTTCTGCCGCGCGGCCGGCGACTGCAGCTTGCGAGCGCGGGCATCGCTCTGCTTGCACTGGCGGTGTTCGGCTCCATTGTGCTGGTCGTGCGCGGCAACAGACGCGGGATCGCGCCGCCGGCGCCGACCGGCAGCGCCCAGCACGTCGATTTCACGCTGAAGTCGTCGCTGCTTGCGCTCGTACACTCCGCCGACCTGATCTGCGCCTGCACCGTGCTCTCCAGTTCGCCGCGCTACACCGCGACGCCGCGCGTGGACGGCAACGGCGCCGTGCTGCTGCCGGTCAGCATGACGCTTCAGGATTTTTCCGTGCGCGTGGATCGCATCCTGCGCAGTACGTCCGACCCGGCGCAGACGATCACCGTGACGCAGTCCAGCAGCCCCGGCGATCCCGCCGCGGTCAAGGATAACCCGCCGCTGGTAGCCGGTTCGCGCTACGTTCTCTTCCTGAAGCGGGCGGCGAACGGCAAGTACGGCGTGGTTTCCGGCCCGCAAGGCCTGCTGCTGCTGGATGTGCAGAATCGGCTGCAGCCCGCGCTGACCGGCGACCCGGTTACCGGCCTGCTGCGCAACCGCAGGCTCGATGAGATCGTCGATCTGTTGCGCGGCGTCGACTCAGCGTCGCCATCGCCTGCGCCGTAGCGATGCGACGCGGCCGCCGGCCCGCCGCACCGGCAAACGATCACGTACCCGCCACTTGCCCGGCCTCAAGGAGCGACGATGGCGCAGCACGCCTTTCCCGAACTGGACAGCCTGGAGCCACCGGTGGATTTGCAGATGTGGCGCCCCGATTGGGACTTCGGCCCAATCGAGGGCTTTCCCGTGTACACGCGCGCGAACATCGGCGAAGTGATTCCGGGGCTGATGTCGCCGCTCGGCGCCTCGGCGGGCACCAACGTGCTGGACCAGGGCTTCATCCTCGTCGCGAAGCTGCTGGGAACGTTCGAGCCGTACCGGGACCGCCTGCCGCCCGGCGTTGTCGAGGGCACGGCAGGAATGGGCGCCTGGGTGGGCGTCTTCTACGGCCGCGCCTATCTGAATCTGAGCCTGATCACGGAGGGCGCCGACCTGATTCCGGGCACCTCCGCCGCCGCGGTGGAAGAGCAGTACCTCGGCGGCGTGCGCAATCCCGCTGCGCCGCCGCGCCGCCTGACCTTCGCGGAACGGCGCATCAAGCTCGCGGTGATCCCCATGCGCTGCGGGTGACGCTGCGCGCCCCGCGGCTCTCCGATGAGCAGGAGCGGCGGGTGGGCGCCTACGTCGCGCGCGAAGCTTCACACGACCTGCGCTCGGCGAGCGCGGAGGATCTGCTGGCCCGCCTGACCTTCTTGTCGCGCTTTCAGATTCCCGTCGCCGGTCTGCATCTCTTCAACAGCGCGGCCGCCAGCACCGGGCTGGAGACACTCTCGAAGAGCGTGCACGCCTGGCTGCCCGACGCGCCGGCAGGGCTCGTGGAACGGTTGGTCACTGGCCTGCCCGACGTGGAGAGCGCCAAACCGGCCTATGAGATCTGGCGGCTCTCGCGCATGGTGCGGTCAGACGACGGCCTGCAGCGGCTGTTCTCGCAGACCGATGCAGGCGAACTCGCCGCGGCCCTCGCCGCCGCGCCCGGAGCCGGGGCACAGGTCTTCCGGGCGGCGTTGGCGGGCTTCCTCGCCCAGTACGGCTACCGCGCCATGCGTGAGGCCGAACTGTCCTCCAAATCCTGGGTGGAGGATCCGACCTTCGTCTATGCCACGATCAAGAGCTACCTTCAGGCGGGTGAGGAGGCGGACCCGTTCGCCGCGCATGCACGCCAGCAGGCGCTGCGCCGCGAGGCCGAGACCTACGCGTTCGCGGCGTTAAACCCCGTGCGCCGGCGCCTCTTTCGCCAGCAACTCGGCGTGGCGCAGCGGTTTATCGCCCTGCGCGAGAAGACGAAGGCGCAGTGGGTGCGCGCGATGCAGCCGGCCCGCGCGATCTGCCGCGAGGCAGGCCGCCGGCTGGTCGAGCGGCAGCTCCTGGGCGATGTCGATGATGTGTATCTGCTGGTGTACGACGAGTTCGCGCAGGCGCTGGGCGGCCAGCTCGGAGCAGCCGTCGTCCAGGCTGCCGTCGAGCGGCGCCGGCGCGACCTGGCGATCTGTGAGCGCATCGAACTGCCGGAGTGGTTCGAGGGCATGCCGCAAGCGCGTTGGGCCGGCGCTGCACCGGCGATCCCGCAAAGCGGCGGGGCGGGCAAGACCACTCTAAAAGGCATCCCCGTCAGCCCTGGGCGCGTGCGGGGAAGGGCGCGCGTCATCACGCAGCTCGACGAGGATGCCGCGGTCGAAGCGGGGGAGATTCTGGTCGCGCCGTTCACCGATGCGGCCTGGACGCCGCTCTTCTTCACCGCGGCGGCGGTCGTCGTGGACCTCGGCGGGCCGCTTTCGCACGGCTCGACGGTGGCGCGCGAGTACGGCCTGCCGGCCGTCGTCAACGTCAAGACGGGCACGCGGCAGATTCGCGATGGACAGGAGATCACGGTGGACGGCACCCGCGGCGAAGTCGTGCTGCACTGACGGCGGTCCGCGCTGCAACGCCAAGCGGGATGGTGCCGGGACAGCGCACCCCCCCGGGGCTTTGATCGCGCGTCCAGCTTCACGTTGAGGCCGTCACGGGCGCAAACAGCCATGCCCGCGGCCAGGGAAGCCAGGCGGGCGGCGCTCCGCTCCAGGCGTTCGCTCGCCTGTTCCCAGCCTCCACCGCCCGCCACAATAGCGCTATGAGCCGCTGGTTTGGGCTGCGCGAGCGAGTCGAGTCCGCCGGGTTGGCTGAGCAGGCCGGCTTTCTGGTGCTGGTCATCGCCACGGGCGCCGGGATGGGGCTGGTCGCGGTCGGCTTCCGCGAGCTGCTGCGCGGCGCCAATCAGCTCTTCTTCGGCTCGTTCAAGTCGGTCGATCTCGCCACCACGCTGCTCGATCGGCCGTATGTCGCGCTGCTGCCGGCGGCGGGCGGGCTGCTGGTCGGGCTCTATCTGCGCTTTGTGCTGCGGGCGCCGGCGGGCCACGGCGTCTCCGAGGTGATCGTCGCTGTCGAAACGCGCGGCAGCCGGTTGCCCTGGATCGCCGGCCTGCACACGGCGATCGGCTCGACCGTGACGATCGGCTCGGGCGGCTCCGCGGGACCGGAAGGGCCGATCATCCAGATCGGCGCCGCGCTCTCGTCGGGAATCGGGCAGCTCTTCCGCCTGCCGGCGCCGCGCCTGCGCACGCTGTTGGCCTGCGGCGCGGCCGCCGGGCTCGCCGGCATGTACCACGCGCCGCTGACTGGCGCGGCGTTCGCCAGCGAGGTGCTGTTGCAGGAGCTGGAGCCGCGACGCTTCTCGCTGCTGGCATTGGCGGCGGTGGCCGCGACGGCCGTCGCGCAGCAGTTCAGCGTCGAGCACGTGATCACCGTGCCGCCGCTGCCGCCGGCGCCGTGGCAGGATGTGCCGCTCGACGTGCTGCTCGGGCTGATCGCGGCGCCGCTCGGCGTGGCCCTGTTTCTCGCGGTGCATATGCTGGGGCACCGCATCGAGAAGTCCCGCATCCCCTACTGGCTCGGTCCGGCGCTGGGCGGGCTGGCGGTAGGCGTGATCGGCCTCTTTGTGCCGCGCGTGCTCGGCAGCGGCGACACCGGCATCGAGCAGGCGCTGGGCGGGCACCTGGAGACCGGCCTGTTGCTCGCGCTGCCGCTGGCCAAGCTCGCGGCGACCAGCCTCACGCTCGGCTCCGGCGCCTCAGGCGGCGTCTTTACGCCTTCACTGTTCATCGGGGCGACGTTGGGCGGCACGTTCGGCGCGATCGTCGGGCGCCTGTGGGGCGGCGCCAGCCCCGAGTCCGCCTACGCGCTGGTAGGCATGGGCACAGTCGTGGCCGCGGTCGTCAATGCGCCATTGACCGCGGTCCTGCTCGTCTGTGAGTTCACGCGCGACTTCACGCTGCTGCCGCAGGTTGTAGCCGCCGTAGCGGCGAGCGTGATGCTGGCCCGCCGCCTGCATGCCGAGTCGATCTACACCCTGCCCCTGCGCGTGCGCGGCATCGACCGCGAGCTGATCCGCCGCAGTCCCCTGGCGCGCATCCGCGTGCGCGAGGTGATGATCCGCGACTGGCCGACGATCGCGCCCGATCGCACGCTGCGCCAGGCGATGGCGCAGGCGCGCACCGCCGGCCGCACGGTGTTTCCTGTGGTGGAAGCGGACGGGCGCTTCGACGGCGTGCTCAACCTCGACCAGGTTGCCGCCGCGCTGGAGCGCGCCGACGCCGCGGGCGAGACACAGTTCGAAGACCGCAGCGTGCGCGAGCTGGCGCTGCGCGACGTGCCCCTGCTTGACCCGGACGAAACCCTGCACGAGGTCGCACTCGCGCTGGCCGGCGCGGCTTCGTTCATGCCGGTCGTGCCGGTCGTGCGCCGGCAGGGCGAACAGTACCTGGGTGTGCTGGAGCGCTCAGCCATCCTGCGCTCCTACAGCGCCGCGGCGCGGTTGCAGGGTCGATCGGAGCGCTCGCGGCGGGCGCAGGAGCAGCCGAGGCGTTAGTCGCCCTCGCCGGCGACGGGCGTGGTGTCCGGCTCGTGGTGCAGGTGCGGCAGATGCGGGTGCGGCACGTGCGCGTGCGTGAGCGCCTGCAGCGTCTTCGGCGCCCGCTGGCGGAAGGTGATGCGGTGATTCACGGTGAAGTTCCAGGCGTACGACGCCGCCGTCGCCCCGGCATAGGCCGCACAATAGACGAGAAAATTGTGCTTCACGCTGACGCCGAGCTGCGTGGCGACACCCAGAATGCCGGTATGCAGAATCAGGCCGCCGAAACTGATCAACGCGAACTGGCCGCCCTGATGCAGCACACTGCGTCGCTCAAGGTGCCGATAGTTCCAAACCCGGTTCCAGAAGTAGTTGTTGACGATGCCGGCGCCGTAGGCGATCGGGTTGGCGACGATCACCCGCCAGCCGAGGCGCTGGTTCAGCAGCGTGAAAAGCACGAACGAGATCGCCGTGCCGGTGAGGCCGATCATGCCGAAACGGATCGCCTGCCAGGAAACCGAGGGCACCCGGCGTTGTGTCGATGCGTGCGAGAGTGTCACCAGCGATCGGCTCCTCGCGCGGGCAGATACTCCATCCGCTGACCTGAGTAATATCATCGGCGGACGCTTGAGTCGTTAAGAGAATACAGGCACCTGGTAACAAAAGAATAACACACTAGCCCGAACGGCTCGCCGCTGCCGCCTCCCGCCTGGCTGCCATAACGAGGTCGCCGAGCGCCGCCGTCAGCCGCGCGAGTTGCGAATCCGAGAGCCGGCTCAGAATCTCGATCACATACTGACCGGCGGCACGCTCAAGCCGGCCGGCCAGCTCAGCGCCCAGCTCGGTGAGATAGTTGTGCTGCACGCGCCGGTCCTGCTCGTCCTCTTCCCGCCAGACCAGTTCGCGCTGCAACAGCTTCTCGACATGCCCCGTGATGGTGGATGGATTAACGCCGAAGCGCTCGGCCAGGACACTGCCGGTGCTTCCCGGCTCTTCACGCAGCATGAACATCAGGCGTAACTGCGGCACGGTGAGGCCACACTCCGCCCAGAGCCGCGCCCGCAGCGGATCCACGATCGCCACCGCGTCACCGTACAGCCGCGCCGCCGCGACCAGAGCCCCGTGATCGTCCGTCACACTACTTGCCCTTTACACAACTGCTTTCTGCGACTATATTGTAAGCGCCGGTGAACCGGAGATCTCTGGCGCCGTGTGCGTTGATTCTACGTCCCGGCGGCGCCCGGCACAGGCGGCTGGCGATCTGCAAAGGAGGAGCGCGATGGTCACGCGGTCCCGCTTGAGCGAGCAACTGCAAGAGACAACGCCGCGGCGCGATCCGCCCTACCGGCCGGCCATGCTGATCTCGGCGGAGGAGCGCATAGCGCTGGCGGCGAAGCTGGGCGACGCTGCCAACTACGACATCGGCCTGCTGCGCGACATGGTGCAGGCAGACCCGGAGAACGTCGAGTTTCGCAAAGCGATGGTCTGCGGCATCGCCAGCGCCGAGTTTGCCGGCGTGGACGCTTTCAGCCGCAAAGTGGCCGAGTGGCAGGACTGGAACGTGCCGCCCGAGTTGATCATGGCGATGGCCCGCCAGACCTGGGACGAAGTGCGCCACGCGCAGCTCGCGCTCGGCCTGCTCGACTCCTACGGCGGCAAGATCGACGAGTATCCCGACACGCTGGGCGGCGGCGGCGGCCAGGTGCGCCAGATACTCGAGATCGCGCTGGGCGACAATCCGCAGGACCCGTTGATCAGCCTCGAAACCACGAACGTTTCGCTCGAAGGCGAGGCGCTGGCGCTGTTTCAGGCGACGAGCGAGCTGGGTGGGCGCATCGGCGATACGCTGATGCAGCACGTCTACGACTACAACTGGGCCGACGAGGTTACGCACACGGCGATCGGCGACTACTTCGTGCGCGAGCTGTGTGAGGCAGACCCTGCGCAGGAAGGCCGCGCCCTGCGCGCCCACGCGAAGTTCGAGCAGATCCGCGCCCAATTGAGCGGGGAACAGAAGGAAGAGATCCGCGTCTTCTTCGCCGAAGAGACCGAGCGCGCCAGCACGGCGCTGGGCTAGTTTTCAGGACCAAAGATGACCTACCGCATCGACCTCGACGGCTGCATCAACTGCGGCTGGTGCCGTCGCGCGTGCCCAACAGAGACGATCGTCTTCTTCCTGACGCAGCAGCGCACACATCTGATCAAGCCGCAAGGCTGTATCGACTGCGCGATCTGCGCCCGTGTCTGCCCGGTGAATGTGATCAACTACGATCCGGAGTACCGGCACGATCCGGTTGAGCTGGCCGCGGCGAAGGATCACGCCCGCGCCTGGGCCGGCAAACAACGCCAGGCCACGCAGCGACGCAAAGACCGCGCGGCGGCAGCGGCGGCGTCCGTGCGGGCACGGCCCCCATCCCCCGGCCC
>CALFMN010000069.1 GCA_937879875.1 uncultured Chloroflexota bacterium | reverse complement strand
CTCCCACGCGTGGCGAGGGTGAGAAGAGGCCTCACGACCAGCCACGGAACGATGGTTCGAACATTTTTCAGACACGCTCTAGCAGGCTGATGAAAAAGTCCGGCGGGGATCGACGTGGGGCGATGGCCGCCACAGACTGGAGGCAGTCCACGGTGGAGGGCAGCCATGCGGGGTGGTCAGGAACGCCAGAGTCTGATGTTGCTGGGGGTCGTTGCGGACGACCTCGTGCCCACTGACCATCCGATCCGCGCCATCCGCCGCATCGTGGACCCGGCGCTGGCCAGCCTCTCGCCGCTGTTCGACCGGCTCTACAAGGATGGCGGCCGCCCCTCCATGCCCCCGGAACACCTGCTCAAAGGGCTGCGCTTGATCGCCCTGTACTCGGTGCGCAGCGAGCGCCAGTTCTGTGAACGCCTCCAGTACGACCTGTTGGTCAAGTGGTTCCTCGACCTCAACATCACGGACGCGGCCTGGGATGCCAGCACCTTCAGCAAGCACCGGGCGGATTTGCTGGAGCAGCGGGTGGTGCATGAGTTCTTCGCCGCCGTGCTGGCCGAGGCCAACCGCCGGCACCTGCTGTCGGCCGACCACTTCACCGTGGACGGGACGCTGCTGGAAGCGTGGGCCTCGCTCAAGAGCTTCCAACCGCAGGAGCGGTCGGACGACGACGAGCCGACCGCGGGCAGCGGGGCCAAGAACCCGGACGTGGACCGCCACGGCGAGCGGCGCCGAGGCGCCACGCATCAGTCCACGACCGACGCGGAGGCGCGACTGGCGAAGAAGGGCACAGGCAAGGAAGCCAAACTCTGTTTCCTGGGCAACGTGCTGATGGAGAACCGGCATGGCCTGGTGGTGGATGTCGAAACCGTGCTGGCGACCGGCACGGGCGAGATGGAGGCCGCGGTGACCATGCTGGAGCGGGTGGCGGGGCAGCACCTGATCACCGTGGGCGCGGACAAAGGCTACGATCAGCGCCCGTTTGTGGCGGGGTGCCGCGACCGCCACGTCACGCCGCACGTCGCCCGGAAGCAACACTCGGCGATCGACGGGCGCACGACGCGGCACGCTGGCTATGCGGTGAGTCAGAAGCTGCGGAAACGCGTCGAGGAGATCTGCGGCTGGCAGAAGACGGTCGGGGGCTGCCGCAAGCTGCGCTACCGCGGGCTGGAACGCGTGGGGCAGTGGTTCACGCTGACGGCGGCGGCCTACAACCTGGTGCGCATGGTCAGGCTGCCCGACACCCCACCGGCCTGAGCCGACGGCGCGGCGGTCATCGCCGTCGCGGGCCGCCTTGGCGGCGCGGCCGCCCCGAACCGCTCGAACCGGACACGGCTCGCTGACGAAAGTTCCTGCCCGTCGCCGCTCGATCACGAGAACGCCGTCTTCTTCAGCAGCCTGCTAGGTCGGCTGTGGACCTGGAGGCGGAACAGGGGCGCGAGCTCGCCGCACAGGCAGCGGTGGCCGCTGTCGAACAGCGCCGGGCGATTGAGCAACGGTCGGCGTTTCTGCTCGCCGTGTTCGACGATCTACCACAATCCTCCGATCCCCAGCACTGCGGATACCAGTTGCAAGAATTGCGGCCATGACTGCTTGGTCAGCACGACATCTCCGTGGTTCGGAGCCTTACGCGCAACCACGCTGCCGAGCAGATCGACGGGGCATTTCGACCGGACCGGACAGATGTGCTCGTCGAGTGTCGCTGGCGCGCCCATCGCGCCGATATCTGTCAGCCAGATGGTCCGACGACCTGGTGTCGCTGCGCAAGCAAAACCAGGAGAAGCGACTCCTGCTCATCGAAGGCTACGACGAAGGCTACGGCGAAGGCTGCGACCTGCGCCGCGTACTGGCCGATCCCCTCGACCTGCTGGCGTTCTTCCAGGCCAGGCTTGTGGCGTTGAACCTCCCGGCAGAGCCGCTTCTGGCCGTGCGCGACATGATTCGCCGTGCCTGACCGGGCGTGTGCGCCATGCGGTCAACGGCGCAACCGCCGAACGCCCTCGAACGCGACCCGTGACCCAGCGTCAATCGGCCGGTGCGACGACTTCGGCTGCACACTCATGGTCGCGGCCGGCGCCGGCGAGCGCCATCTCGTCTGCGAGCAGCTGATTGGTCTCGCCGGCGCCCCGTGGCATGGCTTGAAGCCCGCGCAGCCGGCTACGCCTTGCCGTGGCGCAGCAGCTTGCCGGGCGTGGCGCCGGTGCTGCGGCCGTCTTCGAACGTCACCTCGCCGTTGACCATGATCCAGCGATAGCCCTCCGCGCGCTGGACACGCCGCCACTCGCCGCCGGGGAAGTCATGCGTGACCTCGCCCACCCACTCCGGCAGGCACTTCAGCTTCTCGAGGTCGTAGACGACGAGGTCAGCCGGCGCGCCTTCGCGGAGGAAGCCCCGGTCCTTGAAGCCGGCCGCGTGCGCCGGCAGGTAGCTGAGCCGGTAGTGCGCTTCCTCCAGGCTAAGCAGGCCCGTGTCCCGCGCCATCCACGTCAGGAAGTCGGTGGTGTACGAGCCGCCGGTAAAGAACTTGGTGTGCGCACCGCCGTCGGACACGCCCGGAATCACATACGGCGACTGCAGCATCTCCGCCGTCCACTCGGGGTTGCTGCCCCGGTCCGGCGTGACGAACTCCACCTTCAGATCCGCGGCGAGCGAGAGGTCGAGCATCGCGTCCACGGGCTCCTTGCCCTGCACCCTGGCGATGTCGCCCACGCTCAAGCCGACGAACTGCTCCAGTTCGGGGCGGTGGTCCACCCACTGCACGATCAGCTCCTCAACCGGGCCGCCGATCGCCTGCGTCTGGCGCAGCTTCTCCGCGGCCGCGGCGTGCTCGCGCTTGATCGCCGCACGGATCTCGGGGTCGGCCATCTTGCGCTTCTTCTCTTCGACCGTGCCGGTCGTCGCCGCGTTCCACGCCGGGCTGGAATCATAGAGGTTCCAGTTTTCAAGGGTGAAGGCGAACCCAGTGCGCGCGGTGAAACCCTGGCCGATCAGGCGCAGCCCGCGCTGATTGGCCTGCTCCAACCATTTCATGCGCTTGCGGTGATTGTCGGGGTCACTGTTGCTGACGGTAATAATATTGTGCAACACCGGCCGCCCGCTCACTTCGGCCAGCCGCTCCTGGAACATCAGGTCGGCCTTGATGTTGCCGGTGAACTGGGTGATCTGGATGAAGCCCTCGTCGCGCTGGCCCAACACCTCGGCCAGAGCAAGGCAGTCCTCGTCCGTCATCGTGTCGGTAACCATCGGCGTGCCGTCATAGTCCGCCTGCACCGAGTTCTTGCCCAGCCGCTGCGTCGACCAGCCGCAGGCGCCGGCGTCCATCGCCTCGTGCAACAGCCGCTGCATCTCGCGCCGCTCTGCCTCGGTCGCCGCGCGGCTCTTCGCCGCCTCGAGGCCCATCGTCCAGATCATCAGCGGCGCAACTGGCACATAGCTGAGGCAGTTTACGCCCTTCGGGATACGATCCAGCGAATCCAGCCACTCCGGGAAGGTGACCCAGTCCCAGAGCATGCCGGCCTGCATCGACTCGAAGGGGATCGCCTCGGTGCGCGACATCGTGAGCATCGCGCGGTCGCGCTCCTCCGGTCGCACGGGCGCGAAGCCAAAGCCGCAGTTGCCCAGCACCACCGAGGTGACACCGTGCCAGCCCGAGATCGTGCAGTACGGATCCCACTGGATCTGCGCGTCGTAGTGGGTGTGCAGGTCGACGAAGCCGGGCGCCACGATCAGCCCGGAGGCATCTAATGTCTGCCGGGCACTGCTATCGCCGTTGCGCAGGCCGCCGATCTGCACGATGCGGCCATCTTTGATGGCGATATCGGCCTTGTAGCGCGGGACGCGCGTGCCATCGACAACGGTTCCTCCCCGAATGAGCATGTCGAACTCTGCCACGATCGGCCTCCTCGTTTCCCTCCAGGCAGCCTGTGATACCAGTCCGCCGCGGTGGCGGTGTATCCCTGTATTGGCGGTGTCAGCGTGCACCAGCGGGCACGAGCCGCATCAGCGCTGCCAGTGCAAGGCTGACCAATGTTGTGCCGGCCGTTGCTCAGCCTTACCCTCTCGACCCGGTCAGGAAACGCCGCGGCACCTCGCGGGTGATCAGGCTGATGGTCTCCTCGCTCACGCCCGCCTGTCGCAACGCAGGCAGCGCCACGGTATTCAGGAAGAGGTAGCGCGTCGGACCCGACGGCGCCGGCGCTTCCCGTCCCCGCAGCACTGGCCGCGGCGCGTAGTCATGCCCCACCATCAGGCGCTCTGCCCAGCCACGGTCGATCAACGCTTTAAGCGTGGCGTTGCGCTGCTCCCAGTCTGGCCGGCCGGCAGCACCCGGGTACCGATCCAGCGAGAAGTACACCCCCGCCCTGAGCAGCGACTCAAGGTAGGCGATATCCGTCGTGTCGGCGCTGTGTCCGATGCAAATCCGGTCCAGCGGCGCTCCCTCCTCGCGGAAGATCTCCACCTGGCGCGTGCCCACCTGCTCGGGCGCCCAGTGATGCGTGCTGATCGGGCAGCCCGTACGTTTCAGCGCCCGGGCCGCGCTGCGCAGCACCCGCTCGCCCTCAGGCGTCACTCCGCCCATGTCGTTGGCGACCTTGATCGCCCCCGCCTTGATCCCCGTCTCCTCGATGCCGACCTCGATCTCATGCACAAAGATGTCGGCGCTCGCGTCCAGGTCGCGCTCCCAGAACGAGCGCGGCACGTCGCGCCAGATGCCGGTCGCCACGACGACGTTGATGCCGGCTTCGCGGGCCACCTCGCGCACGAACGTCACGTCCCGCCCGAGGTCAGGCGTGGTCAGATCGATCAGTGTGTCAACACCGCCGGCCTTCGCCTCGCGCAGTTCGCGCACGATCACCTGGCGGGTCTTCTCCCAGTCGAAGCGCCAGGGGTAGTGGCGGTTCTCCTCGCCCATCGCGGCGAACACGTGCTCGTGGCTGAGCGTGACGCCGAGTTGGGAGACGTCAATCGGCCCCAGGACCGTCTGCACCGTCGCCATGGTTCTTGCCCTCTCGTAGCTGATTCTACGCGGCCCGCGCTCAGGCCAATAATGGCGGAGAACGCCGCCGCTCGTCAGCGCCTGTGCCTGCCGCTGCATTGCCGGAAGGCGAACACCGTCAAGCCGCCGTTCCGCGCCATCATGCAGCGTAGTCTGCCCCGAGCGCCGTGCCTCATCCCAATGTACTCAGCCGTGTCGGTGTTCCCCTTCGTCGTGTTCCAGACGATTGCGGGGTGCTCATGCACGTCCGCTGCGGCTTCACAGCACCACACCAGCGGCGCGCAGCGCCGCGATCGCATCATCGTCGAAGCCGTGCTCGCGCAGCACCTCATCGGTATGCTGGCCCAGCATCGGCGCCGGCCGCACGGCGCCGCGCTCCCCGTCCATCTCAAATGCAGTGTCGACCTGCCAGAAACGCCCCTTCGCCGGGTGGTCGAGCGAGACGACGAACCTGTTCGCCTGCACGTGCGGATCGCTCAGCAGATCCTGCATACCGCCGTAGACGGGTGCGCAAGGAATGGCACACGCACGCAGCGTCTGCAGCAGGCTGTCGCGCGTCAGGCCGGACATCCAGCCCGCGAAGGCGTCGTTCAGCATCGTCACGGCGCGCTGCCGGTCGATGCGCACCGCGAAGGCGGGGTTTTCCGCGAACTGATCCAGGCCGGCGGCCGCGCAGAGCCGCTTGAACTGGCCGTCATTCCAGGCACAGACGACGCTGTAGAGGCCGTCGACGCTGCGAAACACCCCGGCGCCACCGGGCAGCCCCCTGGGAACGTCCGCAAGCGGCGTCGTGTCGGCCTCTGCGACCATCAGGCCGGTGGCCAGCAGGTGCAGCGCCCCTTGCAGCAGGGAGGTGGTGATGTGCGTGCCCGCGCCGGTCTGGTCACGCCGGCGCAGGGCGACCATCGTGGCGAAGGCCGCGATCAGCGGCGCGACGGGGTCGCCGACCATGGCGCCGAGCAGCGGCGGCTGCCCCTCGGCCGGCCGGCGCATGGCGCCGCTGAACGCCTGGATGACGAGATCGTAGCCCGGCGTGTTCGCAAGCGGCCCCGCCAGCCCCCAGGCGCTGATCGTGACATAGATCAACCGCGGGTTGAGCGCACGCAGGTGGGCAGCGCCCAGTTCCAACCGGTCCAGCGTGCCCGGCGTCAGATTCTCCACAAAGACATCGGCCTCGCGCACCAGCGTGCGCAGCAGCTCGCGGCCCTGCGGCTGTTTGATATCGACGACGATGCCGCGTTTGCTGCGGTTGGCCACGGAGAACATCGTGCCCTCGCTGCCGAGAAACGGGGTGGTGGTGTTGCGGCCGTCATCGCCCGCGGGCGGCTCGACGTGGATCACATCGGCCCCGAGCTCGCCGAACAGGCGGCCCACGGTGGGCCCGGCGATCAGGGTCGTGAGATCGACGATCTTGAGATCGGACAGCGCGTCGCTCAAGGCGCCCATCTGCTCACCAACTCCTCTGCGGCGGCGCGAACCGTGCGGTATAGTCGACCGACTGGTTCGCCCGACTGACCCGCGACGGCGCCGCCCGCGCTACGCCCGCGTACCGAGGTCGCCGTGGTTGAAGCGGTCGATCGCGCCCTTCAGCCCCGACTCGCGGATCATGGCCGATAGCCGCTCGACCGGTTCCGACGCGTGCAGGATCGCGTCGGTTTCGGTGCCCAGCATGACCGCGGTGCGAAAGCCCTGCACGTCCATGGTGCGGTTGACGGACTGCTTCTTCAGCTTGAGGATCTTGGCCGGCACGACGGCGATGCGCGCTGCGGTCTCGCGCACGTCCGCCTCGAGCCGCGCCGCGGGTACTGCCCGGTTGGCGAACCCCCAGTCCGAGGCCGTGCGTCCGTCGATCTGCGAGCCGGGGATGAATGACATCTCCTTGGCGCGCTTGGGGCCGATCAGCCAGGTCCACATCGGCGTGATGAAACCGCCGCCGATCGGGATCGCGGGCAGGCCGATGCGGGCGTCCTCGGCCACGATCGTGAGGTCGGTCATCACGCAGAGCTGGGTCGCGCCCGCCAGGCAGAAGCCGTGGACCTGGGCGATTACCGGCTTGGGGAAGTCCCAGATGCGCAGCCAGCGCTCCATGCGCCAGCGCAACCCGTCGAGGTCGTCAACGGTGTCGCGCCGCCCCGACCGCCCCTCGGCACTCGGGCTGAGGTCGTAGCCGGCCGAGAAACTGCGGCCGGCGCCGCGAATGATCACGACGCGCACCGCATCGTCGCGCTCGGCCTCGTCCAGCACCTCATCGAACTCACGCAGCATGCCGAAGCTGATCGCGTTGAGCTTTTCCGGGCGGTTCAGCGTCACGTAGCCGAGATTCCCTTCTGTCTCCCAGAGCACCGTTGCGTTGCGTACCACGTGCCGCTCCTTCCGTTTGCCGCTGGCAAGGTCACCATAGCGCCGATTGTGGCAACGCTCGGCTCGCTCGGCAAGCTGCCGCGATCACTCACGCACGCAACCTGCCCTCGGGGACCGCGGTACGGTCGCATCGACTGCGATGGGTGCGGAGTCGCCGTCCTGGTTCGCGCTGTCTGGACCCGCCTGCCCTTCTCCTCGAGTGGCCGCCAGCTGCCACGGCCATTGCCGTGAGCCACCCGGCGAATACCCGCGCCGGACGCGCTATACTGCTGCGCAGGAGCAGCCGAAGCGGCGTCGCTTCGGGCCGCGGGGAGGGCGACATGCACGACCTCGTGATCCGCAACGGGACCATCGTCGATGGCACCGGCAGGCCGCGGTTCACCGGCGATGTGGCCGTCGATGGCGCGATCATCGTGGAAGTCGGCCGGGTGGGCGAGCGCGGGCGGCGCGAGATCGATGCCGGCGGGCTGCTGGTCACACCCGGCTTCGTCGACATCCACACCCACTACGACGGCCAGGCCACCTGGGACGCCGAGATCGCGCCCTCCTCCTGGCACGGCGTCACCTCGATCGTGATGGGCAACTGCGGCGTGGGCTTCGCGCCCGCAGCGCCGGACAAGCACGAGTTCCTGATCTCGCTCATGGAAGGCGTGGAGGACATCCCCGGCGCCGCGCTCGCCGAGGGGCTGACCTGGGACTGGGAGTCGCTGCCCGAGTACCTGGATGCGCTCGACCGCCGGCCGCACACGATCGACATGGGTGTGCAGGTGCCGCACGCCGCCCTGCGTGCCTACGTGATGGGCGAGCGTGGCGGCGACCACGAGATCGATCCTACGGAGGACGAGATCCGCCGCATGGCGAGCATCACGGCCGAGGCGCTGCGTGCGGGAGCGCTGGGGTTTGCGACCTCACGCACGGTCAACCATCGCAGCCGCACCGGCGCGAAGATTGGCAGCCTGACCGCCTCCAGCGAGGAACTGCTCGGCATCGGGCAGGCGTTGAAGCAGACGGGCCGCGGCGTCTTCCAGTGCATCTCCGACTTCGTGGACCTGGACTACGAGTTTGGGCTGATCCGCCGGCTTGCCGCCGAGTGCGGGCGGCCGCTCTCGCTGACACTCCTGCAGCGGAACGAGCAGCCCGAGAAGTGGCGGTCCATCCTCGCGCGGATCGAGCAGGCCGCGGCCGAAGGCGTCAATATCAAGGCCCAGGTATGCGCCCGCCCGGTCGGCCTGCTGATCGGCCTCCAGGCCAGCCTGAACCCGTTCATGCTGATGCCCAGCTACGAGGCGATCGCCGGCCTGTCCCTGGCCGAGCGGGTCGCACAGCTGCGCGAGCCCGGCGTCCGCCGGCGGATTCTGGCCGAGTATGCTGCCGGCGGCGGCAAGGCGCGTTCTGGTATGCGCCTGCGCGACCTCGACCTCGCGCGGCTCTTTCTCCTGAATGACCCGCCGAACTACGAGCCGGAACCGTCCGAGAGCGTGGCTGCCCAGGCCGCGCGAGCCGGGTGTGCGCCGGCCGAGCTTGTCTACGACCTCCTGCTTCAGGACGAGGGCCGCGCGCTGCTCTACTACACCAACTCCAACTACGCTCGTTTCAACCTCGACGACGCGCGGGAGATGGTGGTCTCGGAGCACACGCTCTTCGGCCTCTCCGACGGCGGCGCCCACGTCGGCACGATCTGTGACGCGAGCTTCCCCACCTCCAACCTCACGCTCTGGTGCCGCGACCGGCGACGCGGAGAGGGGCTGCCGCTCGAGTTCGTGGTGAAGGGGCAGAGCGCCGATACGGCCCGCCACGTCGGCTGGCTGGACCGCGGCGTGATTGCGCCTGGCTATCGGGCTGACCTGAACGTGATCGACTTCGACCAGTTGCAGTTGCACCCACCGACGATCGTGCACGATCTGCCGGCGGGTGGGCGACGGCTGCTACAGCGCGCGGACGGCTACCGCTGCACGATCAAGTCCGGCACGGTGACCTTCGAGGACGGAACGCATACGGGCGCATTGCCGGGCAGGCTGCTGCGTGGGGCGCAGCCAGAGCCCGTTGCTATGAGCGTCTAACCGGCGAGCCGGTAACGGGCCTGGCCAAGAATGCCGACAGGCTCCGCCAGGCGGTCATTGAGGCAGCCCGCCGGTGGACTACGGCTGCCGAACGAGTTGCGCGACCGCGAGACCACGCGATCCACGGACAACCGTTGCCATGGCCTCCAGCGGGCGCCCCGCCCGCGCGAGACGATCACGTTGCGCGCGCTAGCATGTGCCGTCTCAATACCCACCGCAGGCGGCCACCAATGAAACGTTGACTGTGAAACGGGTACTGAAACATTGCCTCAGGCCCAGATCGCGAACCCGCAAAGCCCGCCCGTACGCTGTCCGCATACGGTCCTTTTTGAACGACGTGGTTCAGTGAGCCCGCGCATAGTGCGCCGCTAAGACGTCCATGCCGAAGTCACCTTCTGGGTCACGCAGCACCGAGTGAATGTGATTGCCATCCCCCTGCGCGTTGTCGTACTCGATGAGCAGGCGCGCCCCTTGCACCCGATAGTAGTGCGGCACTCCCGGCTCGAGACCGCCCGCCCAGGCAAAATGCAGCGCCTCGTCGTGCTTGCCCTCCAGCTTTGCTGCGTACGCAACAGCAGCGTCGCTTGGCAGCCGGTCGATGTACTGATGCACCACGGTCAGCAGCAGCGCGCGTTGCGCTGCCGTCATGCTCCCGGCGGCGAGACCTTTCGTTCCCATATAGCGCACCGCCTCCAGATGGGCGGGGAGAAGGCCGAGGCGCTGCGCGGTCAGCGCCCGTTGGGTATTGATGCGGTCGGTTAATGCCGCTGGTACTGCTATACCTGTATACATTTGCTCGACGTCAAGGGGCAGCGCGCCGTCTTCAACCCGCGTACGGTTCGCCTGCGTGATGTCGGTTGGGGGCACCGGTGCCACGACGGCTGTGCTGCGCTGCGTCGCATCGAGTGCTTGGACTAAACGCCGGGCCAGGTTCGCTTCCCCGGCGAGCGGTTCCAGCACACTCGGTCCGACCAACGGCACCACTGCCGGGTCCGCGCCGAAGAAGCAGGGCGTGCTCGCGACGAGCGCTCCCGCGACGATGGTGGACTGCAGCGCGAGGTGATGCCCGCCCAGCCGCCAGCCCCAGGTGTCGTACTGCGGGTCACCAAAGATGCTGACGAAGTACATCTCGGGGTCGCGTGCCCGACTTGCCACGGTACGGCCTGGATATCCGGTACCACGCCAACCCTCAACGGCGGCCAGGATATTCTCCAGGCCCATGATGACGGCTGCCGTCGCATAGCCGCCCGCGCTCAGTCCGCTGGCAATCAGCGCGTGCGCCCGCTGCCGCGCGGGAGGCGGCATCTCGGCCAAGGGCAACCCGCCGCGCTCGTACGGCGTGTAGTACCAGCGCTGGCGCTCGTCGTTCGCAGGAAAGGGAAAGCAGGCTTTCGCCCGCTGCTCGGCCTCAAGGCTGCCAAGAAACGCCGAGGCTGCCGCGGACATGCTCTGGGCCACAGTGGAAAGTTGAGCGGTCATCCTACGCCTCCGCACTCCCCGTTTCCGGTCGCTCTGCAACCGTGCACGCCTAGATTGGCGAGGGCTCGGCCAGCGCAGCGCGTCCCGGGGCGGGATAGCGGGAGTATACAGCAGCAAGCGTGCCGTTTGCCGCGCGGCGCGGTCCTGGGTGGCGGCGTGTTCCACAACCCACGCAGCAGCTACTCACGCCTGAGGTTTTAGAACACTCTCGGAGCAGTATCAAAAAAGGAGGGCTATTGAGATCGTCCTCGGAATCCTGACGGCAAGCCGGCTTGGTGGCGCGCGCCGGCTCAGCCCCTCGGCAGGCCAAGCCCGCGGGTCGCGATCACGTTACGCTGGATCTCGCTGGTGCCGGCGGCGATCGTCGCCGGAATCGAGGTCATGTACTCGCGCGTGAAGCGTGCCGCCATCGGCGTGCGTTGCTCGTCCATCAACTGGCCGCGCAGGCCCGTGAGCTTGATGCCGGTCCGCGCGATCCGCTGTTGCAGCTCCGAGTAGTACATCTTGTTCACCGAGGCCTCGTAGTTGGGAATCAGGCCGCGTTTTTGCATGCTGATGATCCGATACGACAGAAAGCGCGCAACCTCGCTTTCGATCAGCCGGTCCGCCAGCTCGCAGCGCATCGTGGGCTCGCAGCCGTGTTGTGAGGCGAACTGCACCAGCTCAAGCACCGCATGGCGGGCGCCGATCATCTGCGAGATGCCGGAACGCTCGAAGTCGAGCAGCGTCGCCCCGACGTACCAGCCGCGATTCTCCTCGCCGACCAGATTCTCCGCCGGCACGCGCACGTTGTCGAAGAAGACTTCGTTCAGCCCCGGCAACCCGGCCATGTTCACGATCGGGCGCACGCTGATCCCGGGCGACTTCATATCGGCCAGAAACATGCTGATGCCGCGGTGCTTCGGCGCATCCGGATCGGTGCGCGCCAGCACGAAGATCCAGTCCGCGTAGTGCGCCCCGCTCGTCCAGATCTTCTGGCCGTTCAGCACGTAGTCGTCGCCATCGCGCGCCGCCCGCGTCTGCAAGCTGGCCAGGTCGGAGCCGGAACCCGGCTCCGAGTAGCCCTGGCACCAGATGATCTCGCCGCTGGTGATCATGGGCAGGTGATCGCGCTTCTGCTGTTCGGTGCCGTGCAGGATGATCACGGGGCCGATCAGGCTCAGGCCATGATAGCTGCCGGCGCTGGGCGCCCGCGCCTCGGCCATCTCCTCGTTGAAGATGAACTGTTCGGCGACCGACATGCCCGCGCCGCCGTACTCCTTCGGCCAGTGCGGCGCCAGCCAGCCCCTGCTGCCCAGTGCCGCTCGCCAGCGCTCCGTCGCAGCGTCGCGCCGCGGCCCGCTGGCGTCGCCGAGCTGCGCCTGCGGCCGCTCGCTCAGGCTGAGAAAGTGCTCCTGCAGGAAGTTTCGCACGTCCTCACGGAACGCCGCTTCCACGGGTGTGTCGCGCAGATCCACTGAACTCCGTACCCTTTCCTGCCCTGAAGCGCGGACCGGGCGATGACCGTCCAGCGTTGCGGGCAGCACACCCGGAAGTATGGCACGTCGCGTCGGGTGCTGCCACGCGGCCGACCGCGACGGGCGATCGCGTGGCTACGAGGCGACGCATCTGCCCGGCCGCGCTACACTGGGCGCGATGTACGACGGACCGATTGCGCTGACGCAACAGGTGGGGCGCGTGCCCTCCATGCGGGTGCCGCTCGACGCCGCGGGGGAGGCGCGCTTCGCGCGACTGATGGATGGCCTGGCGCTGATCGATCTGCATCAGCATCCCGTCGTGCTGCCCGACGAACCGGCGCGCTTCACCGAGTACCTGCGCGGCGGCGATTATCGCTGGGGCTTTGAGGCGGTGCGGGCCGGCGGCTGGACGGCGGTTGCCACGGCCAACGCCTTCCGCGCGGCGGCGCGCTCCGGAGATATGTCCTTTGTCGTGTTCGACGACATCGTCGACGAGCTGGCAGAGATGCTGAGCGACGTGCGAGCCCGCGCACCGGAGGCGGAAGTTGTTTGCAGCGCCGACGCGCTCGAAGCGGCGCGGGCGCGCGGCGCCATCGGCTTCCTGCCCACGCTGGAGCACCTCGCCATCGGCCAGGACCTGCGCCGGCTCGACCTGCTCTACGCCATGGGCGTGCGCCTCGCCGGCCTCACCTACGCGAAGCGCAACCTGCTCGGCGACGGTTTGCTCGAACGCAGCGACGCCGGGCTGAGCGAGTTGGGCATCGCCGCGATCGCGCGCATGAATGACCTCGGCATGGCGGTGGACCTCTCGCACGCCGGCCACGCGACGGCGCTGGAGGCGATCGCACACTCGCGGGCGCCGGTGATCTTCAGCCACAACGCCTCCTACACGCTGCGGCCGACGCGCCGTACGCGTACCGACGAGGAACTCGTCGCCTGCGCGGCGAAGGGCGGCATCATCGCGATTACGGCCGTCCCGAACTCGCTGAGCGACGACCCGGCGCAGGACATCGGCTGTGTGCTCGACCACTACGACCACGTGGCGCGGCTGGTCGGCGTCGAGCACGTCGCCATCGGCACGGATACACTGATTGGCGACCACGTCGGCTATCACCGGGTGATGATGGGCCGCGACGCCGGTGCTTTCCCCGCCCCGTATCTCAACGGCCTCGAATCGCCCGCTGACGGCTCTAACATCGTGCGCGGACTGATCGCCCGCGGCTATGATGACGAGCAGATCCGCGCCATCGCCGGCGGCAACGCGCTCAACTACTTTCGTCGCGTGTGGAAGTAGGGCGGCGAGCAAAGGACCGCTGCAACCGGAACGAAGGGGAGCCGCCGATGCCGAGAGTGCCGCGCATTGCCGCGAAAGCGCAGTTGCCGGAAGGCCAGCGCCCGATCTTCGACGCGATCGCCGTGAGCCGCGGCGCCGTCGGCGGCCCGTTTCCCGTGCTGCTCAACAGCCCCGAAGTCGCCGGCCGCGTCGCGCACCTGGGCACCTACCTCCGCTTCGAGTCGGCGTTGACACCGGTGCAGCGAGAGCTGGCCATTATTGCGACCGCAAGGGAGTGGGATTACGCCTTGGAGTGGGGAGGACACGTGCAGCTCGCGCGCCGCGAAGGCGTACGGGAGCAGGCGATCGACGTCGTCGGCCGTCGCGCCCCGCTCGACACGCTGGCGGACGCCGAGCAGCTAATCGTCCGCTACGTGCGCGAGTTGATCGGCACGCGTCGCGTCTCCCCGGCCACGTTCGCAGCGACGCACGCTGCGCTTGGGGACCGCGGCGTGACTGACCTGACCGCGACCATCGGCTATTACGGCATGCTCGCCTGCGCCCTCAACGCCTTCGAAGTCGAGCCCGCGGCGGGCGCTCCGCCGCTGCCATAGCCGCATAGAACCGCCGACATCACGGAGTCGCGGGCGATCGCGCATCCCTGGTTGGAACGCTCAAAATGGGCTTGCCCGAGCAGGCTTGCGCACTGAGCGCGTGGACAAGGAGATGACGGCATGCCGGGAGCGCTGCTCGACCAGATTATGGCGGCTGCCGCATTCAAGCCCGTGAACCCGGCCGCGACGTTCGGCGGCGCCGACCCGGTCTTCCCGCTCGCGCTGCGCATCGGCCAGGCGGGTGCCGCGGCGATCGCTGCGACGGGGCTGGCGGCGGCCGAGCTGTGGCGGCTGCGCACGGGGCGCACGCAGCGCGTGCATGTGGAGGTCGATGCGGCCGCCGCGGCGATGCGCAGCAACCAGTACCTGCGGCGCGAGCCGGGCGACCTCGCAGTGGCGACCGACGGCGCACCACGCCTTCCCGGCGCGGGCGGCGGCATCTTGCTCACCGCCGACGGCCACTGGATCTATCTGCACGGCGGGTTTGAGCACCATCGCGCCCGCATCCGCGCCGTCTTGCGCTGCGACGACGACTCGGAGAGCATGGCGCGGGCCGTGGCGAGCTGGCAGGCGGCCGCGCTCGAAGAGGCCGTCTTCGCCCACGGAGCCTGCGCTGGCATGATCAGAACGGAAGCCGAGTGGCTGCGCACGGAGCAGGGGCAGGCGATCACGGGGCTGCCGCTGTTCGAGGTGATCCGGATGGGCGACAGCCGCCCCGAGCCGCTGCCGGCAGGCGTCCGGCCGCTTGCGGGGGTTCGGGTGCTGGATCTGACGAGAGTGCTCGCCGGTCCCACCTGCGCCCGCACGCTCGCGGAACACGGCGCCGAGGTGCTGCGCGTCGGCACGGATGCCTTGCCGAACAATGAGAACCAGACGATCGATACCGGGCACGGCAAACGCTCGACCGTGCTCGACCTCGCGAGTCCGTCCGAAGTCGCCACGCTGCAGACGCTGATCCGCGCTGCAGACGTGTTCTCGCAGTCCTACCGCCCCGGCTCGCTGGCGGCGCGTGGCTTCTCCATTGAGGACGTGATCGCGCTGCGGCCGGGCATCATCTATGTCACGCTCAGCGCCTTCAGCCACGCGGGCCCCTGGTGCAAGCGGCGTGGCTTCGACACGCTCGTGCAGGCGGTGAGCGGCATCGCCGACGAGTACGCTCTTGACGGGCGGCCGCGCCTGTATCCGGTGTCCGCGCTCGACTACATCACGGGCTATCTGGCGGCGTTCGGCGTGCTGGTGGCGCTGGGCCGGCGGGCACGCGAGGGCGGCAGCTATCACGTGCGCGTCTCCCTGGCCCAGACCGGGCGCTGGCTCACCGGACTGGGTCGGATCGCGCCCGACCGCGTGGCGGCAGCGCCGGCCGACCTGGCGCCGGAGCGGCTGGCGGCGCTCAGCATGACCTCCGACACGCCGTTTGGCCGGCTGCGGCACCTCGCCCCCGTGGTCGAGCTGAGCGAGACGCCGGCGCGCTGGGAGCGGCCGGCGGTGCCGCTCGACCACGACGAACCGCGCTGGCTGCCGTAGCCGGGTGCGCCGGCCGCCCGCGGGCGCGGCCAGCGGAGGATGATGCGCGGCGGGCTACACAGGCAGGTTGTACACGCGGGCCGCCGTATCGTGCAGCACCTTGCGGCGCACCTCCGGCCGCAGCGAGGCGAGCGACTTCGCGACTTGCTCCTTCACCTCAGGGTAGAGGCAGGTCGGATGCGGGAAGTCCGTCTCGAACATGACGTTGTCTTCGCCGATCATCTCGATCGTGTGCGCCGGCCCCCAGCGCTCGAACCAGAACGAGACGTAGCAGTTGCGCCGGAACAGCTCGCTGGGCAGCACGCCCTTCCAAACATCGCGCTTCTCTTCGGGCACAACGTTCTCGTGCCACTGATAGTCCATCGACTCCAGCAGGAACGGCACCCAACCGATGCCGCTCTCCACGGAGATTACCTTGAGCCGCGGATGGCGGAGCAGCACGCCGCTGAAGATCAGGTTGGTGAGCGTCTTGGAGTTGTCGAGGAAGAGGCTCACGGAGAGCACCGCCGTGAAGTCGCCCCGCCCCAGCGTGGACCAGCCGCGCGGCCGCAGCTTGCCCGAGCCGATGTGGAAGTTCACGGCCACATTCATGTCCTCGCACAGCGACCAGAACGGATCCCACTCCGGCATATCGAGCGAGGGCAGGTCGAAGTCGTGCGGGCTGTCGCACATGACGATGCCGGTCAGGCCCAGCTCGTTCCGCGCCCGCTTGACCTCCTTCATCGCCTGCTCGATGTCCCAGAAGGGCACGAGCGCCTGCGGGAAGAGCCGCTGCCCGCTCTGCTTCTGGATATCGGCCATGTGGTCGTTGTAGATCGTGGCGCAGGCGAGGCGCAGCTCGTTGTCGGAGATCTCCATGAAGCGCTGGCTGCCGAAGCCGCCGACGTTGGGGAAGACAATCTGAGCGTAGATGCCGTGCTCGTCCAAAAAGCCGAGCCGGGCATCGACGTCGTAGGCGGCCTTGCTCATCTTCTCGAAGCGATCGTTGCGCTCGACGCCGACGCCCTCGATCTTGGTCCCGTCGACCCGCACGGCGGTCGCGCCGAGGGTTGAGAACGGCACGTTGCCGTCGATCACCCAGCTCTGGCTGCCCTGCTCGTTTTCGACGACTTTGGGCACGCGATCCTTGAACTTCGCCGGGGCGCGGTCAATCCAGAGGCCAGGCGGCTCCGTGTAGTGGCTATCCATGTCGATCACGCGGATCGGGTCCGTGGTGAAGGGGGCAACCGTGGTCATTGCTCCTAGCTCCTGTCGAAAGCGCTCCGTGCCGGTCCCGCCGCGGCGAAGGCGTGCGCCGGCCGGGGCGAAGGCGTGCGCCGTTGCGCTCGGCGCGCGCTCATCATGCGCAGCCGCACAGCAGTTGACAAGGGGCGATTATGGTGATCCGCGGCGCTCTCCTCCAATCGATCGCGCATCGGCAGTGGACAAGGGGTTGATCGTGCGCATTCCGCGGGTTGGTCCGAGGCGTAGACTCAGGAAGCCGGTCTTGCGGACCGTCGGTCTCATGCTTGGAGGTCGCGCATGTACGATCTGCTGCTCAAAGGCGGGCGTGTGATCGACCCGTCTCAAAATCTGAATGCCCCGCGCGATCTCGCGCTGGAGAACGGGCAAATCGCCGCGGTCGCTGCCGAGATCCGCGAGAGCGGCGCACGGCAGGTGCTCGATGTTTCGGGCAAGATCGTCACGCCTGGCCTGATCGATTTCCACGCCCACGTCTTCGACGGCGTGACCCGTAGCGGCGTGGCTCCCGATCTCGCGGGCGTGCGCGCCGGGGTGACCACGGTGGTGGATGCCGGCAGCGCCGGCTGCGCCACGATTGAAGCCTTCCCGCGCCACATCCTGCCGCACAGCGACACCGAGGTGATGCCGTTTCTCCATATCTGTCAGACCGGACTCGCGACCAATCCGGATATCATCGCCGCCGCGAGCATCGACCTCGACGCAACCCTGGAGGCGATCGATCGGCATCCCGGTCTTATCAAAGGCATCAAAGCGCGCATGGTCTCACCCGCCCTCGAGATCCTGGGGATGGAGATGCCCCGGCTGGCGAAACAGGCGGCGCGCGAACGCGGCCTGCCATTGATGGTCCACATCGGCGATACCGCCAAACGCTACGACCCGGCGGTGATCCGTGAACTGTTGCCGCTGTTGGAGCCGGGCGATATCGTCACGCACCTATTCACGGCGAATCCCGGGGGCGTGCTCGACGCGGCGGGCAAGCTGGTGCCCGAGGCGCGGGAGCTGGCCGAACGCGGGGTTTGGCTCGACACCGCGCATGGACGGCTGAACTTCGGGTTCGACGTCGGCCGCAGGGTGCTGGATCAGGGGCTCGTGCCGCACTGCATCAGCACCGATCTGACCGTGCCGGGCCGGCGCAACACCGTGCATAGCCTGGTGGAGATGATGGCGCGCTTCCTGGGCCTCGGCTTCACCCTGGAACAGGTCGTGGCGATGTGCACCGTGAATCCGGCGCGAGCCCTCGGCGAAGCTCACCGCCTGGGCAGCCTCACCGTCGGTCGGCAGGCGGATGTCTCGGTGCTTGAGGTGCGGCAAGGGGCGTGGGTCGTCTATGACGTGCTGGGCGAGGCGCTGCCCGTCGATACCTGCCTCGTTCCCGTGGCGACGATCAAGCGTGGGCGTGTGTTCGAGCCGGAGTGGGGTCCGCACCCCTGGGGCTGGGAGCCGGCGCCAGCGCTGCCATAGGTCGTCCCGTCCCCGGAGGTCCGCACCGACGAAAGTGCCGGTGCGGACCTCCGGGGACGGGACCGCCGGGCGCCTCCGCGTGCGGACCACAGTGTCTGGAACCTGGCCACACGTTCCTCGAGCGCGGGCCGTGCTACAGTCCGAGGCGTGCGGCGGCAGGGCTGTTGAGCGCGTCGCCGAACGTGCTGCGAGACATGGGGGGCAAGGAGGCTGAGATGGACGGCCCGCTCGACGGCGTGCAGGTGCTGGAGGTCGCGAACTGGCTCGCCGGCCCGACCACGGCCGCGCTGCTCGGGGACATGGGCGCGCGGGTGATCAAGATCGAGCCGCCGGCCGGCGACGCGTGGCGCGGCCTTGTTACGCCTGGGGCCGGGAGCGGCGAGGCGGCGGGCGGGCCAAACTGGAGCTTCGAGATGGACAACCGCGGCAAGCGCAGCGCCACGGCTGACCTGAACCATCCAGCCGGACGGGCGATCGTTCAGCAACTGGCGGATCGCGCGGATGTCTTCATCACCAACCTTTCCCCGTCGCGCGTCGAGCGCTACGAACTCGCCTACGCCACGCTGTCCAAGCGCAACCCCCGGCTGATCTACGCCTGGGTGACGGCTTACGGCGCGGAAGGCCCGGACCGCGATCTGCCTGGGTTCGACTTCACGGCCTACTGGGCACGCTCGGGGATGATGCACCTGATGGGCGATGCCGGCGCGCCGCCGATGTTGCAGCGCGGAGGCATGGGAGACCATACCACGGCGCTGGCACTGGTCGCGGGCGTCCTTGCTGCCCTGATCGAGCGCGGTCACAGCGGCCTGGGCCAGGAGGTGCGCTGCTCGCTGCTGAACACCGGCGCCTTTGTGCTGAGCGGCGACCTGCAGGCGACGCTGGTGAGCGGGAAGAACCCGGCGAAACGCGATCCGGACTCGCCGCCGAACCCGATCCAGCAGCGCTACCAGTGCGCGGACGGCCGCTGGCTGCTGCTGAACATGCCGCAATCGGATCCGTACTGGCCGAAAGTCTGCCGCGCGCTTGAGCGCCCGGACCTGATCGACGACAAGCGCTGTGCTGGATTCAACGACCGCATGCGCCATAGCCAGGAGATCTGTGCGATCATCGCCGGCATCATCGCCGCGGCGCCCTTGGCGGCGTGGGCGCCACGGTTCGAGGCGAACGGCGTGATCTGGGCGCCGGTCGCCCTGCCCACGGAGGTGGTCGGCGACCCGCAGGCCCACGCCAACCGCCACTTCGCCACGATCGAGCATCCCACCCTCGGGAGCTTCCAGACGGTGGACATTCCCATCCGCTTCGGCCGGAGCCGCGTCACCGCGCGTGGACCCGCGCCGGAGGCCGGCCAGCACACCGAGGAGGTGCTGTCGGAGCTGGGGTATACATGGAGCGAGATCGTCGCGCTGCGCGACGCGGGCGCGTTATAAGCCCTCGAGGGAAGGCCGGCGCAGGTCGCGGGCTCGCCGGGCGCGGTCGCTGCGGTGATGATGCCTCGCGCGGGCGGGTTGGTTGGGGGTCGAGAGAGGAGCGCGCACGGTGGCCGAAAGAATCCGGGTTGGTCTGGTCGGGGCGAATGCCCACACCGGCAGCTGGGGGGCTCGCTCGCACGTCCCGGCGCTGCATGCGCTGCCCGACTACGAGCTGAAGGCGATTTGCACCGCCCACGAGGAGACCGCGCGGGAGGCGGCGGCCACGTTCGGCGCGGCGCTGGCGTTCTCGGATTATCGCGCCCTCGTCGCCCATCCGCAGATCGACCTCGTCGCGGTCAATGTGCGGGTGCCGTATCACCGCGAGATTGTGCTGGCGGCACTCAACGCGGGGAAAGATGTGTTCTGTGAGTGGCCGCTGGGCGCGAACCTGGCCGAGGCGGAGGAGATGGCGGCGCTCGCCAGGCAGCGCGCTATGCGCACCATGATCGGGCTGCAGGGGCGCAGCGACCCGACTTTTCTCTACCTGCACGAGTTGATCGCGAACGGCTACGTCGGGCAGGTGCTCGCGTGCAGCCTGGCGGTGATCGGCACGGGCGGTGTGGCACGCCCCGCCAGCCGTAGCTGGGCCGCCGACCGTGCGAACGGTGTCGGCACGCTGGCCATACAGGGCGGGCATACGCTGGACACGTTCTGTTTCTGCCTGGGCGAGTTTGTCGAACTGTCCGGCAGCATCAGCACACAACTGCGCCAATGGCCCATCAGCGACACCGGCGCCTCGATCGCCGTGACTTCGCCCGACACCGTGCTGCTGCACGGCCGGCTGGAGAGCGGCGCGGCCGTTTCCGCCCAGATCGTGAGCGCACCGTTCCACGGCAGCGGGGCGCGCCTGGAGATCTACGGCAGCGAAGGCTCGCTGTTCCTCTCGAGTCCCGGCGGCTTCAACATCGGGCCGAGCACGCTCGCCGGCGCCCAGAAGGACGCCCCGCCCGAACGGTTGGCCGTGCCGGAGCGTTTCACGCTGGCGCCCGAAGGGACGCCGGCAGGCACGGCGTTCAATGTCGCGCAGGCCTATGTGCGCTACGCCGACTGCCTGCGTTCCGGCGAGCGGATCGACGCCGACTTCGAGCTGGCGGTGCGGCGGCATCGGCTGCTCGACGCGATCCAGCGCTCATCGGACACGGGCGCGGTCGTGAGCATCAGCGGGTAGCGCCGTCGTTGTGCGATTCGCCCGCGCCATCTCCCTGATGCGTCTTTTTGCCGGCACGTGCGACCGCGCCAATCCTCCGGCACCTGTCATCGGGAAGAACCGCGCCGGGCAGGATCGGCAGTCATGCCATCCCCTGACCGTAGCGATCGGCGAACACAACCTCAGCCAGCGGGCGGCGCGGCGCCACGCCCCAGCGCCCCTTCGGGTAGCCGAGCGGAATGAGCGCCGCGGTCTCGATCTCGGGCGGAATGCCCAGGAGGTCGCGGATCTCCTGCCCGCACATGCGATTGGCGATGGTCGTAAGTGTGCTTCCCACTCCGAACGCCCGTGCCGCCATCATCAGGTTCTGGACCGCGGGATAGATCGACGAGCCACTGAGGAGTGTCGACGGCCGGCCGCCCGTATGCAGGCAGGCGACGACGAGCGCTGGAGCCTCCTGCATGTGGTTGCCGAGATAGAGCGCCGACTTGACCATACGCTCGGTGGGTGTGCGCACCGCCTCGTCTTCCGAGTGCAACGCCGCATAGTACGGGCTGCCCGGCTGCGCGAGGGTGTCGATGCAGGGCTTGTAGATGCGGGCGAGACCGGCGCGCAATTCGGGGTCGGTCACCACCACGAACGACCAGCCCTGCGAGTTGCCGCCGCTGGGCGCTCGAATCGCGGCGTCCATGATGCGGCGCAGCACGTCCGGCGGGATGGGGTCAGGCTCGAGCCGGCGCATGGCGCGGGTCGTGTAGATGGCTTCCAGCACGTCAAATCCCGCTACGGGGGCCTGCGAGCCGGCATTGGTCGTCATCGGTCCGCTCCTTTGACTGTCGTGAGGGCCTGTCGGCGCCATTCATAGCGTACAAATCCGGGCGGCAACTCCCGGCGGGACGTTGGCTCGACCCGCGGTGCTCGTGACGCGATCGAGCGCTCGTTCCTCTCGCCGGTGGGCGCGGCCGCCGCGCCATGCCCATGCCGTTCGGAGTGCTGCCGCTGCTACTGGCGCTGCATCAGCACACGGCCGCCCGGAACCACGCCCACGACCCTGTCCAGGTCGATGATCAGGGCGCGGCCCTTCCGCTCTCGATCCGCGTTCTGCTCAGGCTGCGGTGAATGTTCGTACACCGTGGCGCGCACGCCCTCGCTGCCGTCGAAGCGCCCGCGCCCCTGGAAGTTGAGCATCATCCGCGTCTGGGGGTTGCGGTAGAGCAGGGTGAGCCGCGGGTTGCTGGCCAGCGCCCGCTGCAGGCCGCCCTCCGGGTTGCGCACCCAGATCGCAAGCTGGTCGTCGCTGTAGACCTGGACGCTGCCGCGGAACGAGAGGTTCGGCTGACCCGCCTCGTCGACGTAGGCCACGACGACGGGGATGCCGGCGGTCAGCGCGCCGTTCACGGCCTCGCGCATGTCGCTGGTGAGTTGGATGGGACCCGCAGCCGGGGCGTTCGTCATCGTCTCTCTCCGTCTGTGTGTCGGCACGCTGCCGCGTGAGTGGACCGCGGGTATGGTAGCCGATCGCTGGCGATCCCGAGCGCGGCGCAGTCGAGATCCGCGTCGCCAGCGTGCAGACACCGGCCGGCTGTGCTCGCGATGGCGGCTTGATACGCTTCAGCAACGGCGCGTATGGCAGTTTGTGGTGGCGATCGAGGCGGCCTGGTGCTAGACTTTGTAGCCGTAGACCGATGCTGCCGCGAGGTTCGACCCCGGTTCGGCTGGTTCCTGCGCCGCTGCGCCAGGAGGTGCCGATGGTGTCCCCGTCCCGCGTCAACCGCGTGCGCTCCCCTCGCACGCCTCTCGCCATCCTCACGCGATAGTCGTGCCCCGCCCGCCTTCCGGCGGGAGCGGGGCTTACACCCGTGCGCCGGCATCTGGGGCCGCGTCGGGCGCCGCTGCGTCTCTCCTGTGGGTAGAGCAAGGAGGTTGTCGCTATGGTCATCAGTACTCCCGAGGTGAAGCCGCTCACTGACCTGGAGCTGATGGCGCACCTGTTCCGCCGCGCCGGCTTCGGCGCCACGCGCGATGAGCTGGAGGCGTCGCTGGCGAAGGGCTACGAGGCAACCGTCGAGCAGCTGCTCCACCCCGAGACACAGCCGGATCTCGATGACGACCTGATCTTCCGCTACTACGTCGATATGAAAGAGGCGCGCCTGCTTGAGCCGGCCCAGGCCTACTGGGTCTATCGCATGATCAATACCAGGCGCCCTCTCGAAGAGAAGCTGGCGCTCTTCTGGCACGGCCTCTTCGCGACGGGCTTCGCCAAGACCAATCACGCGGGGGCGATGCTCGCACAGGTCGCGATGCTGCGCAGGCATGCGCTCGACGACTTCCGCACCATCCTGATCGAGCTGTCGCGCAATCCCGCGATGATCTTCTGGCTCGACAACCAGGAGAACACGACCGCCGTTCACAACGAAAATTACGGCCGCGAACTGCTTGAGTTGTTTTCCCTTGGCATCGGCAACTACAGCGAGGACGACGTCAAGAACTGTGCGCGCGCGTTCACCGGCTGGACGATGAAGAACCCGATTCCGGGCGCGCAGCCCTTCGGGCGCTTCCGCTGGGAGTTCGAGTTCCGCCCCGACCTGCACGACTACGGTGAGAAGGTCTTTCTGGGCGAGCGCGGCCATTTCGACGGGGCGGACATCATCGACATCATCGTGCGGCAGCCGTCCGCCGCGCGCTTCATCGCCCGCCGCCTGTACACCTTCTTCGTGTCGGACAAGCCGGACGACGCGGCGATCGCGCAACTGGCGGACGTCTACGTCAATTCGAAGTACGACATCCGCGCGGTGATGCGCGCCCTGTTCCTGTCCGACTTCTTCCGCTCGCCGCGGGCCTGCTACGCCAGGGTCAAGAGTCCGACCGAGCACGTGGTGGGCATCATGCGGCTCGTCGAGGACTTCCAGTACCCGGCCTGGGGCATTCGCGACATCGCGCTCGAGTGCCGCTACATGGGCCAGGACCTGCTGAATCCGCCCAGCGTCGAAGGCTGGCACACCGGCAAAGAATGGATCGACACGGGCATTCTGGTCGAGCGGATCAACTTCGCCTCTGCCCAGGTCGGCGACCTCGGCAAGCCCGGCGTACAGAAGATTGTCACGCGCCTGCGGGCGAAGGGAGAACTCTCGCCTGAGGCGTTCGTCGACGCCAGCCTCGAACTGATCGGGCCGCTCGAGGTGTCGGAGAAGACCCGCGACTCGCTGCTGACGTTCGCCCGCCAGGGCGGCAACCTTCGGTTCGGGGGCGATGCCGCGGCCGCGCAGCGGGTCGCCGAGCTGCTGCAGCTAATCGTCGCCACCCGCGAGTTCCAGCTCGTCTAGCGCGTAGACGGGGCGGTGGCCAAACTCCGCCGCCCGAACGATGCCGCGATCCAGCGGTGAATCGGGAAAGTGTCAGGAGAGCGCAATGAGCACCACGAAGCCGCCGACCCTTGTCGTGCTGCAACTGACGGGCGGCAACGACGCGTTGAACACGGTGATTCCCTACGCCGATGGGCTGTACTACGACAATCGCAAGACCGTTCGCATCGCCGAAGCGGACGTGCTGAAGATCGACGATCGCTTCGGCTTCCATCCAAGCATGGCCGCCATCAAGCCGTTCTGGGACGCGGGCAAGATGGCGGTTATCGCCGGCATCGGCTATCCGAACCCGAACTACTCGCACTTTCGCTCAATGGACATCTGGTACACGGCCGAACCCGACAAGATGACGACGGATGGCTGGCTGGGCAAGGTCGTGCGCGAGATCGATCCGAAGGCCGAAAACGTGCTCTCCGCGGTAAATTTCGGGCGGGGGCTGCCGCGGGCGTTGGCGCTCAGCGGTGTGCCGGTGGCCTCAGTGGCGCAGCTCGACGGCTACGGCCTGCTTACCAGCCTCGCCAGCGTGGACCAGCGCAACTCCGCGCTCGAAGTCTTCTCCTCGATGTACGACGACGGCTTCAACGACGACCAGAAGGTCAAGCCGCTGCAGCCGGTCCACGTCGACGACCCGATGAACGATGTGCTGCGCTACATGGGCCAGACGGGGCTCGATGCGCAGAAGGGTGCCGACATCCTGGCCACAGCGCTCGATCAGTACAACTCGACCGTCTCCTATCCCAGCAGCCTGATCGCGGCGAATCTGAAGGGGATCGCGCAGGTGAAGCTCGCGGGCCTCGGCACGCGCGTCTTCTACACATCGCACGGCAGCTTCGACACGCACGCCTCGGAGCTGCCGACGCACGCCCTGCTCTGGAAGGAGGTTTCCGAGGCGGTCTCGGCCTTCTTCGCCGACCTGCGCGAACACGACGCGGCCGACGACGTGATCTTGCTGATGTGGTCGGAGTTCAGCCGCCGCGTCAAAGACAACGGGGCCGGCACCGACCACGGCGCGGGCGGCGTCGCCTTCGTGCTCGGCGATCCGGTCAAGGGCGGGATGTACGGCGAGTACCCGTCCTTGAAGGAGAGCGACCTGACCCTCGGCAATCTCCAGTCCAACAACGATTTCCGCTCGGCCTACAGCTCGATCCTCGAGCGCTGGCTGCAGATCGAGGCGAAGCCGATCGTCAACGGCAGCTTCGAGCAGTTCGCCTTCGTTTAGCCGCCGCACCTGCGGCTCAGAGACTGCGCCCGGCTGGCCGGCGATCGGTGGCCGGGCGCCTACCCGTCAGCAGGAGCGTTGTCATGGTCATGGTCCGCAGCCGCCCCTTCACCTACTCGCACACCATCGGCATGCTGGCGCTTACCGGCAGGGGGTTCAGCAACCCGATCGACATGACCCTCGGTGAGGGCGGTCTGCTCTACGTGCTGAACCGTTCGAATGCAACGCAAGCGCCGATGGGTGCCGTGCGAGTCAGCATTTGCACGATCGACGCCGAGTTCGTCGGCCAGTTTGCCGGCTTCGGTGAAGCGGACGGTCAGCTCACCTGGCCCACGGCGATCGACCGCGACAGTCAGGGCAACTTCTACATCAGCGACGAGCACCGGCACGACGTGCAGGTGTTCGACAGGGACGGAAATTTCGTCCGCAAGTGGGGCGGCTTCGGTTCCGGCCCCGGCCGGCTCAACCGCCCCTCGGGCGTGGCGGTGGACGCCGACGACAACGTGATCGTCGTCGATCAGCTCAACAACCGGATCCAGAAGTTCAGCCCGGACGGCACGCCGCTGTCCGCGTGGGGCTCGGCGGGCAGCGGGCCGGGCGAGTTCGACCTGCCCTGGGGCGTTGGTCTTGATACCGTCGGGAACGTCTATGTCGCGGACTGGCGCAACGACCGGGTACAGAAGTTCTCCCCCGGCGGCGACTACCTCATGACGATCGGCGCGCCGGGCTCGGGCGACGGCCAGCTCAGGCGGCCCGCCAACGTCTCGGTAGACGGCGAGGGCAACGTCTTCGTTGCCGACTGGGGGAATGAGCGGGTGATGGTCTTCACCGCCGAGGGGTATCCGCTGACAGCGTTGATTGGCGACTCCGAGATGTCCACCTGGGGCGCCGAGTTTCTCACGGCGAACGCCGATCTGATGGAGGGCCGCAAGATCATGGCCGACGGCACCCCGGAAAAACGCTTCTGGGGGCCGACCGCCGTGGAAACCGACGCGAACGGCCGCGTGCTGGTCGTCGACAGCTGCCGACATCGGATTCAGGTCTACGATCGCGCGATGGGCTAGGGCGCGACGCCGCGCGTGGCGCTGGGCCGGCGAGCGCGCGAGGGCGGCAGCTATCATGTGCGCGGCTCGCAAGCGCGCGCTGTGCGCGAGGCGAGGCGCAGGGAACGCTGCCAACCGTACGGTAGGGGCCGTTCGTGAACAGCCGGCCGCGGCTGCGGCCGCGACCACGGGCGCGCCGGACCGCAGCCGGCAACAAGCATCGCGTGCGATCCACCGAGCACGGCGGCTCGGTGCCATACGCCCACGCAAGCCAAGGCCATACGGTTCGTGCGGCACGGCCAGACCAGACGGCTATGCGCCGGCAACCGGCGATCGGCTCGGATCAGGCGACATTAACGCCA
>CALFMN010000068.1 GCA_937879875.1 uncultured Chloroflexota bacterium | reverse complement strand
CACGTTCGGTTCTGAAGAGCAGCGGCAGAAGCGATTCTGACGTTGACTTTAATCCCGGCCCGAAGCCCTGCGCCAGCAGATCATATGCCCGCCGCGCGTGCGATGAGGTCGGGCTGGTGCCGGCGTCGGGAGTGCCCAGGCGCATGCGCCAGACGGGCAGCGTGAGCAGCACCAACGGCACGAGCGAGAGCACCAGCCAGGGGACGGGGCGCCGTTGGATCGCGGCCGAGAGCCGATACCACACGCTCCCGCCGTCGCCATCCCCCGTGCTGTGCATCATGGGAAGCCGCCAGTGATCAATGCGTGGCCCAATGAAGGCGAGCAACGCCGGTAACAGTGTCAGCGCCGCAAGCACCACGACCGCCACCACGAGGGCCGTCGATAAACCGAGGGCGCCGACAAACGGAATCCCGGTGGCGTACATCCCCAGCAGGGCCACCGCGACGCAGCCGCCGGCGAAGGCCACGGCGCGACCGGCCGTATCGATGGCGAGCGCAATGCTGTCCTCGACGGTCAGCCCGCGGTGCAGGCCCTGGCGGTAGCGGGTCACCACCAGCAGTGCGTAATCGATGCCAACACCGAGACCGATCATCGCGGCGAACACCGTCGCAATGCTGGGCAGCGGCAGCGCCCGTGCCGCCAGCGTGATGAGGGGCGTGCTCACCACAAGCCCCATCAGTGCGATGGCGAGCGGCAGGCCCATCGCCACCACGGAGCCGAACGCGACGAGCAGAATCACGATGGCGGCGGCGATCCCGACGAACTGGGAGGGGTTCCGCCCGCCGCCTCCCTGCCCCACGACCGGGCCACCCGCTTCAACGGTCAGCCTGTTCCCGCCCGACCGGTCCACAAGCTGGAGCAAGGCGGTGGTGTCCGACGCCGGCAGGTTGGCCGCGCGCTGAGCGAACTGCACCGTGGCATAGGCGATGCGGCCGTCGTGGGAGACGGCGCCGGGCGTCTCGAAGGGCGAACGCAGGCCGACCACACCGGGCAGCGTCGCCGCCTGCTGCAGGATACTCATCACGCGCGGCTGGACCGTTGGATCGCTGACACCGGCAGGATCGGCGAACACGAGCGTGGCGCTATCGCCGGCTTGTTGAGGAAAACGCCGCACCAGGAGGTCAAAGGCCTGCTGCGATTCGGTTCCGGGAACGGAGAAGCTGGTCGCAAACGACCCGCCGGCTCTGCTGGCAAGCAGCGCCACGAGCAGAGCGACCGCACCCCATCCGACAAGCACGCGCCCGCGGTGGCGAGCCATGACGCGGGCCCAGCGCCGGAGAAGGTGCTCGGTGGCGCGCGCAGAGGCGGTGGGTGTAGACGCCATGCGGGTCTCCTGGGGCTGCCGCGGCTCGCGGGAGTGGAGGGAACCAGTAAGCGTATCCGTATCTACGAATTCGATTAACCTGCATGCTAACGACGGTGTACGCTGCCGTCAAGCGCCGCCTCTCAGCGCACGGAGGAGTCGATGCCTGAACACCGCCTCCGGGCCGATGCCCGGGCGAATCGCGCGCGCCTGCTCGACGCCGCCGTGGCGGTCCTGGCCGAAGAGGGTCCCAACGCCGACCTGCGGCGCATCGCCGAACGCGCGCGGGTGAGCACGGGCACGCTGCACCGCAATTTCCCGACGAAAGAGGATCTCGTCCTGGCGATGGCCGCTGAGGCCAAAGCGTACGTGCGGGAAACGGTGCGGCGCGCGGTCGCCGAGGAGGACCCGCTCGTCGCCATCCGCCGGCTACTGGAGGGAGGCTTCGCGGCCAGCCAGCGCTTTGGGCTCCTCACCGCGCTGGCGGATGGCCCGCACGAGCGGCGAGAGCGATTTCGTCATGAGGACCTGAACGAGGAGGTGTTGCAGCACGTCGCCGCGTTAGTCCGTCGCGCCATGGCGGCCGGCGTGCTGCGACGCGACCTCGACGTGGACTTTACGACATTCAGGCTCATATCCTTGATTCAGCCGCGGCTCGTGCAGCGGTACGGGCAGCGCTGGTCCGTCGACCAGCTCGTGGGGCTGAGCCTGGACTGCTTCCTCCACGGAGCGGGAGCGACGACGGTCGCCAGCCATGCGGCTGACGCAAACCCACGGCACGCGCCGTTACGCCAGGGTGATGAGACGTCGCCGAAATGAGTCACACACGGGCCAGCGCATCGAGAAGCGGGCGCAATCGACACCAGCGCATTCGTCGCTATACGGAGGACTACGCCCGCCAGGCGCCGCACCACGGCCTGCCCAGCCAGCGGCCCACTGCCCAGGTGTCCACGCGGGTCCGCGCCGGCTGGACGCGCGGGTGCAGAAGCGGACGGGAAGGCCTGAAACAGGCTCCCGGCGCCGCGTCTGCAATTGCTCTGCTGCCTACTGATTGAAGCGGGCTTCGCGCTTCTCGCGGAAGGCGGCGACGGCCTCGCGGTGGTCGGGCCGGCGCCGCGCCGCCTCGTCGTTCACCTGTTCGCGCGCCATCACCGCGTCGAGGTCCGGCTCGGCCGGGTTCTGCGCCAAAAGCTCTTTGATCATCATCACTGCGCCGGTCGGATTGTTGGCGATCTCGTTCGCCTTCGCCAGCGCCGCGTCCAGCAGATCTTCGCGCGGCACCACCTGCGAGACGAGGCCGATGCGCAGCGCCTCCTCCGCCTCAACAAAGCGGCCGGTGAGGCACATGTCCGTCGCATTGCCCAGGCCGGCGATCTGCGCCAGCAGCCGCGTCGAGCCCAGCTCGGGCATCAGCCCCATCTTGATGAAGCGGATCGAGAGACGCGCGTCTTCCGCGGCGATGCGCACGTCGCAGGGCAGCACCAGCGTCAGGCCGATGCCGGCTGCGTAGCCCTGAATCGCCGCCACGGTCGGCTTCGACTCGCGCAGCAGCTTCGTGATCGAGTAGCCGCCCTGCCGGCGCTCGGCCGTGGCGGGCTGCGTCTCGATGCGCTGGGCGAAGCCGCCGATGTCGGCGCCGGCGCAGAAGGCGCGCCCCTCGGCGGCCAGCACGATCGCGCCGATGCCCGCGTCCGCGTTCCAGGTGCGGAGCTGGTCCGCGATCTCCTCGCCCATCTGCCCCGTCCAGGCGTTAAGCTTGGAGGGCCGGTTCAAGCGGATGATACCCACGCGCCCGCGCGTCTCCGTCAGGATCTGTTCGTACGTCATCGTGCTCACTGTGCTCACTCCTCGGTCGGCCTCGCCCGCCATGATACGCCACGGCGCCACGACCACGCCGCTCGCCGCAATCTGACCGCGGCAGGATACGGTAGACTGTGCGCGACGGGCGCCGGCCCCAGACCCGCCGCTGCAAGGCCATGCGTGAACCGACGCGATCTGCAAAGCCTCGCCCGCATCCGCGCGGCGGAAGCCGGATATCTGCGCGCCGGCGGCCACTACGCCGGCGCGTACTATCTGGCGGGATACGTCGTCGAGTGCGCACTGAAGGCGTGCATCGCGAAGACGATCCGGCGCCACGAATTCCCGGACAAGAAGTACATCGATGACAGTTATACTCACGATCTTGAGCGCCTTATCAGGCTCGCGGGACTCCGGCCTCAGCTCGATGCTGATATGCAGGTCGATCCTCGGCTGAAGAGCAACTGGAGTGTAGCCGCCCGCTGGTCCGAGCAAAGTCGCTATGAGGAGCGCAGTAGACCTGAAGCTGAGGAATTGCTTCAGTCGATCTTGGATCGAAGATACGGAGTGTTCCAATGGCTGAGGCGATACTGGTAGAACGTGACATTGTCGGTGGTAAGTGGGCTCTACGCCGATTGGATGGATTTGGTCTTCCGGTGACCGCATGCGCATGGGTGAACAGCCAGCAGGCCGATAGCTGGCTGTTCGTACTCGCCAGCCCGGCTTCAGACAAGTTTGGATTGCAAGTCGTATACTCAACCGTATACGAAGAACTTTCTCACCTGGACGAAACTGACGATAGCGCACCGTCTGATATCGTTGTTCAGCGCGATCGTGACAGGTTTCCGCAGCTACTCAGAGGCATTTCCGAAAGGTTTCCGATCGCCGAACGATGGCTAACCGGCTATGCGATCGATGGAGTATCGCTTGAGGATATGTATGTGTACCGCTCGTGCCGCTCAGTTCACGAGTACCGTGGGTTTACATTAGCCGAAGAGATCTTGCCGCTCCACGACCTCACGTATCGTCTGCAGCTTCGCGTGTACGCGCCAATGGACCAGCTTCAGCGGCGGGGAGTCACCCTGTTGGCTTCCCGAAAGAATGACCCCAGTTTCGTCCGCACGCTTGGCATCACCGACGAGGCAGCCGCCGTGGCGCCGCGGCGGCTGCTCGATGCCGCCGGCCCGCAACCGCGCGTCTGGGCGTTTCTGACGCAGCGCGGCCTTGACTACGCGAAACGCATCATCGATCTGGTGCTCGATCGGCGCATTGCCTCGGTGATCCCGGAACGCGAGCATCTGCTCACATCCGAGATGGAGGACTTCCCCTTCGTCGCACAGGACGCCGGCGCGCTGCTGGACGCCGAGTTCGAGGTTCACAGCCGGGTTTAGCGGCAGTTCGCTCTTCGTGGAAGGCGTGTCGCGGGGCAGCCAGCGGAACCGCATCCATCTTTCGCCTGCCTGCCTGTACAATCGTGGCGCGCCGAGCGAGCCCGGCGCGCCGCCGGCGACAGGACGGTGCCCGATGCCAGCTCCCGATATGAACAACCCTCCATCCGCTCTCGATCACGGTCGAGCAATCCCGGAAAACCACTCACCACTCACCATTCACCACTCCCCTCTGCGCGACAAGCGCATCGTCCTCGGCGTCAGCGGCTCGATCGCGGCCTACAAGGCGGCCGACCTCGCCAGCAAGCTGCGCCAGGCCGGCGCCCTCGTAGATACCGTGATGACGAAGGGCGCCACCGAGTTCATCACCCCGCTCGCCCTGCGCGCCGTCACCGGCCGCGCCGTGATCACCGATATGTACGACCCGCACAGCGACCTTGCCGTCGAGCACGTCGAGCTGGCGCACGCCGCCGATTGCGTCGTGATCGCCCCCGCCACGGCGGCCACGCTGGCGCGGCTCGCGACGGGGCTGGCCGAAGACATGCTCTCCGTCACGGCACTGGCGACGACCGCGCCGCTCGTGATCGCGCCGGCGATGGAGGCGAACATGTTCGCCCACCCGGCTACGCAGGCGAATCTGGCGCTGCTGCGCGAGCGTGGCGCCACGATCGTCGGCCCGGCGGCCGGGTACCTGGCCAGCGGGCGCAGCGGCCGCGGCCGCATGGAGCAGCCGGAAACGATCGTCGAGGCGATCAAGCTGGT
>CALFMN010000067.1 GCA_937879875.1 uncultured Chloroflexota bacterium | reverse complement strand
GCATGCCAGACGCTTGCCATAACCGACAGACCCTCGCTGACTAGCTACTAGGTCGAGCGCACGCCGGACGGCTTCCAGGGTCTTTTGATTCTGCGACGGTCACGGCAGACCCGTGCGCCGGTGCTCGCGGCTCTCACCGCGACGGGCGGTTCGTGAACACTACTGTCCGATCGCGCGCCGTCATGCATCTGGGAAGCGGCAGGTGCGCGGCCGGCGGACGCCGCGGGGCTGGGCTGGGCGCACAGCAGCCCCCGCGGCAGATCCGCCATGACGCGCACGCTACCGCAGCGTCGACCAATAGCGGCTGCCATGCGGCGGTGCCTCTGCTCAGCCCCGCCTGCCGCGGCCGCGCCCGCCTGGTTCTTGCTGTTTCATGCGCTCAGCCGCAGCGCCCGTCCGCGCCAGCGCGACGCCAGCCTCGCGGCCCGCAGCGCCCCGCTCGCCCCCTGGCTCAGCGCTCGCCGCCGGCCGCACCCCGGCGGTGGCACCCTGCACCGGGACGATCAGCCGCTGGACGAGCGGCCCGCTGCGCTGCTGATCAGCGCCAGCCGGGGGCCGCATGGTCGCGCTCTGGACCAGGGGCGGCGCCCGCGCACCGCACCGCCCTGGCCCGGCAACGCGCCTGCCCGCGGCCCGCCCAGCCGCCTGAACAATCGCTAGCGGACAGCAGTGTTCACGAACCGCCCCTGCCGATCGGCAAAACAGGTCGCCTTCAGCCTCGGACCATCGGCCCTCACCCCTGTCCCCTCGCCCAATCCTGGGCGAGGGGACAGGGGTGAGGGCCGATGGCTATGCGATCTCACCGCGCTGCTGCTCTTCGAAGTCGATCGCCTGGCCGGCGCGGTTGAGCAAGAGCGGGCGCTGGCGCTTCGTGATCGTGTCGGCGTTGATCACGCACTTCTTCACGTCGGTACGCGACGGCACCTCGTACATCGTCTCCAGCAGCGTATCTTCGAGCACGGTGCGGAGGCCGCGGGCGCCGGTGCGGTGGCGGATCGCCTCGTCGGCGCAGGCGGTCATCGCCTCCGGCGTGATCACCAGCTCGACGCCGTCCATCGCGAAGAAGCGCTGGAACTGCTTGATCAGCGCGTTCTTCGGCTCGGTGAGGATGCGCACCATCGACTCGCGGTCGAGCGATTCGAGCGCCACGACCATCGGCAGGCGGCCGACGAACTCCGGAATCAGGCCGTACTGCAAGAGGTCGTCGTGCGTCGCCTGCTTCAGCAGGGCGTCCGTCTCTTTCTGCGGCGAGCTGTAGACGGGGCGGCTGCCGGCGAGGAAGCCGAGCGAGCGCTTGTCGAGGCCGAGGCGCCGGTCGATGACCTTGTCCAGCCCTTCGAAGGCGCCGCCGCAGATGAAGAGGATGTTGGTCGTGTTGATCTGAATGAAGTCCTGATGCGGATGCTTGCGTCCGCCCTGCGGCGGCACGCTGGCGACCGATCCTTCGATGATCTTGAGCAGCGCCTGCTGCACGCCCTCGCCGGAGACATCGCGCGTGATCGAGGGGTTGTCGCTCTTGCGGGAGATCTTGTCGATCTCGTCGATGTAGACGATGCCGCGTTCGGCCTTGGGAATGTCGAAGTCGGCGGCCTGGATCAGGTGCAGCAGGATGTTCTCGACATCCTCGCCCACGTAGCCGGCTTCGGTGAGTGCGGTGGCGTCGGCGATGCTGAACGGCACATCGAGGATCTTCGCCAGTGTGCGGGCGAGCAAGGTCTTGCCGGAGCCGGTCGGCCCGACGAGCAGGATGTTGCTCTTCTCCAGCTCAACGTCCGCCGAAGCCGGCGCGTTGATGCGCTTGTAGTGGTTGTAGACGGCCACGGCGAGGACTTTTTTCGCCTGCTCCTGTCCGACGACGTAGTCGCTGAGCTGTTCGTAGAGGTTCTTCGGCGGGGGAATGCGCTGGCCGCTGGTCTTCGGCTTGGCCGGCCCGCTGGCCTCTTCCTGGATGATCTCGCGGCAGAGCTCCACGCATTCGTTGCAGATATAGACCGCGCCCGGTCCTGCGATCAGCCGCTGCACCTGGTCCTGGTTTTTGCCACAGAAAGAACAGTGGTACTGAACCCTGGGTGTGCGGTTACCGGCCATGCCTGTTCTCCTGTGGGCGCAAGATCGGCAGTGTCGCCGATGGCTTCCGGTCTCTGAACGATATCCGCCGGACGGGGCCACGACGGTCGCCGCCGGCGGATGCTGAAGCCATCTCTTATGTCAGTCTCGGATGAACGCCCGGATCGGTGAACCCCTCACCGGCGGGCAATCGCGTCGAACACGGGGCGTACACCAGTGCCAAACATAAAGCCTCGCGCGTGCGTACGTCACTCCACTGCTTTCAGCGGCATGCTCAGGCCGGCTCGACCTCGCCAGGCGCGGCCTCGGCAGCCGGCGCAGACGCATCGCTTGCCTCCGCTTCTTCACTCGCTGTTGCCGCCGTGGCCGCCGCTTCGACGGCGGGTTCGGGCAGCGGCGGCAGTTCCTTGCCCTCGGCGATGTCGCGCAACCGCTGGTAGACCTTCTTCGTCAGCGCCGTGCGGCCCAGCAACTCGCGGCCGCTGGGGTTGTCGAAGATGCCGCGCATCTGCGCGGCCTGCGGCGACTCACCGGCGATACGATCGAGCTCGGCATCAACCTCGGCGTCTTCGACCGCGAGACCTTCCTTCTCGGCTACTTCCGTCAGCACGAGCGAGCGCTTCACGCGCTCCAGCGCCAGCGGCCGCACCTGCTCGACCAGTGCGTCGGCCGAGCCGCCGCCGCTTTTGCGCAGCGCTGCCTCGATGCTGGCACGCGTGCCACCGCCGGTCTGCTCGCTGAGAATGTGGTCGATCTCGCGATCGACCAGCACGGGCGGGAAGTCGATCTGCGACTGCTCGATCAACGTCTCGACCACCTTCTGGTCGTAATCGCGTTCGGCCTGCTCCTCGACACGCTTTTTGAGATCGCCCTCGAAGCGCTCGCGCAGCGCCGCGTACGACGGAAAGCCTTCGCCCACTTCGCTGGCGAAGGTGTCATCCGGTTCGGGCAACTGCTCCTCTTTGATCTCTTTGACGTTGACGTGATAGGTCGCCTGCTTGCCCGCCAGGCTTGCTTCGTCGAAATCCTCGGGCACGGACACCTCAAAGGTGTACTCCTTGCCCTTCTCGACGCCGATCAGGTGTTCGAGCAGGCCGGGCAGCCCTTGCAGCCCCTGCTCCGTGAGGCGCAGATCGCTGTCTTCTTCTGTGACCAGCTCGCGTCCGTCGACCTCGGCCTTGAGATCGGCCCGGACGACGTCGCCGGCCTGCGCGGAGTGCTCGACCGGCGTGAGCGAGGCGTACTGGCGGCGCAGATTGAGCATCGTCTCTTCAAGCTGCTCCGGCGTGACGGCTGCTGCTTCGCGCGGCAGGCGCAACTCACGGTAGCCACCCAGCTCAACCGTCGGCTTCAGCGGCACGGTGGCCTTGATCAGCAGCGGCTCGAACGTCGGGATCTCGAACGAGGGCTGGTCGATCGGGTCGAGCGATTCTTCTTTGATCGCCTCTTCGTAGACCTGGGGCACGAGCTTTTCCAGCGCCTCACGCAGCAGCGTGTCGCGGCCGACGTAGCGCTCGAACATGACGCGCGGCGCTTTGCCCGGGCGGAAGCCAGGTATGCGGTAGCGGCTCGACATGCGGCGGAAGGCCTGGTCCATCGACTGCTCGACGCGCTCAGGCTCGACTTCGATCTCGAGCAAGATCTGGCTTTCGGGCTGGCGTTCAGCAGTGATTTTCAAGGGGCGGCAGTCCTCCGGCGCCTCAGTATAGCACGCGGCATTTGCCACTCCCAAAGCGATACGCGAGCCTGTTGAGGCCATTCGGCGCCCGGCCGGCGGCTCGCGCATACCGCATCAGACGATCGACGATAGAGGTAGACCAACGCCCGCGAGGAAGGCGCAACCGGGCCTTGCGGTGAGGCGGGGCAGCCGCGAGATGGAGGTATCCTTCATGCTCTACACGATGCGCACGTTTCTCGTGGACCGGGCGGATGTCGCGCGCTTTGTCGAGCTGAGCGAAACGGCGATCTGGCCCGCGCTCGAAGGGCGCGAGGGCAGGGCGCTCGGCCTCTGGCAGGTGGTGATGGGCGGCGAGGAGCGCATCGTGCTCATCACCCGCTACGAGAGCCTGGCGCACTGGCAGCAAACCCGCTCGTGGCCGGAGAACCGCGTGCACGGCGCCAACGCGGTCCCGTGGCCCGCGAGCGGCCGCGAGGCCGTCGCCGCCCGTGCCGCGCTCACGCGCGCGACCGACGTGATCGCGTTGCAGCCGCTGGGCGAGCGCCGTCCGCCGGAGGATACGCCCGACGGCATGCCCGGCATCTACGCACTGCGCAGCTTCCAGGTGCGTCCGGAAGACATGGCCGAGTTCGTGCGGCGCACCGAAGACGCGGTCTGGCCCTGGTACGAGACGCAAGGCGCACGGCCGCTGGGCATGTGGCGGGCGCATGTGGCCGAAGCGCCGCGCATCTGGATGCTCACGCGCTACGCCGACCTCGGCGCTTGGGAGGCGTCGCGCGAGGTCGGGACGGAACCGGAGGAACCGGCGCCGCGGGCGAAGTGGCAGGCGCTGCGTCAGGCCAATCGCAATGAGTTGATTCAGGGCAGCGGCGTGCGCATCCTGCGGCCGATCTCCGCCCGGCGGCCATGAGTGGGGCGGATTAGGGATGTTGCCGGCAGGCGCGGCGGTGCGCTCGATTCTGCCCGGCGTCATGCAGGCGCCGCTGCGGGCAACGTCGTGCTTTCTCCTGCTCGACCGTCGCGTGACGCTGATCGATACGGGCCTGCCCGGCAGCGCGGAGCGCATCCTGCGCGCCGTGGCGCTCTGCCGCCGGCGGCCCGATGAGATCGAGCGCATCGTGATCACGCATTACCATCCGGACCATCTCGGCAGCCTGGCGGCGCTGCAGCGGCAGCTACCAGCGAAAGCCGCGATCCACGCCGCCGAGGCGCCGGTTGTCCAGAGCGCGGCCGGCCCGCCGCCGCCCTTCGCCAGCGCCGCCCTGCGCACGATGACCCGGCCCGTGGCCAACCGCGCCTTCCATTACGAGCCGGTGCGCATCGACGAGCCGCTGCACGACGGCGATGAGCTGTCGGTGTTGGGCGGCATGCGCGTGGTGCACACGCCGGGCCATACACCCGGGCATATCGCGCTCTACTTCCCGCGCATGGCCCTGCTGATCGCCGGCGACGCGCTGGAGTACCGCGAAGGCACGCTCTCCGGACCCGCCGCGCGCGTGACCGCGGACATGCCGCAGGCGCTCGCGTCGCTGCGCAAGCTATCGATGCTTGAACTCGACGTGATCGCCTTCAGCCACTTCCCGCGCCTGCCCGTCGAAGCCGGCGCGGCCCTGCAGGCGCTCGCGGAGCGGCTGGAGTAGCCCGGCCCTTGTATCCTGGTCCCCCCGATAGCGTGGAGGCGGGCAGGGGCGTCAGCCGGTGCGGCCCGCGGTGCACCAGGCCCGTGGCTGCGCCTGGGCGGCGCCCCTGCCTCCTTACCCACCGCGGACCGTTGCCAGGGCCGCCGCGCCCGGCTGGGCACGGCCGGGCGACCGGCGGCCCAGCCATGACCAGCGGCAGCGGCAGCCACGACTACGCCTTTCACGACCTGTTCGTGCCAGAGGCGCACAGCTTCAGCTTCGCCGATCCGCCGCTGCGCCCCGAGCCGCTGTACCGGCTGCCGCGTTTCGGCCTGCTCGCCGGCCTGCTCAGCGCCGCCTGCACCGGCATCGCGCGGCACGCGATCGACGCCTTGCTGGCACTGGCGCAGGCAAAAACGCCGACCGGCCAGACGAGCCTGCTGCGCGAGCGCACGGCGGTGCAGGCCGACGTGGCCCGCGCCTTCCGCACGGCGCTGCTGCGCGAGGCGTGGGACGCCGTGAACGCCGGCGCTGAGCTTGCCGCCGAGCAGCGCGGGCTGGTGCTGCTGGCCGCGGCCCACGCCGCCACCGCTGCCACACAGGCCGTGGACCTGCTGTACAACGCCGGCGGCGCCACCAGCATCTATGAGACGAGCCCGCTGGAACGTTGCTTCCGCGATGTACACGTGGCTACGCAGCACTACATGCTCGGCCCGCTCAGCCTCGAACCGGCCGGCAAAGCCCTGCTCGGCTTCCACATGGCGGGCAGCGGGCTTTGAAGAGGCTGTCTCAGAACCTCCGGACAATATTGCAGACGCGGCAGACACCAGCTCGGCCGGCCTCGGAGGCATTGAACTCACTGCTGATCGCGGTCGCGGCGCTGTTCGCGCCAGCGCTCCTGAGCTGCTTTCACCTCGTCCCACTGCGTCTTCCAGGCGGCGCGGCTCTGCTCAAGCTGCGGCGCGCTCTGCTCACCGCGGGTGAGCCCGTCGAGCAGCGCGATCACGGAGGCGCGGCTGCCCTCGATGAAGTTCACGCCGGTGGGGCGGCCGATCCCGTGTTCGGCGCGCAGTTCCTCCCAGTGCCAGCAGTGGATGAGCCGGTCGATCAGCAGCAGCTTCTCGCGCGGCGTACGCGCCGTGGGCCAGGCCCGCAGGTACTCGGCAATGAACGGGTTGGCGTCGGCGCCGATCAACTCCTGGTGCTGGAAGGTCCGGTGATACACGCCCCAGGGCAGTTGCCAACCGCACGAGCAGGTGAGCAGCTCGTCGGGGTCGTCCCGCACCCGCGGCTCACGGCGTTGCACCGTGCCGCACAGCGGGCAGGGGATGAGACCGCGCAGCATGACGTCGCTGACTGCCTGCATGCTCCTGCAGCGCAGGAACAGCGTGAGCCTCACATCGTCGATCAACTCGGCGTCGACGATGCCCCGCGCGTCGTTCTCGTAGAGGCGGCGGATCTTCTGCTGCGGCGCCCGCGGCGCCCAGCGCGGCCGTGCCCCATCGTGCCCTGCCATTGTCCGAGTGTAACGCTGTACTGCGCAGCGATGCGAAGACTCAAAACCGCGTCGAAGCCCCGACGATGGCGTCCCTTGCCGCGTCTTCCAGTGATGCGCGCGGGCAGCTTCGCACGGGACGATGGAACGGGACACCTGGAGCGGCGCCAATGGCGCACCAGCCGGGCGGCGGGAGGCGGCGCGACAGCGCGCCGTGACCAACGACTCCGCGCGCGAGGAGTCCGGCGAATACGAGACGCTGATGCGCGACAGCGGCGCGTCCGACAAACCGCCGCACGGTGCCGAAGCACCCGCGAGCGATAGTACGGGACAAATGCGCAGGCGGGGCCACGCGGCCCCGCCTGGAAGATCGGAACGCTGAGAGCGGCCTCGCGCGTCACCTCGTGCTGGCGAGCCCGGCGCCGCCGAGTGGCTGCACGCCCGGCCCGTGCTCGGGCGCCGCCCCGAGCACCGCGCGGTGCTCGGCCTCGAACACCCAGCCCAGAGCAACCGTACTGCTCACCACCGCCGCCCAGAGCCAGACGTCCGCGTGGCTCTTGCTGGCGAGTCCGAGAATGAAGCCGACAATGCCGAGCGCCAGGCCGAGCACACCGAAGGCCGCGCCGAGCCCCGCGTAGGCATCGGCGCCGAAGGCCGTGCGCTCGCGGCGCATCTCATCCATGGCCGCGGCGAGCGTGATGATCGCCAGTACGACGCCGCTAACCAGCCAGGTGTTCGCATGCGCCTTGTTGGCCAGGCCAACGATGAAGCCGACCACGCCGGCGGCAAGCGCAAGGATGAACAGCACGCTGCCCAGCCAGGCATCAACCCGCCGGCCCTGATCCGCTCCGGCCGTGCGCAGCTCATCGACCAGCACCGCGCCCGAGAGCACCCCCAGGATCAGTGCCGACAGAAACCATTGCGTCGCGTGCGTATTGTTCTTCAGGCCGGCGAAGAAGCCGACCACGCCGAATGCGGCCGCGGCCACCGCAAGCAGGCTGCCGAACGCGATGTCCAGCGGCATTCGTACCATGCGCGACATGGGGCTACCTCCATGGCCCGGTATCAAGCCAGACCTCCAGGCCGGGTGTACCGAGCGATCAAGAACATAAGCCGACAAGGGACTGCGGCGCCCGCAAGCAGACGGTGAGCACCGCTGGCTGCGGGCGAATGACGGATGCGCGAGATATGAAACATCTTTGCACCTCCGCCGCAATTAGCACTCGTGCTCAATGAGTGCTAATCATCGTGTACCTGTGCCGATGCCGAATTGCCAAATCTGCTGCACGGCGCATATTCGGAAGGTTCGCCCTCCGGGGGGCGTTGCCGCCAAACACATCGCTGACCCTCATTCAGTCTACCACGTACTTGATCCCTCTCGTTCTTTCTGCTCATGGCGAAGTGTCTCTATCTCCCCGCGGACCAGAGCGGCGTCGGCCGGGCGACCACCGCGTCCAGACACGTCGCCGCGGCCGGCGGACGGCGGTGCGAATACGTACGAACGTAATAAGATGAAGCCGGGAGGTGGTCACTGCATCAGCTCGGCGAGCGCATCGACCACTACGAGATCCTGGAGTCGCTCGGCGAAGGCGGCTTCGCTTCGACCTACCTCGCGCGCGATACGCGCAACGGGCAGCAGGTCGTGCTCAAGTGGCCCGAGGAAAGCCTGCTGGGCGATCCCACGGTCTTCGAGCACTTCCGCCGCGAGATGCAGATCACCCGCGCCCTGCGTCACCCCAACATCCAGGCTGCCGTCGATGCCGGCGAGAACCGCAGCGCGCCGTATCTGGTGCTCGAATACGTCGATGGCACGCCGTTGCACCGCATCCTGCGCCAGCGCGGCCGTCTGCCGGTGGACGAGGCAGTCGATATCGCGCGGCAGCTCGCGGCCGGCTTGCAGTATCTGCACGAGCAGCATGTTTACCACCGCGATCTGAAGCCGGAGAACGTGATCGTCACCGCCGACGGTACGGCGCGCATCATCGACTTCGGCATCGCGCTGATGGACGGCGCCCGGCGCATGACATGGCGCTTCCTGACCAACGCGCACGGCACGCCGGCCTACATGGCGCCGGAGCAGATTCAGGGCAGGCGCGGCGACGCGCGCACCGACATCTACGCCCTGGGCATTCTGCTCTACGAGATGCTGAAAGGGCGCCCGCCCTACGGCCGGCCCGGCGATGATCCGCTGGTGGTGATGCAGCAACATCTCTCGGGCCAGGCAGATGCGCTGCCGCCAAGCGTGCCGCCGGGACTGGCGGGCATCGTGGCAAAGGCGATGCGTCGCAATTCCGAGGAGCGCTATCAAAACGCAACCGCGCTGCTCGACGATCTGAATCGTTATCAGCAACTGACCTCAGCCGACTTCGTTTTCACTGAAGAACAGGCCGCGCGCGTGCCGGACGCCGAGCGGCGCATCCTGCTGCTCGCCGGTGCGATGGCCGTCGGCTTCGTCGCGCTGATCGCCGTCGTGATCACGGCCGTCGTGGTCGCCCAAAGCATCGGCTGAGACTGCATCCTCCCGCGATCTGACGATTAACCCCGTTTGCGCGGCGCGCATCGCCGCGCATGTGCGCCCAAACCATCGTCGCGAACCGCCAGCTCTCGCGGCGATCGTCCTATACTATTCCCTATTCCCTGTTCCCCATTCTCCATTCCCTAACGGAGGCGCAGCATGACCGGACCGCTTACGGGGCGCGTAGCGCTGGTCACCGGCGCAGGCAGCGGCATCGGCCGCGCCATCGCCCTGCGGCTCGCGCAGGATGGCGCCGCAACCGCCTTTTCGGACATGAACCCGGAGACGGCGCGCACCGCGGCCGAGGAGGCGAACGCGGCGGGCGGCCGCGCCGTCGGCGTGCTGCTCGACGTGACCAGCGCCGCCTCGGTTGCCGAGGCCGTAGCCGCGGTCGAGCGCGAGCTGGGCGGCATCGACGTGCTGGTCAACAACGCCGGCTGGGACAAGATCGAGCCGTTCCTCAAGAGCGAGCCGGAAACCTGGGATCGCATCATCGCCATCAACCTCAAGGGCACCTTCCTCTGCTGCAAGGCGGTGCTGCCGGGCATGATCGAGCGGGGCCGCGGCGCCGTAGTCAGCATCGCGTCGGACGCGGGCCGCGTCGGCTCGACCGGCGAGGCGGTCTACTCAGCGACGAAAGGCGGCATCATCGCCTTCACCAAGACGCTGGCGCGCGAGATGGCACGGCACCGGATCAACGTCAACTGCATCTGCCCCGGCCCCACGGAGACGCCGCTGCTGGCAAGCCTGACGGAGGGCAACCCGCGCCTGGGCGACGCGCTGCTGCGGGCGGTTCCCTGGGGACGGCTGGGGCAGCCGGAGGACATCGCCGGCGCCGTCGCCTTCGTCGCCGGCCCCGACGCGGCCTACATCACCGGCCAGACGCTCTCTGTGAGCGGCGGATTGACCATGGCCTGATCTGATTGCCGGCAGCCGTGCCATCGTGCGGGAGAGTGAACGATGACGAGCGAATCCGAGGCGACCAACCGCTATCAGGCGATCGGCGCGGCGCTGGCCGGAGCAGACAGCCCGGTGACGCTGAGCAAGGCGTTCGGCATGCCCTGCCTGAAGCTGAACGGCAAGGTCTTCGCCGGGTTCTGGCGAGACGAGATGGTGTTCAAGCTCGGAGGAGAGCAGCACCGCGCCGCCCTCGATCTGCCCGGCGCCAGCGTCTTCGAGCCGATGGCGGGCCGGCCAATGAAGGCCTGGGTGCAGGTGCCGTACGCGCATCAGGCCGCCTGGCCCGAGCTGGCCGAGCAAGCGCTGCGCACACTGGCCGCCGAAGCCGCCGCGCCCGCGCCTCGACGGCCCGCCCGCGCTCGGCGCGGGCGCCCCGCGTAGATAGAGCCTGCCCCTGCCGGTGTCACCGGCTGTGCGGATGCGGGGCGCGTCGGCTGCTTCGCGCGTGTGCTTCGCTCGCGATATACGACATACTGACGGCGTACGAGCCCATATCGCGCTGTGAGGGAAGACCATGCCCGGACCGCTCGACGGCATCATCGTGCTCGACTTCACCTGGCACCTGGCCGGGCCATACGGTGTGATGCAGCTTGCCGACCTCGGCGCCGAGGTCTGGAAGATCGAGCAGGTGGCCGCCAATGAGGACAACCGCGGCGGCGGGCCGATCGTCGACGGCATCAACACCTACTTTTTCAGCGTCAACCGTGGCAAGCAGAGCCTCGCGATCGATCTGCGCAGCGATGAGGGCAAAGCGATCGTCTACGGCCTGGCGAAGCAGGCCGACGTGATCACCGAGAACTTCCGTCCCGGCACGATGGAGCGGCTCGGTTTCGGCTATGAGCGCATGGCCGCGCTAAACCCGCGGCTGATCTACGCTTCGACCTCTGGCTTCGGCCAGACCGGCCCCTACCGCGACCGCGGCGCCGTGGATGTGATCGTGCAGGGTATGGGCGGCGTGATGAGCATCACCGGCCACCCGGACGGCCCGATCGCCCGGCCCGGCTACTCGATCGGCGACATGGCCGGCGGGCTGTTCACGGCGATCGGCGTGCTCTCGGCGCTGGTGGAGCGCGACCGCTCCGGCACGGGCCAGCGCATCGACGTGGCGATGCTCGATGCGCAGGTGGCGCTGCTGGAGAACGCGATCATCCGCTGCTGCGCCACGGGCGAGGTGCCCGGCCGTATCGGCACGCGCCACCCGCTGACCACACCGTTCCAGGCGTTCGAGACGAGCGACGGCGGCTGGTTCGTGCTGGCGGGCGTGAAGGACTGGGAGCTGTTCTGTGCCACGGTCGGCCGCGACGATCTGATCCTGGACGAGCGCTTCAAGACCAACCGCCTGCGCACGCAGAACCACGCGGCGCTGGAGCCGATCCTGATTGAGATCTTCAAGCAGAAGCCGCGAGGCGCCTGGTTGGAGCTGCTGGCGCCGATCTGCCTGGTGGGACCCGTGAACACGATCGACCAGGTGGTGGCCGACCCGCAGGTGCAGGCGCGCGAGATGGTGGTGGAGCTGCCCGCCTGGAACGGCGCCCGGCTCAGCGTCTCGAACACGCCGGTCAAGCTCTCGCGCACGCCGGGCGGCCCGCAAACGGGCGCCGACGCCCCTGGCGGCCACACGGCGCAGCTTTTGCGAGAACGTCTCGGCTACGCAGACGACCAGATCGCCGCGCTGGCAGCAAAAGGCGTGATCGCCGCACCCAACCTGCCCGCCGCCGCGGACTGAAGCAAGCGGTGCGCCTGCCCGCGGCGGTCGGCCCTCAATCCCCCTTCCCCTTTCGCCCAATCCTGGGCGAAAGGGGCGATCCTATTTCGAGCGATCCGTAAGCGCGTCGGGTTATCCGCTTGGTGCTCGGAGCGCCCGACCCAAGATCGCCCCTCTCCCAGGATTGGGAGAGGGGCGGGGGTGAGGGCCGAACGCCGGCCAGCCCGGCATGACCGATGGCGTGCTCGGCGCACCGCTTGGATATCCACCCTGGGGCTTCGACAATCTCGGCTTCACGTTCTGGAACTGGCCCCCGCTTGCCGGCGAATTCGTGGCGCGCGTGGCAGCCCTGCTCGAGCACCGGGTCGTCGTTGTCCGTGGCGCGATGTAGTGCGATGAGTCGCTATTGCTGGTAGTTCTCGACCATCTTCGCCGAGCGCTCGTGCGCCTCGTTCGGGTCGCGGCCGGCGCCGCGCAAGGCCCGGCGCTGGTCCAGCAGGTCCCAAGCCTGATCGAGCTGGACTTTGAGCTGGTGCAGGCGCTCGCGCTCGGCGGGCGTCAACCCGCCGTCCTGCTCGGCGCGGCGATACAGCGCGTGCTCCTCTTCCACAAGTTCGTTGATGTTGCCCATAATCTGTCGGTCGTTCACGAGCGATCTCCTTCGCGATGCGGTGTGCGTGGGCGTTGCCGCTGGCGGCCGGCCTCGCCGTCGGGCGGAGCCGCGGCGGGTCCGCCGATGTGCGCCGGACCGGGCGGTGGGTCGCTGGCCGGAAACGACTCTTCGTCCGCCTCTTCCACGGGGTTGAGCGGCGCCTCCGCCGGCAGATCGGCGGGGTGCTGCGGTTGCCGCGCCGGCTCTGCTCTTTCGCCGTCCTGACCAGCCATCCTGCTGTCTGCCTCTCGACGCTGCCGCTCGCTACTGCCGCTAGCGTACAGGATGACTGGACTCGCTGCGTTGGGCATCCCTCATCTGTCGCGAATGTCACGAACGGGTGGCAGCGGGTCTGCTGAACGTGGCCGATCCGTTCCTTATGCTATCTGCAGACCGCTTGCGCGCCGCTGCTAAAGCCGCGCGCTGTTCAGCCGATGATATAACTGCGAAAGCACAGGTCGCGGAGGGGGGCGGCATGCGCTTCGTTCAGGTTTCGGACGTACACCTGGGCGCACCACTGACCGCTACGGCGCTGCAGTTGCCCCCCGAGAAACGCGAGCAACGCCGTCGCGAGCTGGCGGCTGCCCTGCGCGCGGCCTGCGATCTGGCCGGCGACGAGGGCGCGGAGGTCATCCTGCTCCCCGGCGATCTCTTTGACCACGAGGGCGTCTCGCGAGACACGCTGGCCGAGACCGTCGAGACGCTGGGCGCCTGCGGCCTGCCCATCGTGCTCGCGCCCGGCAACCACGACTTCCTTTCACCCGCAAGCTACTGCAGCCCCGCGTTTCTGCTCGCCCGCCACAACCTCGCTTGGCCGGACAACGTCCACCTGTTTGCCGGCTCGGACTGGACGCGGCTGCGCCTGCCGGCGCTCGCCGGCGTCGCCTTCACCGGCATCGCCTTCACCAGCCACGACGGTCCCGACGGCCGGCCGCTGGCGTCGCTGCCGCCGCCCGAACACGGCGTGCGCAACGTGCTCGTGTTCCACGGCTCGCGCAGCGGACACGCGCCGCAGGGCAAGTGCGCGGTGCTGCCCTTTCGCGATGAGGAGCTGGCCGCGGCCGGCTACGACTATGCGGCGCTCGGCCATTATCACAACGCGGCGACCGTGCTGGACGCTGCCGGGCGCGTGCTCGGCGCCTACGCCGGTTGCCCGGCCGGCCGTGGCCTCGACGAGTGCGGTCCCAGGGGCGTGCTCCTGGGCGAACTGACCGCCGACGGTGTGCAGGTGGCGTCGGTGCGCGTCGATGGGCGCGTGATCCACGACCTGCGCGTAGACTGCACGGGCATCGGCTACGACGCCGCGCTGCTGCAACGGATCGAGGACGCGGTGCGCGCCGCCGGCGTCCGGCCGCCCGACATCGTCCACGTACAGCTCGCTGGCCATGCCGGCCGCACCCTCGAAATCTCGATCCCGCCCGGCTTCCTGCTTGCGGACGGCCGCTGTTACCACCTGCAGGTGGACGCCTCCGCCCTCGCTCCCGACTACGACCTCGACGCCTACCGCGACGGGGCGGCGCATACGGTCGAAGGCCGCTTCGTGCACGAGATCGAGCGCCGCCTCGCCGCCGCGCAGACGGCCGACGAACGCGCGCTGCTGCAACGAACGCTGTACTACGGCCTCGATGCCCTCGTCTCGCGCACGGTGACGCCGCGGTACGAGCGGGGTGAGTAGAGAGTGGTGAGTGGTGAGTGGTGAATGGTGGGCAGAGGAGTTGACGTGGCCCTTGAATCGTATCGCGATCTGGAAGTGTGGAAAGAGGGGATCGCGTTGGCCGAGGCGTGTTATCGGCTCACGCAGGGTTTCCCGCGCGAGGAGATCTTCGAACTGACCGCGCAGATCCGCCGCGCCGCGTCGTCTGTACCCGCGAATGTCGCCGAAGGCTACGGCCGAGAGAGCACGCGCGACTGGATTCGCTTCTTACGCATTGCCCAGGGAAGTCTCAAGGAATTGGAAACACATCTCATCCTTGGCCGGAACCTCGAATTCGGACCCAAACCCGAGATGGAGGCGTTGTTGGCGCGGAGTGATCGCCTCGGCCGCATGCTCCGTGGCCTGATCCGGTCGCTGCAAAAGAAACCGGCAGAGTAATGCGAAAGTCCACCATTCACCATTCACCACTCTCTACTCACCCCGGTGAGCGGAGCGTCCCATGCGCCTGATGCGCCTCTGCGCGCACTTCGGCATCCTCGACGGCGCCGAGGTCAGCTTCGAGCCGGGGCGGCTGCAGCTCGTCGTTGGGGACAACGAGCGCGGCAAGTCGACGCTGGTGGCGGCGATCGTCGCCGCGCTCTACGGGCTCGCGCCCGGCAACCGCGGCGCCCGGCCGGAGAGCAGCCGCTTTCAGCCGCTCGACGGCGCGTGCTTCGATGTCGAGCTGGACCTTGAGGCGGGCGGCCGGCGGCTGCGGCTGCGCCGCGAGTTCATCCGCGGCATCTGCACGGTGGCAGACCTCGATCGCGGCCAGGACGTGACGGCCGAGTTCGCCACAGGCAAGGGCGCGTGGGAGATCGGGCGCGTGCTGCTCGGCCTCAGCCGCGAGCAGTTCCTGCGCAGCGCCCTCGTGCGCCAGGGTGAGATCGGCGCCCTCGCGCTCGACCGCGATGCGGCGGCGCTCACCACGCGCATCCAGCAGCTTGTGGGCAGCAGCGCCGGCGACGCCACGGCCGATGCCGCCATTCAGACGCTCGGCGAGGCGTTGCGCGGCTACCAGGGCAGCATGCACAAAGGCCCGGTCAGCATCGGCAATGAGATCCACGCGCTGGAAGAGCGCATCGCCGCGCTGCAGCTCCGGTTGACGGATCTGCAACACGAGCGCTCCTCGCTGGACGGCGCGGCGCGCCGGCTGGCCGGCCTCAGCGCCGAGGCCGAGCGCTTGCGCGGCGAACGCAGCCGCGCTGTGCGCGCCGCGCTGCGCGCCGAAGCCGAAGACGCGGCCGCCCGCCTCGCCCGCGACAACGCCCGCCGTGCCCGCCGCGACGCGCTGGCGGAGCGCCGCGCGAGTCTGCAATCGTTGCCCGTCGCGACGGCCGATCTGGCCGAACGCCTGGCCGCCATGGACGGTGCGATCGCCGGGCACGACCGCGCGGTACGCGAGGCGGAGGAGGCCATCGCGGCCGCCACCACCCGGTTGCAGCAGGCAGGAGCGGCGCTCGCCGGCCGCGAGCACCTGGCCGAGGCCATGCCCGACGCCGCCGCGCAAGTGTTGCGCGCCGCGGAGCGACTGGAGCGGGTTCTCGCAGCCGCCGAAGCTGCCGCCGCGGCTGTGCAGGCGGCGCAAGCGCCGCTCGGCCCGGACGACACCGAGCTGGAACGGCGCTTCGGGGCGCTCGCCGCTGCCGACCTTGACGCCCTCGCCCGCCACACCGAACGCCGCACCGCCTTGCAGTCGGCGCTGGATGCTGCCGTGCGTCTGCAGGCCGACGCGCAGGACCACGCCCGCCATGCCGCGCTGCTCCGCGAGCGGGCGGCGCTCGATGCCGTTCCCGATGCCGACCCCGCGCGTGGCAACGCGCTCGCCGCGCTGGATGCGACGATTCGGGGACGCGAGGAGAGCCTGGCCGAGGCGGAGGCCGGGCTGGCCGAAGCGATCGCACGGCGGCAGGAGATCGCCGTCCGCGCCGCCAGCCGGGCACATTTGGAAGCCGCAACGACCGAGAGCGTGCAGGACGTGTTGCGCGCCCAGGACCGCCTGCAACAGGCGGAGCGCGCGGAGCAGGCCGCGATTCTGGCCCGCAGCGCCGCGGAATCGCAGGCCGGTCCGACCGACCGCGAGCTGCAACGTCGCTTCGGCGAGCGGCGGCGCGAGGAGCTGGAGGAGCTGGCGCGCTATCCGCAGCGGCGCGAAGATCTGCGCGGCCTGCTGGAAGAGAAGGAGGCACCGCGCCCCGCGCCCCAGCCGCGCCGGCGCCGGCCGCTCTGGCTGGGTCTGGGTGTGCTGCTCGCCGTGGCCGGCGCTGTGCTGGCGACGATGCAACCCATCGCCGGAGCGCCGCTGATCGCCGCCGGCCTCGCACTGGCCGCTTTCGGCTGGGTGCGCCGGCCGGCCGCGCCGTTGGCGCCCGACACGCCGTTTCTGCGCGATGAGGCGCAGCGCCGGCTGAAGGCGCTCGACGACCGCATGTATGTCCTCGCCACAAGCCTGGGTTACCGCTCGCCCGGCGAGGCGATCGGCGCCTTACAGGCCTGGGAGGACGCCCGCGATCGCCTGGAGCAGCGCTTCCCGCGCCGCCGCATCGAGGAGATGCGCGAGCACCTAGCCGACGAGCGCCGCGAGGCGGGGCGTGCGCTGGCGCGCTGGGGCTGGTCGGCCGGCCGCACAGGCGCAACCCCGGAGATGCTCGCCTCGCTGCATCAGGAGATGGCCGCGCATCTCGCCGATCGCGAGGCGCTGGAACGCTACACGAGGGCGGAAGAGACGGTGCGCCGCCGGGTGGAACAGGTGCGCGGGCAGCGCGACGCCGACCTCGCCGCCTTCGCCGCACAGGCCGCTGCACCGGCCGCCAGCGCGGCTGAGCGCGCCGCCGCGATCGAAGCCGCTCGTACGGGGCTGCGCCAGCGCGAGCGTCGCGAAGCCGTGGCCGGGCGACTTGCGGAGCTGTCTGCACGACTCCTGCCTGCCGCCGAGCGCGAGCGGCTGGCGGCGGCTGTTGCCGCGGGAGAGGCAGCGCTGACCGCGATCTCCGAGCAGGACGGCGCTCGGGCCGAAGCGACCGTTGCGCGAGACGGAGCGCCGCCCGCGGAGGGCGTATGCCGCCGCATGGAGGCCGCGCTGTCCATGCAGGACGAGCAGGCGGCGGTGCTGGCGGCACGTGCCGGCTTCGCCGACCCCGCCGCCGCGGCGGCAGGTCTGCGCACCTGGATGCAGGCGCGGCCGGCGCTACTCGCGCTGGCCGGGGCCGAGGCACGGCTGATCGATGCGGGCGCCGCGGCGGCTGCCATACGCGAGGAAGCGGCGCGGCTGATCGCACGCTGGGACGAGGCGATCGCGCCCGCCGCGGCGACACCAGCTCAGCTCGTGGCGCTGCACGCGCAGATGAGCCAGGCTGCGCAGCAGGTGGCGGAACTGACATCGGCGCGGTCGGGAAGCGACGCGGCGTCCGCACGGCTCGTGGCGACCCGCCGCGCGCGCGGATGCGGTGAGTGCGTTTGCCGAAGCGGCCGGGATGCCCGGCGAAACGGTTGCAGCGCGCGCGGCGGCGCTGGAATCGATGCGCCAGGCGCTGGCAAGCGCCGAGGAGCGGCGGCTGGCAGAGACGCGCGCGGAGGAGGTAGAGGAGGCGTTGCTCTCGGACGAGGATCGCACACGGCTGCAGGCGGCGATTGAGGCCGACGCGGCTGCCGAGCCGCCACCCTTCCCCGCGGCGCCGCGACCGGCTGCCGCCTACCGCACCGAGGCGGAGCAGTACGGCGCCGAAGCCGGAGCACGCGAGCGCGAGGCGGCGGCCCTGCGCGACGAGATCGGCGCGATCCTGGACTGCTGCGAGAGCCAGCATCCCGCGCTCGAAGCCGAGCTCTGGGAGCAGCAGGCGGCGCTGGTGCGGGCGCGTGGCTTTGACGATGCGGCCGGACTGGCGCACACGGTGCTGCAAGACGTGGCGCGCGACGCACACCGCGACTGGTCGGGCCGGCTGAACCGGGCCGCGGGCGAGTTGCTGGATCGCTTCGCCGGCGAACACGCCGAGATTCGCTTCAGCGAGCAACTTGACTTCGTGGTGCGCGATCCCGCCAGCGCCCGCGAATGGCCGCGCGCCGAAGTGGAACGCCGGCTGAGCGCCGGCGCCCGCGACCAGATCTACCTGGCCATCCGCCTGGTGCTGACGGAGCAGTTCTCGTCGCAAGCCGACCCGCTGCCGCTAATCCTCGACGACCCGCTGGTGACGAGCGACGACGAACGCTTCGTCGCGGCGATGGCGTATCTGGCCGAACAGGCGGCGCGGCGGCAGGTGATCGTGCTCACCTGCCACATCGAGCGTCACCGCTGGCTTTTGGAACGCCACCCCGAGCTTGCCGAGCGGGTGCAGGTATTCGCGATCGCCTCATCGGCGCCCGCGGCCGGGTGACGCCGCCTGCCGCCTGGCGTGCTCTCGCGGTCTGAGCGGGCGCTATGGCCCGCTCAGACCTGCCAGCGCTGCCGCCAGATCGCGGCGCATCGCGCCGGACCACGCCCTTTGAATGCTCTCCTGCGGACGATGACAGAGCAGGCAGATGCAGGTACCGTCGCGGAACACCTTGACCGCGTCGTCCAGGCGGGCCGGCAACTGACAGTCGGTACAAAACAGCATGGCGATCTCCCCCATCGCCCTGATAAACCGATGGAACGTGAAGATTCGGCCCTCGGAGGACCGCGGCTGGATCGGGACGGCGCATCCTGTACCCTGTTTCCAGAACGCCGTGAATCCGTGTGCTGGGGAGCAGAGTGCCATGATCGCCTCGGTGTTTCGCGTGCCCGCCGGCAGCCCGGCGGCAGACTCAGCCACCATCGAGCAGGTGGCGAAAGTCCGCGGACTCGTCCACCTCTATCAGCTCACGCCGGCCGACCCGAATGAGGACCGGCTGGCCGTGCTGCTCTGGGAGCGCGAAGAGCATCTGGACGCCTACATCGAGTCAGACCTGGGCCAGCAGGTGCTGACCGCGAACCCGGACGCGACGCGTACCACCTACGTCGTGCAGAAGATCCGCTGAATACGTGGAGAACAGCCGTGAGCATCAGTGCTGAGACCTACGCGCGCGTGGCGCTGGAGGATCCGCATGGCAACTGGGAGCTGGTTTGCGGCCAGCTGCGGAGGAAACCCGGCATGACCGCCCGCCACAACGAGATCGCCTGGCGGTTCGTGGCCGAGCTGACCTTGCAGCTCGATCGCAAGCGCTTCTCCGTGCGTATGAACGCCGGGCATCTCTGGGTTTCGGCGCGTTACTTCTACGTTCCCGATGTAATTGTGGTTCCGCGTGAGCTGGTTTTGCAGCAGCAAGAGGCAGACCCGAACGGGATTGAGTCGTACCGCGCGGCCCTGCCATTGGTGATCGAGATCTGGTCGCCATCCACCGGCGACTATGACGTGGAAACCAAACTCCCCGACTACCAGCAGCGCGGCGACGCGATCGTTGAGCCTCTTGCGCTGCCCGGCGTGCGTATCGCGCTGACGGCGCTGTTTGAGTGAGCAACGGGCGTCGTGCGCTCAGCTCCGCGGCAAACCGAGGCCGCGCGTGGCGATGATGTTGCGCTGAATCTCGCTGGTGCCGCCGGCGATGGTCAGCGAAGCGGAGTTCAAATAACCGCCCTCGATGCGCTGGCGCAGCCGCCCCTGAGCGGTGTCCGACAGGCCGAACGTGGCGACCACGTGCATGGCGGTGTTGGTCATGCGCTGCGTCCACTCCGTGCCGAAGACCTTCGACATCGACGCCTCGTAGTTGGGAATCTTGTTCTGGCTGAGCTGCCAGGCGACGCGGTAGGAGAGCAAGCGGCCCGTTTGCAGCTCCAGATAGCGCTCGGCCAGCTCCAGGCGCAGCCGGCCGAAGCGCGGGTCGTGCCTGAACGTTTTTGCGTAGTTCAGCACGTCGTAGAAAAGCAGTGAGGCGCTGGCGATACGCTCGATGCCGCTGCGCTCGAAGTCGAGATTGCTGGCCGTCACATACCAGCCGCGGTTCTCCTCGCCCACGAGGTTCTTGCGCGGCACGCGCACGTTGTCGAAGAAGACCTCGTTGAAGTGATGCTGGCCGCCCATATTTACGAGCGGCCGCACGGATACGCCCGGCGACTGCATATCCAGCAGCAAAATGCTGATGCCCTTATGCTTGGGCGCGTCGGGATCGGTGCGGCAGACCAGCCAGAGCCAGTCGGCCTTGTGCGCGTTGCTGGTCCAGATCTTCTGACCGTTCACGACGAAATCGTCGCCGTCGTGCACGGCGCGCGTCTGCACGGCGGCAAGGTCGGAGCCCGCTCCCGGCTCGGACATGCCGATCGCCCAGCTTTCGTCGGCGTTGACGATCTTCGTCAGGTGCTCGCGCCGCTGCTCTTCCGTGCCGTGCACGATCAGCGACGGACCCATCTGCCGCTCGGCCACAAAGTGATAGCCCCACGGCGCCTGCCGCGTCACCATCTCTTCGGTGTAGATCAGGCGCTCGATCGCGCTCAGCTCTTTGCCGCCATACGCCTTCGGCCAGGCCATGCCGATCCAGCCGCGCGCGGCCAGTTTTTTGCTGAACGCCTGCGAAAAGCCATCCTGCATGTCGGGCTTACTCTCGCGGCCGGCCAGCTCGACGTCGAGGAACCCGCGCACGTCGCTGCGAAACTGCTCCTGCGCGGGCGTGAAGCGGAAGTCCATGGCCAATCCCTCGTGCAACGACAATACGACGGCGCAAGACGCAGGCGCAGCGCCGCCCGCCGGTCCGCGGTTTCGATACTACACCGGGCCAGCGAGCACAGAACAGTGCGCGGCGTAGCGCGGATGCGGCGAACGTGCACGGACGCCGGCCCTGCTCTGGCCGGCGCCCGTGCTTTCGCGTGCTTGCGGGAACGCCCGCAACCTGATCGATTCCTAACCGCAGCCTCATGGCGATGTAATGCCGCCCTGCGATGGTGAAGCTGGCGGCGGCAGCCGGCCCTGCCACCGCAATCCGCGAGAGGGATATTCGCCATGCTCTGGCCACGCCGCACGCACCAACGCACGCAGCAGCCCTGCACCCATGCGGGCGCCCTCCCGCGCTGGGACCGCGTCTCCACCACCAATACATGCATACACGCCTGCTCCGGCGACGATGCCGGCGCCTACTGCACGACGAGCGTGCCCTTCATGTCTGCCGGATGCACATCGCACTGGAAGTGATAGGTTCCCGGCTTCGAGATCACGAAGTCGATCGTTTCCGACTTGCCGGGATCAAGCAGCGCTCCTTTGATCTCTTTGCCGTTCACATCCATGGCATCGAGCAGATGCCAGTTATGCACCGCCGAGCCCTGGTTCTTCAGCGTCAGGGCGATGTCCTGATCCGCTTTCACCGTGAACTGCGTCTGCGAGTACTTGTTGTCCGTGGCGATCTCGGTCAGCGCCTGCGCCCCGGCCGCGGCCAGCGCAGACGGCGAAACCTGGACCGGGCTGACGGAGCCGGAAGGGGCCGCGGTGCTCCCCGCGACGACCGTCGTCGCGTTGACGGCCGCGTTGCTGCCCGCGGCGCCGCCCGGCTTGAGGACGTTGTTCGCACTGCTGTTGTTGTTATTGCTGCCGCAGGCCACCACCGTCACCAGCAGCCCGGCCAGGCAGCACACCGCCAATCCACGCGTCGAACGAAGCCGCCAGGACATCTGATCGCCCCTCCGGCCAGACCCGGCGGGGAGCCCAGCGCCAACTGCAGCTGCTGACTCCAGTGTAGCGGGTTACGTCGCGATAAGAGCTAATCCCTCGGGGGCTCGCGCCGATGGTGCGGGCCGCTTGCAGGCGTGTCGAGACGTGCCGGACCGGGCAGCCAGGCGATTGGCTCAGCCGGGGCGACGCGCCCGGCGGCGAGCCGCATTGACATCTCACGGCGCCGGCCGACAGAATGCGGCAACCTCGTTGCCCGCCGTCCCGCGCCTGCCGTTCACGGCTGTACTCGCTGTACTCGGAGGAAGCAGATGACCACCCGCTACACCGACGACCCGATCCGTGTGATCGATATGGACAGCCACTACACCGAGCCGCCCGACCTCTGGACCGGCCGCGCGCCCGCCGCCTTCAAGGACCGCGTGCCGAAAGTCGTGACGGACGCCGCCGGCAACCAGAGCTGGGTGGTCGATGGCAACGTGCCTTTCGGCCCGCTCGGCTTCACCGTCGTCAAAGAGGGCGGCGACAAAGTGCAGGGCGTGCTCAGCCTCACGCGCTTCGAGGATCTGAGCCGCGCCGCCTACGACGTGCCGGCGCGGCTCGAGTTTTTGGACGAGCACGGCATCTACGCGCAGATCATGTTTCCCAACGTCGCCGGCTTCGGCAGCCAGAAGTTCATCCAGATCGAGGACAACGACCTGCGCAAGATCTGCGCCACGATCTACAACGACCGCATGGCCGAGTTGCAGGTGCAGAGCGGCGGCCGGCTGTACCCGCAGGCGCTGGTGCCGTTCTGGAACATCGACGACGCGGTTGTCGAGATCACGCGCGCCCGCAACGAGCTGGGCCTGACCGGCATCGTGATGTGCGACACGCCGCAGGCGTTCGGCCTGCCCTCGCTCGATGCGCCGGAGTGGGATCGCTTCTGGTCTACCTGCGAGGATCTGAATCTCGCCGTCAACTTCCACATCGGCGCCGGCACCACCAGCGCCTTCTCGCAACCCTGGAGCACGATCTCGACGCCGACGCGCATCGCGATCGGCTCGGTGGCGCTGTTTTTGGACAATTCGCGGGCGCTCTCCAACATGATCTTCAGCGGCGTGCTGCACCGGCATCCGAAGCTCAAAGTCATCTCCGTTGAGAGCGGCATCGGCTGGATTCCCTTCCTGCTGGAGGCGATGGACTACGAGTTCGACGAGGTCGTGCCGATCGAGGAGAAGCGGGCGCTGTGGGGCGACCTGCGCCCGCGCGACATCTTCCGCCGCAACTGCTACGTCTCGTTCTGGTTCGAGAACTGGGCGCCGCGCCACGCGATCGAGGAGATCGGCGCGGACAACGTGATGTTCGAGACTGACTTCCCGCACCCCACCTGCCTCTATCCGAAGGTCAAAGAGCAGGTGGCAGCGGTGCTCGGCTCGCTCTCGCCGGAGCTGCGCCGCAAAGTCCTGCACGACACGGCGGCGCGGGTCTACAACCTGCCGGTGTAGCCGCCGTCCCACGGTCGCTGTGATCGATCAGCTCACATGCGCAGCCCGGCCGGTTGACCGGGCCTGCCTGCGCGCCTGGACGCACGCGCCTGCGCTAAGCTGAGAGCGCAGGCGGGACGAGACAGGCGCGAGACGCTGGAAGCGCGAGAGCAGAGTGAACCGGCATCCACGGCTGCGCCAAATCTTCCGCCGCCGCGCCGCGCCGTGGGCCGGCTTGCCTGTCGCCTACGGCGCGAGCGTAGCCGGCGTCGCGGCGGTCACGCTGCTGATCGGCCAGGTGCTGCCGCGCTACCACGTGGGCAACATCTCGATGATCTACCTGCTGCTCGTGCTGACGCTGGCGATCTACGCCGGCAGCGGCCCTGCCATCCTCGCCTCGGTGCTCGCCTTTCTCGCCTTCGACTTCTTCTTCGTGCCGCCGGTCGGGCGGCTCACCGTCAGCGACCCGCAGGAGTGGCTGGCGCTCTTCCTGTTTCTCATCGTCGCGGTGATCGCGGGGCAGCTCGCGGCCGGCCTGCAGCGCCGGGCCGAGGAGGCACGCCGCCGCGCCCGCGAGTCCGAGACGCTGTACGAGCTGAGCAAGGCACTGCTGGGCGACGTGCGGCTGGAGCACATGTTGCAGATCATCGTCGAACGGCTGCTCGCCACGCTCGACCTGCGCAACGCGGCGATCCTGCTGACAAACGCCAGCGGCGACCTGCTCGTTGCCGCCGAAGCCGGCGGGCAGTTGGACGCGCCCGAGGCGGCCGAGCGCCAGGCCGGCGCGACCTGGGCGTTCGACAGCGGCGGCGCCGCGATCCGTTACGGGGCGGGGAACGGCAGAGTCACGCGGCCGCTCGGTCTCGCCTCATCGGCAGTCTCCGCGAGCCAGTCGCGCCTCGGCATCTATCTGCCGATCGTGCTCGGCGCCGAACGGCTCGGCGTGCTCGCGGCCGTCGAGCGCGCGGCCGGCGAATCGCTGGCCGTCGACCAGGCGCGGCTGCTTGACGCCGTCGTGGCGCAGGCCGCGCTGGCGTCAAGCAGCCGCGCCTCGCGGACGAAGAAGAGCGCGCCCGCGCCGCTGCCGAATCCGACCGCATGAAATCGACCTTCCTCGCCTCCGTCTCGCACGATCTGCGCACGCCGCTGACGGCGATCAGGACGGCGGCATCAGGCCTGCGCCGCGGTTCGCCGGCGCGGCACGATCCCGTCTACGACGACCTGGCCGCCGGCATCGAACGCGAGGTCGATCGGCTCAACCGGCTGGTGGACAATCTGCTGGAAATGTCGCGCATCGAAGCCGGAGCGTTGCCGCCGCACAAGGCGCAGCAGGACATTGCCGAGCTGGCTGGCACGGCGATCGAACGGCTGGCGCCGTTGCTGCGCGAGCGCCGGCTGACCACGCAGCTCTCGCCCGATCTGCCGCTCGTGCCGCTGGACGCCGTGCAGATCGACCGCGTGCTCACCAACCTGCTGGAGAACGCGGCCAAGTTCTCTCCGGCGAACGGCCTGATCGTGTTGGAGGCGTATGCGGAGGCCGGTGAGTTGCGCGTCAGCGTCCACAATCAAGGGCCGCAACTGCCGGAGAGCCAGCGTGCCCGCATCTTCGACAAGTTCTACCGGCTCGACGCCGCGCCGGGCGGCGTGCGCGGCACCGGGCTGGGCCTCGCGATCTGCAAAGGCATCGTCGAGGCGCACGGCGGCCGCATCTGGGCGGAGAACGACCCCACGGGCGTCAGCGTGATCTTCACCCTGCCGCTCGGCGCCGCCGAACCCACCGCCGTCGAGCCGGTCGGAGCGCGGCGATGAGCGGCCCGCGCGTGCTCGTTGTCGACGACGAGCCGGAGATTCGCCGGGCGCTGCGCGTCGCGCTCGGCGACCAGGGCTACAGCGCCAGCGTCGTCGCCTCCGGCGAGGAGGCCGTGGATTCGGTCGAGCACAGCCGCCCCGACGTGCTGCTGATGGACCTGGCCATGCCCGGCATCGGCGGCCTCGAAGCGATCCGCCGTATCCGCGAACGCTGGCCCGTGCCGATCATCGTGCTCTCGGTGATGGGCCAGGAGCGCGAGAAGGTCGAGGCGCTGGACGCCGGCGCGGATGACTATCTGACCAAGCCGTTCGGTATGGAAGAGCTGATAGCCCGCATCCGCGTGGCGCTGCGCCATGCCGCCGCGATTCCGAGCGGCGCCGAGCCGGTGTACCGCAGCGGCGACCTCGCCATCGACGTGGGGCACCGCCGCGTGACATTGGGCAGCGAAGAGATCCACCTCACGCCCATCGAGTACGCGGTGCTGACCTATCTCGCGGCTAACGCTGGCCGCGTCGTCACGCACTCGATGGTGCTGCGCGCCGTCTGGGGGCCGGAGTACGGCGCGGAGAACCAGCTACTGCGTTACACCGTGCTGAACCTGCGCAAGAAGTTGCGCGACGACCCCGTGCATCCGCGCTATCTCTTCACCGATCCGGGCATCGGCTACCGCTTCCACCTCGACGGCTGAGCGCCGAGCCCGCACCCCTCATCCCAAACCCTCTCCCAAACGCGATCCCAACGCGCCCACGCTCCGCCTTTACAGCTTTCCAACGCTGTGAAGCGATTCACTAATCCCGACAATATGCCCTTCGCGCGACACTCGTGCTGGACCGTGGCCTACCCCTGACGCCTTCGGCGTCTGTCCCCTCCCCACAGGGGAGGGGTTGCCTGAGGACAACCGGCAGTGCTCGTACAAACCCTTCCCGTGTCGGGCCAGAGCGCAGCGCAACCGTCGGAGACCTTCAATATGGGCGCGGCGCAAGCCGCGGCGGGGTTAGGCGAGCGGGCGAAGGAGTCACAAGATGTTGACGCAGCGCCGCGTACGCATCGTTCCGGAATCGTTCAAACGTCCCATACGCCCACGCGTCGTGCCGGCGGCGATTCCTGAGCGCGAAGAGCACCGCCCGCCCGAACGCGCCGGCTTGACGGCCGTGTATGGACGCGCGAGCGGCTGGTACTACCGGCGGGAGCGTGAGCGGTGACGACGTTTGCGCTCAGGCAGCCAACCACGGCGGCACAGCGGGCGCACGTGCTCGTCTGCGTCGCCGGCGGCAGCGACGACCTGCTGCTGATGCGTCAAGCGTGGAGCTGGGCGGCACGCCTGGGCGCCGCGCGAACCGTACTGCACGTGCTTGGTTCGGTCGCCGGCCAGCACGATGAGATGATCGCGGCCGATCGCACCTTCGCCGCCGCGCTCGGGGCGCCGCTGATCGAGCTGCCGGCCTATTCCGTGCTCGACGGCATCGCCGAGTTCGCGGCCGAGCGGGCGATCACGCATGTCGTGCTGAGCGAGCCGCCGGCCGCGCAGCGCTGGCCGGTGTCGCGACCGACGTTGAGTGAGGCGCTCGCGGACCGGCTGTGCGACATCGAGATTCTCGTTTTCAACCGGCCGCCCGCCAGAGCGGAGGCGTAGTCGTGCTGGACGTTGTGCTCGTCCTTGCGGTGCTCATCCTGACCGGCGTCACGTTCCTCTACGAGGCCGGCTGCGACCTCTTTCTGAACACCGATTCGACGCGCGACGCCGGGCCGGCCGAATCGCGGCCCGGCCAGGCAGCGTTCGTTCGCGGCATCAACACACCTGACCTGGAGCACACCGCTGTGGATCATCCCGAATACCTGGTGGTCGGCATCATTTCGGCGCTGATCGCGATCTATCTGTTCGTCGCGCTGCTGTTCCCTGAGCGGTTCTGACCGACAGCCTGCGCACGTTCCGCGCGGCAGCCGCGCGGTTCCCACCACTGGCGGAGTGACGCCGCATGACAGCCATCGGCCTTTTGCAAATCCTGATCTTTCTCGCCCTCGTCGCCCTGATCGCACCGTTCCTGGGCGGCTACATGGCCAGGGTCTTCCAGGGCGCGCGCGTCTTTCTTTCGCCCGTCGTGCGGCCGGTCGAACGCGGCGTTTACTGGCTCAGCGGCGTGCGCGAAGACCGCGAGCAGCGCTGGACGGGCTATCTCGTCGCGGTGATGCTGTTCAGCGTCGTCGGGCTGCTGCTCACCTATCTCATCCTCAGAACGCAGAACCACCTGCCGCTGAATCCGGACCATCAGAGCGGCGTCGGCGGCTACCTCTCGTTCAACACGGCCATCAGCTTCACCACCAACACCAACTGGCAGAACTACGGCGGCGAGACGACGATGAGCTATCTCTCGCAGATGCTCGCGCTCGCCACGCACAACTTCATGTCCGCCGCCACGGGCATCGCCGTCGCGATCGCCGTGATCCGCGCCTTCGCCCGCCATTCCGTGCGCGAGTTGGGCAACTTCTGGGTCGATGCCACGCGGACCATGCTGTACGTGCTGCTGCCGGTGTCGATCATTCTCGCGCTGGTCTACGTGGCACAGGGCATACCGCAGACCTTCGGCGGCAGCGTCAGCGCACATACGCTCGACGGCGCGATCCAGACCATCGCCCGCGGCCCTGCGGCCAGCCAGGAGGCGATCAAGATCTTCGGCACCAACGGCGGCGGCTTCTTCAACACGAACTCCGCGCACCCCTTCGAGAATCCCAGCCCGTTCACCAACCTGATCGAGATGCTGTCAATTCTGGCGATTCCGTTCGGCCTCGCCTGGACCTTCGGGCGCATGGTCGGCAACGTCAAGCAAGGGCTGGCCGTAGCCGGCGCGATGGCGGCGCTGATGGTGGTCGGGATCTTCATCGCCGCGCCCGCGGAGAAGATCGGCAACCCGGCCTTCACCCGCATCGGCGTGAGTCAGGCGTCGAACGGCTCCTCGCCCGGCGGCAACATGGAGGGCAAAGAGGTCCGCTTCGGGCCGATCCTCTCGGGAACTTTCGCCACCGTCACGACCGACACCTCGACCGGCGCGGTAGATAGTTTCCACGACAGCTTCACACCACTCGGCGGCATGGTGCCGCTGGTCAACATGAAGCTGGGCGAGATCACGCCCGGTGGCGTCGGCTCCGGCATGTACGGCATGCTCGTCTTCGCCATCCTCGCGGTGTTCATCGCCGGGCTGATGGCGGGGCGCACGCCGGAGTATCTGGGCAAGAAGATCCAGGGCTTTGAGGTCAAGATGGCGGCGCTCGCCATCCTGATCACGCCGCTGAGCGTACTGGGTTTCGCGGCCGTTTCCGTGGTCATTCCCAAGGGCACTCGTCGATCCTCAATGCCGGGCCGCACGGCCTCACCGAGATCCTCTACGCCTTCAGCTCGGTGAACGGCAACAACGGCAGCGCCTTCGCCGGACTGACCACGAACACCAACTACTACAACATCACGCTCGGTCTTGGCACGTTCATCGGCCGTTTCATCTTCCTTGTGCCGATCATGGCGCTGGCCGGCTCGTTGGTCTCGAAGCGGCGCGTGCCGGTCACGGCCGGGACGTTCCCGACCGACACGGTGCTGTTCAGCGGGCTGCTGGTGGGCGTGATCGTGATTGTCGGCGCGCTCACTTTCTTCCCGGCGCTCTCGCTCGGCCCAATCGTCGAACACCTGCGCATGGGCGCCGGTAAGTTCGCCGGCTGAGCATTTCAGACCCTCAGTAAGAAGTGTGCTTCGCCGGCAAGCGAGCGGTGAGCACAGGAGCACTTGTAACGATGGCTGAGCAAACCACCCCGCCAACCGCGGCCGAGCGGCTGGAAGCCGCGGGCGGCGCCACGACCACCGCGCGCTATCCGCTGACGTCGCTCGACCCGGCGACGGGCGAGGCGCTGGCGACCGCCGCGCCGCACACGCACGAGACGCGGGCCAGGGCGATCAGCATCTTCGACCCGACGATCGTGCAAGGTGCGATCGGCAGCGCCTTCGCCAAGCTCGACCCGCGCTATGTGGCGAAGAACCCGGTGATGTTCGTGGTCGAGATCGGCTCGCTGATCACCACTGTCGTCGGCGTCAGCGAAACCGTGCGCAACGCCGGCGATATCGGCTTCGTCTGGGCGATCTCGGTCTGGCTGTGGTTCACGGTGCTGTTCGCCAACTTCGCCGAGGCGATGGCCGAAGGGCGCGGCAAGGCCCAGGCCGACACGCTGCGCAAGACCCGCTCCGAGACGCTGGCGAAGCTGGAAGAAGCCGACCACGTCAAGCTCACGCCGTCGTCAATGCTGCGCAAGGGCGACATCGTGCAGTGCAGCCCCGGCGACGTGATTCCGGGCGATGGCGAAGTGATCGAGGGCATCGCCTCGGTAGATGAGTCCGCCATCACCGGCGAGTCCGCCCCCGTGATCCGCGAGAGCGGCGGCGACCGCAGCGCCGTCACCGGCGGCACGAGGGTGCTCTCCGACTTCATCCGCGTGCAGATCACCAGCAACCCCGGCGAGACCTTTTGGACCGCATGATTGCGCTGGTCGAAGGCGCGGCGCGGCAGAAGACGCCCAACGAGATCGCGCTCAACATCCTGCTCGCGGTGCTGACGATCATCTTCCTCGCCGCCGTGGTCTCGCTGGAGCCGTTCGCGATCTACTCCAACAGCCCGGCCAGCATCACCGTGCTGATCGCGCTGCTCGTCTGCCTGATCCCCACGACGATCGGCGCCCTGCTGAGCGCGATCGGCATCGCGGGCATGGACCGGCTGGTGCAGCACAACGTGCTGGCGATGTCCGGCCGCGCCGTGGAAGCGGCGGGCGACGTGAGCACGCTTTTGCTCGACAAGACCGGCACGATCACGCTGGGCAACCGTCAGGCCACCGAGTTCCTGCCCGTCGCGGGCGTGAGCGAATCCGAGCTGGTGCAGGCCGCCGAGCTGGCCTCGCTGGCGGACGAGACGCCCGAGGGCCGCTCGATCGTGGCGCTGGCCGCGCGGCTGGGCGGCCGCAACGGCGCTGCAAATACCACACCGCCCGCGAGCGCGACCTTCGTGCCCTTCACCGCACAGACGCGCATGAGCGGCATCGGCGAGAACGGCCGCGTGGTACGCAAGGGCGCGGGCGATGCCGTGCAACGCTGGCTCGAAGCGCAGAGCGGCCAGGCGCCCGCGGACCTGGCCCCGATCGTGGAGCGCATCGCCCGCTCGGGCGGCACGCCGCTGGTCGTGGCCGAGGGCGGCGCAGACGGCCAGCGCAACGGCACGGCGCCGCGGGCGCTGGGCGTGATTCACCTGAAGGACATTGTTAAGGGCGGCATGCGCGAACGCTTCGACCAGCTGCGCGCGATGGGCATCCGCACCGTGATGATCACCGGCGACAACCCGCTGACCGCCGCGGCGATCGCCCGCGAGGCCGGCGTGGACGACTTTCTCGCCGAAGCCACGCCCGAGACCAAGATGGAGCTGATCAAGCGCGAGCAGGCGGGCGGCCGGCTCATGGCGATGACCGGCGACGGCACCAACGACGCCCCGGCGCTGGCGCAGGCCGATGTCGGCGTGGCGATGAACACCGGCACGAACGCCGCCAAAGAGGCCGGCAACATGGTCGACCTCGACTCCAATCCCACCAAGCTGATCGAGGTCGTCGCCATCGGCAAGCAGCTCTTGATCACGCGCGGGGCGCTGACGACGTTCAGCATCGCCAACGACGTGGCCAAGTACTTCGCCATCATCCCGGCGCTGTTTGCCGCGACCTATCCTGAGCTGAACAAGCTGAACGTGATGCAGTTGCAGACGCCGCACAGCGCGATTCTGTCGGCGGTGATCTTCAACGCGCTGATCATCGTGGCGCTGATTCCGCTCGCCTTGCGCGGCGTCAGCTACCGGCCGGTGGGTGCGGCGGCGCTCTTGCGGCGCAACCTCTTGATTTACGGCATCGGCGGCATCAGCGCGCCGTTCATCGGCATCAAGGCGATCGATCTGGTCTTGCAGGCGGCCCACCTGACCTAGCGAATCGAGATAGCGCCTCCGGCAAGACGGGGCGAACGAAAAGAGTGACGACGATGCGCAAGTACCTGCCCGAGCTGGGCATCGCGATTCGGCTGACCATCGTGGTGATGCTCGTGACCGGCCTGATCTACCCGCTGGTCGTCACCGGCGCGGCGCAGGCGCTGTTCCACGACCGCGCCAACGGCAGTCTGATCAAGCAGAACGGCCAGGTGATCGGCTCCTCGCTGATCGGCCAGCAGTTCACCTCTGACAAATACTTCCACGGCCGGCCGTCTTCAACCGTCGATGCCAACGGCACGCCGCAGCCCTACAACGCCGCCAACTCCTCGGCCTCCAACCTGGGGCCGACCAACCCTGCATTGATCATGGCCGTGCAGGGCAACGCCGACGCCGTGCGCTGCCTCGAGGGGCTGCCGCCCGGCCCGGCGCCGCTGGTGACGCCGGCGCCCAGCCCAACGCCTGTGCCGTCCGCTTCGCCGGCTGCCAACGCCACGCCGAGCGCCACGCCGGAGCCGTGCGCGCCGCTGACGCAGGCGAGCGTGGCGCAGGTGCCGGTTGATGCCGTCACCAACTCGGGCAGCGGGCTCGACCCGGACATCAGCGTGGACTACGCCGTGCTGCAGGTGCCGCGCATCGCGCGCGTACGCAACCTGCCGGAAGCGAAGGTGCAGCAGTTGGTCGAGGACCAGATTCTCGATCGGCAGTTCGGCGTGCTGGGCGAGCGACGCGTGAACGTGCTCGACCTCAACCTCGCGCTCGATAAGCTCGGCGGACGCTGAAGGCGGAAGACCGCAGCAGGCGTACGGATGCATCTGATGACCCCGCGTTCAGCAGGCCGGCGCATGACCGTAGAATCTGAACGCCCCGATCCCGAGAAGCTGCTGGCGAAGCTGAAGGCGGAGGAGGCGCGTACGCAAAACACCCGCGGACGGCTGCGCGTCTATCTCGGCTCGGCGCCGGGCGTCGGCAAGACCTTCGCCATGCTCAATGAGGGCCACCGGCGCAAAGAGCGCGGCACCGATGTCGTGATCGGCTACGTCGAGACCTACACCCGCCCGCTCACGATCAAGGCTGCCGAAGGGCTGGAGTGCGTCCCGCGCCGCAGTGTCGAGTATCGCGGCGCCACGCTCGAAGAGCTGGACGTGGACGCGGTGATCGCGCGCCGGCCGCAGGTGGTGCTGGTGGACGAGCTGGCGCATACGAACGCGCCCGGCTCCAAACACGAGAAGCGTTGGCAGGACGTCGAGGAGATCCGCGACGCCGGCATCAACGTGATCAGCACGATGAACATTCAGCATCTCGAAAGCCTGAAGGACCGCGTCGAACAGATCACCGGCATCACCGTGCGCGAGACGGTGCCCGACACGGTGCTGGCGAGCGCCGACGACGTCGAGCTGATCGACATGGCGCCGGAGGCGCTGCGCCGGCGCATGGTGCACGGCAATATTTATCCGCCGGAGCGGGCGCAACGCGCGTTGCAGAACTTCTTCCGGCCGGGCAACCTGGCGGCGCTGCGCGAGATGGCGCTGCGCTGGACGGCCGCCAAAGCCGACGACCAGCTCGACGCCTACATGCGTGAGCACGATCTCGCCGGCTGGATGGTGGACGAACGGCTGCTGGTCTGCATCGATCACCGGCCGATCGCGCGCACGCTGCTGCGGCGTGCGGCGCACATGGCGCACCGCCTCGGTTGTCCCATACTGACGCTCTACGTGCGCACCGGCGACCTCAGCGCCGCCGAACAGGAAGCGCTGGCGCAGAACCGCAAGCTGGCCGAGGAGCTGGGCGCCCCGGTCGAGGAGTTGCAGGCGGACGATCCCGTGGAGGCGATCGCCGAGTACGTCGAACAGCACCGCATCACGCAGGTGATTATGGGTCACTCGCAGCGCTCGCGCTGGTACAAGCTGCTGCATGGATCGCTGGTGCAACGCATGCTGCGCCGTCTGCCGGAGATCGACGTGCATATCGTGGCCGAGCGCGCCGGCCGCAAAGGCGCGCACGAATAAGGCCTGCACCCACGGATCCTCTGCCCTACGCCCTACGCCCTACGCCCTACGAGGTTGAGACGCCAATCAGATGGCCCACCGTCACCGTGACGCCGGCGGCGATGGCGCCGACCAGCAGCATGCGCCCCGCGCTGAGCCAGGCGCTGCGGCCGTTCACCAGCGAGATGCCCAGGCCGACCACGATCAGTGCCACGGCGGCGAGCGCCGCGCTCAGCCCCAGCGCCAGCCAGCGGTTCATCGAGATGAAATACGGCAGCACCGGCAGAATCGCGCCCGAGGCGAACGAGACGGCTGACGACGATGCGGCCGTCAGCGGCGAGCCGAGTGCCTCCTGGTCGAGGCCCAGCTCCTCGCGCGCCAGCGTGTCCAGCGCCACGTCTTTGTCGCCGATGATGCGGTGCGCCAGCCGTTCCGCGTCCTCGCGCGGAATGCCTTTGGCCTGGTAGATCAGCGCCAGCTCCTCCGCCTCCTCTTCCGGCGCCGTCTCCAGCTCATCCTTCTCCAGCGCGATCTGGCGCTGGAACAGCTCGCGCTGCGAAGTAATCGAGATGAACTCGCCCGCGCCCATCGAGAAGGCGCCGGCGATCAGCCCCGCCAGCCCGGCCAGGAGGATGAAGTGCCGGCCGGGATTGGCGCCCGCCACGCCGAAGACGAGGCTGAGGTTGGAGACGAGCCCGTCGTTGACGCCGAAGATGGCGGCGCGCAGGCCGCCGCCCGCGTCGCGCCGGTGCCAGCGCTCGCCCGCGGCGATCTCGCTGCCGGAGACGCCACGCGGGCTGGCCATTGCGGAGAAGACACGGGCGTGCGAGCGTTCCTGCTGCGGCAGTCCGGCGGCGTCGGGCTGGTCGTCGTACATCGTCACGTCCGCCAGCTCGTTCGCCATCACCATCGGCAGCACGGAGCTGACGCCGAAACGCCTGCCCGCCGTGCGCAGTACGCGGCCACGCAGCGAGACGCCCGCTTTCGGCAGCGGCGCCCCGGCCTCGCGCAGATAGCCCTCCCAGCGCGCGGCGTGCTGATCCTCGACCGCCGCGAGCTGGCGCAGCACACCGGCCCGCGCCGGGTCTTTCTCTGCATCGGCCAGCGAGCGATACAGCGCCGAAGCTTCCCACTCGCCCTTCAGGTTCGCCTGCCAGCGCCGCACATCGTCCTGCGGCGCCGGTTTCTGTCCGGTTGCCATGCGTAAAAACCCCTGCCGGCGGCGCCGCAATACCGGGAGCAGCGGCCGGCACGTACAATTGTAACGGCACGGCCCGGCAGGCGGGGTGTCCGTGGTCTACCACGGATCGACGGGCGACGTAACACCCGCGTACGATTGCAGAGGTTTGGTGCAGATGGCCCACATCCTCGTCGTGGAGGACGAGGCGCGGCTGGCGCGGCTGGTAAAGCGCGTGCTGGAGGAGGAGGGCCACGTCGTGGATCTGGCGCAGGACGGGGACGAAGCGCAGGAGCTGGGCCAGGCGCCGGGTTTCGACGCGATCGTGCTCGACGTGCTGCTGCCGGGCCGCAACGGCTTCGAGGTGTGCCGTGAGCTGCGCGCCGCGGGCGTGCAGACGCCCGTGCTGATGCTCACGGCGCGGGGCGCAATCGAAGACCGGGTAGCGGGCCTCGACGCCGGCGCCGACGACTATCTCACCAAGCCCTTCGCCTTCGAGGAGCTTTCGGCGCGCCTCCGCGCCCTCACCCGCCGCCCGCCCGCGATCGCGCCGGGCAGCGGCAGCCTGTCGGTGGGCGACCTGACGATGGACCTGGTGCGGCACCAGGTGCTGCGCGGCGGCCGGGTGATTCCGCTGACGGTGAAGGAGTATGCGCTGCTCGAATACTTCCTGCGCCACCCTAACCAGGTGCTCAGCCGCGCACAGATCCTCGACAATGTCTGGGGCTACGATGCGGAGACAGGCGCATCCGTGATCGATATCTACGTGCACTATCTGCGCAACAAGATCGACCGCGGCGAGCGGCAGCCGATGCTCGTCACCGTGCGCGGCGTGGGCTACTCGCTGCGCAGCGGAGAGTTGCCGTGAACGCACGCGCAACGTTGGGCAGCATCGCGGGCTGGCGCACGCGGCGGCTGGCGGAAGGCCGGCCCGCCGCGCCTCCGGCCGCGCGTTATCTGCGCAGCGCGCGTGTGCGGCTGACCGTCTGGTACGTTGGCATCCTCTTCGTCCTGCTGATGGCCGCGGGCCTCGGCTCGTATCTGGTGCTGGCGCGCGTGCGGGCCGAAGAAGTCGACAGCGACCTGCGCAGCGTAGCCCTCGAGCTGGCGAACCGCGACGCGACACCGCCGGCCGTGGACGCCGAAAAGAACGGCTCGACGTATGCCGGCATCCTCGGCTTCGACGGCAGCCAGTCATCGGTCAACACTGGCCCCCACACCGACGTCTTCTACGTGCTCTGGCCGGTGGGCGGCGTGCCCGACGTCTACACGCCGCCGAACCTCAAGGTGAAAGGCTTCCCCGATTCCGCCAGCGTGAACGCCGCTCTGAGCGGCGGCCGCGCCGATCTGCGCACCGTGCATAAGGGTCGTCAGGCGTATCGGGTGCTCTCACAGATCGTGCGGCGCAACGGGCTGCCGCCCGACATCGTGCAGGTCGGCAAGTCGCTCGCACCGTACCAGAGCGAGCTGCGCGACACGGCGCTGGTGCTGGCCGGCGTGGGCATCGGCGCCCTGGCGCTGGCCGCCATGGGCGGCATGCTCGTCGCGGGGCGGGCGCTGCGGCCGGCGCAGGTGAGCTGGCAGCGGCAGCAGGCGTTCGTGGCCGACGCCTCGCACGAGCTGCGCACGCCGCTCTCGCTGATCCGCGCCGACGCCGAGGTGCTGCTGCGCGCGCCCGCGCGGCCGGTGGCAGACAACCGTGACCTGGTCGAAGACATCGTGCACGAGGCCGACCATCTGACGGCGCTGGTCGCGGATCTGCTGGTGCTGGCCCGGCTCGACGCGGGCCAACTGCCGCTGCACAAGACGGAGATCGACGCGGGCGAACTGCTGAAAGGGCTGGGCAGCCAGACCGTGCGCCTGCTCGCCGGGCGCGACATCGGTCTGCTGGTGCGCCGCCCGCGCCGGCTGATCGTCACCGCCGACCACGACCGCCTGGTGCAGGTGTTGCGCATTCTGATCGACAATGCCCAGCGCCACACGCCCGCCGGCGGCTCGATCACGCTGCGGGCGCGGCGGATGGCTGGCCGCGTGCAGCTCAGCGTGGCCGATACGGGCAGCGGCATTCCCCCGGACCATCTGAAGCGCGTGTTCGAACGCTTCTATCGCGTTGATGCCGCGCGTGGCCGCAGCGATGGCGGCGCCGGGCTGGGGCTGGCAATCGCACGGGGGCTGGTGGAGGCGCACGACGGGCGGCTCTGGCTGGAGAGCGACCGCGGCCGCGGCACAACGGCCGTCGTCGAGCTGCCGGGCTGATCCGCGGCCTCACCGCGATTCGTACCACTCGATACAGGCAGCGCCGCGGTTGCGATGGCCTGCCGTGCGATAATGGCGCTCAACCCGGCTCGCCTGGCGGCAATCCGCACACCCGTGGCGGCGGATCAACCACGTCCGCAGGAGCTGCCCTGCCGATGACGGCCGAAGGCTATCTCGTTCCGCACGGCGCGAGCTTGAGCGCGCTGCTGCGCCTGCGTTACGCGCGGCACGACGGCGAGCCGGCGGTGCATCTTGAAGACGGCTGGCTGAGCTACGGTGCTCTTGGCGAACTGGTATTCCAGGCGGCGAACGCGCTGACGGCGGCTGGCATCGCGGCGGGCGACCGCGTCGGCACGCTGCTGCCCAATAACCGCGCCTTTCTGGCGACGTGGCTGGCCGCGGCGGAGCTGGGCGCCGTGCTGGTGCCGGTCAACATCAACCTCACCGGCGATACGCTGCGCTACATCGTCGAGCACGCCGATCTGCGCACCTTGCTGGTGGATGCCGAGACGCTGCCCTCATACTCGGCCGCCTTCGGCGAAACACATCCGGCGCCGCTCGTGGTCGCTGCCAACGCCGATCTGCCCGGCGCGCCGCGCTGGGAGCGGCTGCTGGCCGCCGCGTCGCCCGCGCCGCCGCCGTTGCTGGCGGAGCGCCGCGCCGATCCCGCGCTGATCATCTATACCTCCGGCACGACGGGCCGGCCGAAGGGCGTGGTGCTCAGCCGCGCGGCGCAGCTCGCGCACGGCTGGTACTACGGCCGAGACTTCGTGCGGCTGGGTCCGGGCGAGACGGCCTACACCTGTCTGCCGCTCTTTCATGTGACCTCGATGGGCTTTTCGCTCGGCTGCTTGCTGCACGGCGCCGCGGTCGCGATCGAGCCCCGCTTCAGTCCCTTCGCCTTCTGGGAGCAAATCCGCCGCTTCGGCGCGCAGATCTTCCCCTACGTCGGCGCGATGATCGGTCTGCTCCATGCCCACCCCGAGCGGCCGGACGATCGCGATCAACCCGCCAGGCGCGCGATCGGCGCCGCCACGCCGTTGCATTTGTGGGAGCCTTTCGAGCGCCGCTTCGGCCTGAGCTTGATCGAAACCTACGGCCAGAGCGAAATGGCCTCACTCTGGCTGCTGCCGCCGCCGGAGGGGCGCAGGCTCGGCACCGTGGGCAAGCCGGTGCCGCGCTTCGACGCCAGGATCGTGGGCGAAGATGGCTCGGCGCTGCCGCCCGACACGGTAGGCGAACTGCTGCTGCGGCCGCACGATCCGCTGCTCGGCGCACGGGGTTACTTCCGTGATGACGAGACCACACGCCGCGTCTTCCGCGCCGATGGCTGGTACGCCACGGGCGACGCGGCCAGCCGGGACGCCGACGGCTTCTTCCGCTTCCACGGCCGCCTGCGCGACTTCATCCGCCGCCGTGGCGAGAACGTCTCGGCCTTCGAGGTCGAGCGCGCGGCGTTGACGCATCCCGCCGTGCGCGAGGCGGCGGCGGTGGGCGTGCCTTCGGCGCTGGGCGAAGAGGAGATCAAGCTCTGTGTGCTGCTGGAAGCGGGCGCGGCGCTGGAGCCTGCGGCGCTGTTCCGCTACCTGCGGCCGCGGCTGGCGCCGTTCATGCAGCCGCGCTACATCCAGATCTACGCCGACTTCCCCCGCACCGCGACGCAGCGCGTGCAAAAGTACCGCCTCGCCGCCGACGGCATCACCCCCAAAACCTGGGACCGCCACGGCGCTCGCGGCGGGCGGCCGGCATAGGCGTGCCCGGCGCGTGGGAAAACGAGGCTTGTCTTACAGATCCTCCTCTTTGGTACCCTTACTGGCCCGTATCAAAACCTCAGGCGTACGGTTGAGCGGAGTTGTGCCTCAATTTACTAAATTGGAAACTGCAAATTTGCAACGAGGACGCCGGACCATTTTGAAGCCCGTGCTATAATTACTCGGGAAGGTGAACGATTATGACGGAGCCATCCAGCAAGGGCGCGAGCACGTATGTTTCACGCATTATTCATGCGCGGCCTAAGGCCATCTATGAGGCCTTCCTTGACCGGGATGCCGTGGCTACCTGGCTTCCGCCAGACGGCATGACAGGCGAAGTACATACCTTCAACGCGCACGAAGGCGGAATGTTCCGAATGTCGCTCATATACCAGGATCCTGAGCATTCGTCGAATGGCAAGACATCCGCCGCCAGAGACACCATTCGGGGGAAGTTCGTCAAATTGGTTCCCTGCGAGAGGATTGTGTGGAGTGTGGTGTTCGAGTCAGAAGACCCTGCATTCGCCGGAGAGATGACAATTACATGGACCATGGCGGATGTCGGGGCCGGAACCGAAGTCGGCGTCCTCTGTGAGGACATACCAGCAGGTGTGCGACCCGAGGATAATGAAACAGGATCGAGGTCATCCCTGCAGAAGCTGGCTGCATTCATCGAGTGATACGCCGCACACCTCGCCAAATGAGCCTTTTACGTATTTGGGCAGTTGGCGTGACCAACCGCGGCCTGAAATCTGCCTGACAGGCAGCGGCCACCGCCGCTCACGGCGTGCTCATCGACGCCGATAGGAACAGAATTGGCTGCAACGGACGAGAGACCAGGGCATGAGAGCGCCTGCAATCAGCAGGAAAGCCGATGCTGGGTCAGGATGGCTCCTGGGCATGGTACCTGGCGTTGTCGGCCGATACAGGCAGATGTTCGTCGAGCGCGGCCTCGCCGCTGGTGGGCTGGCCGACGCGGCAGGCGCGGACCAGGTGGTATACCGCGGCGACGCGAGGACGAATCCCGCCTTGCCTGAGCCAGCGCGCCGGAAGCAGGCGCTTCCCCTCACCGCCGCGTAGATTTGCCCGCTCGCGCTGCGCTAGTGCGCCAGGCCGAGCAGTCGGGCGGCCGTCTCCCCGAGGATCGCGATACGCTCGTCGTCGCTGAGGTCGGGCGTCGCGAGGATGTGGTCCACCGCGGTCGCGGTCCACGGATAGGGATAGTCGGTCCCAAGCACGATCTGGCTCGCCCCCGTCTCGGCGATGAGATGCCGCAGGCCCTCGGGCGTAAAGACGAGCGAATCGAAGTACAGCTGCCGCAGATACGCCGTCGGCTTCTGCCGGATCGGCGTGCAGCGGCCGGGGAAGGTGACGCACCCGGCATCGGAGCGCGCCGCGTACGAGGGCAGGTAGCCGCCGCCATGCGCCGCGAGGATCTTGAGCCCCGGAAAGCGGTCAAGCGTGCCCTCGAAAATCAGGTGGGAGAGCGCGATCGTCGTCTCGAGCGGGTTGCCGATCACATTCTCCAGCAGGCCGTTGCCCCGCAACCTGTTCGCCAGCTCGGCGGTGCCCTGGGGGTGAATGAAGACGAGGGCTCCCAGCTCCTCCGCCCTGGCCCAGAAGGGGTGAAACCTGGCGTCAGCCAGCTCCTCGCCATTGACACTGCCGCCCACGAGCACGCCCCGCAGCCCGTAGCGTTTCACGCCCGCTTCCAACTGCTGGGCGGCGAGGTCCGGGTGCTGCAAGGCCACCGAGGCGAGCGCGACGAGGCGATCGGGCTCGGCGGCGCAGAAGTCCGCAAGCGCCTCGTTCTGGATGCGGACTACCTCCGCCGCGACGTCGCGGTCGGCTGCATACCAGTATGGATTGATGCTCAGCGCTGCAACATCGATCCCCTGCTCATTCATCGCATCCAGCCGCTGCCGGACGTTCGCCCGGAGCAGCGCGGGGACGTGGCTCTCTTGCCCGAGGAGAGCCATCGCCTCCGGCACGGCGCAGTGGGCGTGCAGATCGACGACTCGTACGCGCCGGCCGTTTACGACCACTTCTCTGCGCTGTGCGGGACCGGCCGTGGCCCGACGCGCCGGATCGGTCGTCTCGCTGCTGGTCGTCATCGTCCCCGCCTCCCGCGCCTGCCGCCTATTCCAGGGCCGGGCAGGCGCGCTGGGCACGTTCATCGTTGCCAGCCGGAGCACACGCGGCCGTCCCCGCCGGCACCGGGCATGCTCGACTCAGAGCTCCTGCAGCATAGAGAAAAATCCACGGCGGCGACAGCGCCTGTTTGGCGGCCCGAAACCCACTCCTTACGCGTGGGACAATCGTCCGCGCCGCACTCGCACCGGCGCATCGCGGCGCGCGGTCTTGTACATCACTTCGATCAGCCCCTGGTCCCTATTCCTCCGCCAGGCGGGCGAGCTCGCCGTTGAGGCGAAACGCGATCAGCCGAAGGTTTTGCCGGCGGGCTCCGGCGCCGGCAGCGATGGGCTGACCCGGAGGACGCGGGCGGGGAGCGGCGGCAGCCACCAGTTCCAGTGGCCCATGAGGGAGACGAGCGCGGGCACGAGCAGCGCGCGGACGACTGTAGCATCGAGCAGGATGCCGACGCCCAGGCCGGTCGCGAAGACCTTGACGTCGGTCACGGGGGCCGACCCCAGCGAGACGAAGGCGAGGAAGAGGATCAACGCGGCGGACGTGACCAGCCGGCCGGTGCGGCCGATGCCCTCAACGATCGCCTGGTCGGTCCGGCCGCTGGCATCGTACTGCTCACGCATGCGGGCCAGGATGAAGACTTCATAATCCATCGAGAGGCCGAACAGGAAGGCGAAGACCATCAGCGGCACCCAGGCCGTGATCGCGCCGGTCGCGGTGATCCCCCAGATCAGCCGGGAGCCGTGGCCTTGCTGCCAGATCAGCACCAGCACGCCGAAGGCCGCGCCGACCGACAGCAGATTCAGCAGCACCGCCTTGAGCGGCAGCAGCAGCGAGCGGAAGGCCCGCGCCAGCAGTACGAAGGTGACGAGCGCGATCAGTGCGAGCATCAGCGGGAAGAAGCCGTAGACGGCCGCGACGAAGTCGGCGTTGCCGGCAGCCGCGCCCGTGACCTGCGCATGTGCCGCACTCTGGTGCGCCGCCTGCCGGACGTGGTCGAGGGCATTGTGGCCGGCGGCGGAGTTGGGATCCGCGCCGCTCACGGCGGTGACGATGGCCGTGTCCGCACGCCGCCAGGCCGGGTCCGGCGGTGCGACGGCCCCACGCACCCCGCCGACCTGCCCGAGCCGCGCCGCCAGATCGTTCGCATTGCCGGCTGGGACGAGCACCTGCATCGGCGAGAGCGCGCCGGAGCCGATGCCGCTCTGCTCAAGCTGCATCAGGCCGACGCGTGCATCGCCTGAACTGGCGAGCGCATCCGGGCTCGTATTGTTGATGTTCAGGGAGAAAGCCGGGATGAGCAGAGCGGCCAGGACGGCGACGGCGGCGACGGCCGCGACCCAGCGGCGCCGGATCACGAGGCGCGCCCAGGCGCTCCACGGGCGGCTGCGATGATTGTCGCGGCGGCGGTGCGGCCAGTCGAGCCAGGGGCCGATGGTCGCGAGCACGACCGGCAGGAGCGTGATCGCCACCACGACGCTGACCAGCGGAATCAGGGCGCCCGCGTAACCGGCACTGCGCAGGAACGGCACCGGCAGGACGACGAGGGCCAGCAGGCCCACGCAGACCGTCGTGCCGCTGTGAATGACCGCGACGCCGGCGCTCTCCATCGCCCGCTGCACCGCGGTTACATTGTCGGCGCCGCCCGCCAGCTCCTCGCGCCAGCGCACGATGATCAGCAGCGAGTAGTCGATCGCCACACCGAGTCCGATCAGCGCCACCAGAAACTCCGCGAGGAAGCTGACGTCGGTGAACGTCGTGATGCCCCAGATCAGCAGGAAGGTGCCCATGATTGAGGCCACGGCCATGAACAGCGGCAGGACGGCGAGGAACGAGCCGAAGACCACGGCGAGAATGACCAGCGCACCGAGCGCGCCGAGCAGGGTCTCGATCAGGACGCTCGGACCGCCGCTGCCGCCGCTGCCGTTCGACAGGGCGTCGATGCCCGTGACGTGCACGGGGGCGCCCGCGATGCGGACGTTCTGCAGCGCCGCCTGCGTGGCCGTCAGCGCCGGGCCGTTGGGGTTGAAGCCGCCGGCGCCGGGGTGAACGGCGGGAAAGACGAGGGCGAACGTGGTGCGGCCGTCCTGTGAGACGAAGGCACGGTCTCTCGTCGAGGCGTACGACAGAATCCGTGCGCCCGGCAGCGTGGCGCTGACCTTCGCGAGCGCATCGTTAAGCTGTTGCGCCACGCCGGGCGAATCAACGGTGGTTCCCTGCGGCAGCATGACGGCGGGAACGATCGGCGCGTTGCCGGGGTCGAAGCCGTACGTCCGCAGGATCGTCTGGCCGGCCTCGAAGGACTCCTCGCCGGGCAGCGTGAACTTCTGGGAAAGCGCCGCGCTGGCGCGCGAGACGGTGGCGATGCCAACGACCGTCACGATCAGCCAGAGCACGGCGACGATCAGTTTGTGACGCAAAATCCAGCGGGTAAGACCTGCCATCAGAACCTCCCAGAAAGCGGGGCGGACCCCTGCTGCCAACCGGTTTGCTGTCCTAGCCTATGGAATATCAGGCGCCGGCCGCCAGCCTCCCGCCATCGATCGGAATCGTCGCCCCGGTGATGAAGGAGGCCTGATCGGAGCAGAGCCAGGCGACGGCAGCGCCCACCTCCTCGGGCCGGCCGATGCGACGCATGGGAACCGACCGAATGATCGGCTCACGCTGTTCATCGCGCAGCGCCGCGAGTCGCTCGCTGAGGATGGGGCCGGGCGCGACGGCGTTGACGCGGATGCCGTGCTCGGCGTAGTCGAGCGCGGCGGTCTTCGTGAGGCCGATCACGCCGTGCTTGCTCGCGACATAGGCCGCGATCCCCGGCACGCTCCGCAGCCCGGCGGTGGAAGACATGTTCACGATGGCGCCGGCACCAGTGGCGATCATGGCGGGGATCTCGTACTTCAAGCAGAGGAAGACCCCGCGCACGTTGACACGGAAGGCGCTGTCGAAGTCGTCGATGGAGATGGCAGCGAGCGGGGTCGGGAGATGCCCGCTGCCGCCGGCGTTGTTGAATGCCGCGTCCAGGCGGCCGTACGCATCCACCGTACGTTCGATCAGCCGTTCGACCGAGGACGGGTCGGTCACATCTGTCGGTACGGCGAGCGCCTGGCCGCCGGCCGCACGGATGGTCTGGGCCACGGCCGCCAGCGCCTGCTCGTCGCGGGCAGCCAGCACGACCGCGGCACCGGCAGCCGCGAAGGCTCGCGCGGCGGCTGCCCCAATCCCCCGGCTCGCGCCGGTGACGATCGCGACCTTGCCGGCCAGCAATCCCGCGGGCCGGACGAGCGCGTCGGGGTTCTGCTGCGTTGTCATCACCGAATCCTCCTTGCATGAGGCACGAGCTCGCGTGCCCGCGCACCAGCCGGAGGGTTCACGACGCGCGCACGCCCCGCGGTCGGTGCTGGCGGTTCCGGAATCGACGAATCGCGAGGCGGCAGCCGCCGTGCGATCGGTGCGCCTTTTGGAGCGACGCCGTCCAACGACGGAAGTCAACGTTCCTCGCCTGCCGGCGTCCGCGTCGCGCGGAGCGCCTGGGTGAAGCTGCTCGCCAGCCGGCCGTGCCACGCTGGCGTGGTCTTCTGCGGGCCACGGCCATGGAAACCTGCCGCTGGGTGATCGGCTTCGCCAGGTCTTGTCCGTGCCGACAGCATGCGAGCTGGTGCTCAGGCACCATCGGCAATGGGGCTGAGATGCAGGCCCGCGAGGACCCAGCGCTCGCCGTCGCGGATCGCGATCTGCGTCACGCGGAACTGGCCGTTGGCGGGATGTCCCTGGTACTCGGCCTGCTGCAGTTCGCGTCCCACGGCGATGGCTGCCGGCCCGTGGATGCGCACCTCCACTTCGTCCAACGTCAAAGACCGGGTGACAAAGGCGCCGGAGCGGTAGCGGTCGAGCCACTGCTGCTTGTCGAGTACGAAGCCGCGCGGTCCAACCGCCCTGAAGTCGTCGGCGAGCAGCGCGTCGAGCGCGGTGGCGTCGTTCTGCTGTTCGGCTGCCGCCCAGCGGCGGCCCAACTCCCGGACCTGCTCAATCACATCGCTCTGCATAATGGTGCCTCCTTCTCGGCTTGCTGTACTCTTCCAGCGCGGAGTGTGATCGGCCCTTGCGGCAGGCGTCGATCGCGACGATCGACGCGCAGATGCGCACCAGCCGTGACCGAGCAGGCCCGGGCGTGTCTTCGCTGAGGCGGCGATGAGCGCCAACGCGGTCTGGATCGACACACGGCGACGCTTTACGGTGAAGCCCAGGGCCGGGGGAGCGGGCTGGAGCAGCGACTGCGGTTGAATGCGCCTCCCTCTTTTTGTACATAGTATACAATCAATTAGAGGTGTCAAGCCCACGATGCCCCGCCCGTACTCCCTCAAGCGGCGCCAGGCGGCGACGGATCAGACGCGGGCCAGCATTGTTGCCGCCGCGCGCGCGTTGATCGTCTCGGCTAGCGGCTTTCGCGGGTTCACGATCGATGCCGTCGCCCAGCAGGCCGGCGTCGCTCGCATGACCGTGTACTACCAGTTCGGCTCCAAGCGGGGAGTGCTGGAAGCGGTGTTCGACGACCTCGCGGCGCGCGGCGGCATGGAGCGCATGGCCGCCGTCCATGCGCTTGCCGATCCGCTGGAGTCCCTGATGGAGTTGGTCGCGGTGTTCGGCCGCTTCTGGGCCTCCGACCGGCTGCTGCTGCGCCGCGTCCGGGCGCTGGCCGCGCTCGACCCGGAATTAGAGCAGGCTGTGCGGACGCGCGACGAGTGGCGACGCAACCACTGCCGGGTCATCGTCGGGCGGCTGGCCGAGCGGTACGGCCGGCCGATCGCCGAAGCGCTCGATGACACGGTTGACGTGCTCCATACGCTTACCGGCTTTGAAACCTTCGACACCCTCGCCGGCGCCGCACGCAGCCTCGAGACGGTCACGCCATTGGTGCAGAGGCTCGCCCGCGCGGCCATCGATCTGCCCCAACCGGTGTGAGGCCGGCCGCGCACCGGTGTGCAGTATGACGCTTTTCTGAAGATCGCACCGGCGACCGCTCGTGAGCGCCGCGGGGCAGGAGCGCAGCGATCCAAATCGGTCGGCCTGCTGCAGTCGTTTCCGCACTCGTGTCACAATCAACGTAGCCACACCGCGGCCAGGCGACGGGTCCCGCGGCGCGCCACATGCGCAGACCAGCCGCACCGCGGCTTCGCCTGTTTGCGACACGCTCAGCTCCCGGCCGCGGAGGGTTCGTTCAGACGACGTGAAAGCCGCATACGTGCCCCGCGCGATGGAAGCGCTCGAACGGCTGCAGATCGAGGAGTGGGACGATGACGACGACACGTAAGGCAGAAGCGGCGCACAGCCTGGAAGAGTATCTCGCCCTGCCGTATACGCTGCGCATCACGCCGGACCCGCACGGCGGCTATGTGGGTGTGGTTGAAGAGCTTCCCGGCTGTATTACTCAGGGAGAGAGCTGGGCGGAAGTCGGGGAGATGCTGCGCGATGCGATGCGTGCCTGGATCGTGGTAGCGCTTGAGGATGGGCGCACCGTTCCGCTGCCCAAAGAGCACGGCGAAGCGGCGCGCTTCCTGCTGCGGCTGCCGCAGACGCTCTACCAGGATCTGCAGCGCGCCGCAGAGCACGAGGGCGTCAGCCTGAACCAATATCTTGTGTATCGGCTCGCCGCCTGCGCGGGCCGGCGGGATGCGCCAGCGCACGCGGCGGCAACGGAGGCAGGAAGCAATCATGCCCCCCGGCGGGCAGCCCGTGCCCGACGTGCTCTACGGCAGTGAACGCATCACTCCGCCGGCAGCCGTAGCTGGGCGGCCGGACGTACGATGGATATGCCGTTCCGCGCTGCATCCGGTTTTACGCCGACTTCCCGCGCACCGCGACGCAGCGGGTGCAAAAGCACCGCCTCGCCGCCGACGGCATCACCCCCGGACACCTGCGACCGCCACGGCCGCCGCGAGGGGGAACGAGGCTGATCTCACAAACCCTCGTTTTGCGGACTCTCAAGCAGGAGCTCGACAACGCCGAACGTCAACGGAGCCGCGAAAACGCTCGCGGCTGTCGCTACAGGCTTTTCCGGTGGTGTGCGTCACGTCCGGCTCGATCACCACGCTGGCCACACGATGAAGTCGAGGTGCCTGCGCGGGGCTGGCTAGAGCACCGGTCAAGTAGTCAGGCAGCGCGAGCGAGCACATGGAGGTTGTG